>JANNZD010000403.1:0-12821 GCA_031410435.1 Betaproteobacteria bacterium | reverse complement strand
TGCTGAGCGAGCACCCCGAGCAGTACCCCGACGCGGCGGTGGAGGGCATGCGCCGCCTGCTGGGCCTGGGCGCCGGCCAGGCCATCACGCCGGCGCTGGTCGAGTGCGTGAAGATGGGCACCACGGTGGCCACCAATGCGCTGCTCGAGCGCAAGGGCGACCGCACCGTGCTGGTCATCACCCGCGGCTTTGCCGATGCGCTGCGCATCGCCTACCAGAACCGGCCGCGCCTGTTTGACCGCCGCATCCTGCTGCCCGAGCTGCTGTACGAGCAGGTGGTGGAGGCCGACGAGCGCCTGGACGCGCAAGGCCAGGTGCTGCGCCCGCTGGACGAGGCGGCGCTGCGCCAGGCGCTGCAGCCGGCGTTTGAGGCCGGCATCCGTGCCTGTGCCGTGGTCGGCCTGCACGGCTGGCGCAACCCGGCGCACGAGTTGGCGGCCGCAGCCATCGCGCGGGCCATCGGCTTCAGCCAGGTCAGCGTGTCGCACCAGGTCAGCCCGCTGATCAAGCTGGTGCCGCGCGGCGACACCACGGTGGTCGACGCCTACCTGTCGCCCATCCTCGGCCGCTACGTGGCCCAGGTGGCGGGCCAGATGCCGGGCGTGCCCTTGTACTTCATGCAGAGCTCGGGCGGCCTGACCGAGGCCGGGCATTTCCAGGGCAAGGACGCGATCCTGTCCGGCCCGGCCGGCGGCATCGTCGGCATGGTGCGCACCGCGCGTGCCGCCGGTCACCACCGGGTGATCGGCTTCGACATGGGCGGCACCAGCACCGATGTGTCTCACTTTGCCGCCGGCGCCGACGAGGCCGGCGAGTTCGAGCGCGCCTTCGACACCCAGGTGGCCGGGGTGCGGATGCGCGCGCCGATGATGAGCATCCACACTGTGGCCGCGGGCGGCGGGTCGATCATCCACTTCGACGGCGCGCGGCTACGCGTGGGGCCCGAGTCGGCCGGCGCTCGGCCCGGCCCGGCAGCCTACCGGCGCGGCGGCCCGCTGGCGGTGACCGATGCCAACGTGATGCTGGGCCGGCTGCAGCCCGATCACTTTCCGGCGGTGTTCGGCCCGGCCGGCGACCAGCCGCTGGACGGCGCGGTGGTGCGCCAGCACTTCGGCGCACTGGCCGGGCAGATCGCCCAGGCCACCGGCCGCCCGACCACGCCCGAGGCGGTGGCCGCCGGTGCGCTGCAGATCGCGGTGGCCAGCATGGCCAATGCGATCAAGCGCATCTCGGTGGCGCGCGGCCATGATGTGACCGGCTACACCTTGCAATGCTTCGGCGGGGCCGGCGGCCAGCATGCCTGCGCGGTGGCCGACGCGCTGGGCATGCAGACCGTGCTGATCCACCCGCTGGCCGGGGTGCTGTCGGCCTATGGCATGGGCCTGGCCGACCAGACTGCGATGCGCGAGGGCTCGGTGGAGCGGGCACTGGACGAGGCCGGCCTGGCCGTGGCGCTGCAGCGCCTGGCCACCCTGGGCGAGGCGGCCGAAGCCGAGGTGGCGGCCCAGGGCGTGCCGGCCGCACGCATCCAGCGGGTGCAGCGCCTGCTGCTGCGCTACCAGGGCACCGACACCGCGCTGGCGGTGGCGCCGGCCGGTTTGGCGGCGATGCGCCAGGCTTTCGAGGCGGCCTACCTGCAACGCTTTTCCTTCGGCATGCCCGGCCGCGGGCTGGTGATCGAGGCAGTGACGGTGGAGGCCATCGGCGCGATGCCCGGGCAAGCCGTGCAGCCCGCCGTGGCTGCGGTCGGCGCCGAGGCCGCAAGCCCCACGCCGGCCGCCCGGGTGCGCATGCACTGCGCGCTGGACGACGGCAGCGCCGACGCCTGGCGCGACGCGGCGCTGTACCAGCGCGAGACCCTGCCCGCCGGCGCCTGTATCGCCGGCCCGGCGGTGATTGCCGAGCGCAATGCCACCACCGTGGTCGAGCCCGGCTGGCAGGCGGCTTTGGGCGCGGCCGGCGAGCTGACGCTGCACCGCAGCCGTCCGCGCCCTGCTGCCCATGCAGCGGGTACGGTGGCCGACCCGGTGATGCTGGAGGTCTTCAACCACCTGTTCATGAACATCGCCGAGCAGATGGGCCTGCGGCTGCAGAACACCGCCCACTCGGTCAACATCAAGGAGCGGCTGGATTTCAGCTGCGCGCTGTTCGACGCCCAGGGCCAGTTGATCGCCAATGCGCCGCACATGCCGGTGCACCTGGGCTCGATGAGCGAATCGATCAAGACCGTGATCGAGCGCAACCCGGCGATGCAGCCCGGCGACGTGTATGTGCTGAACGACCCCTACCACGGCGGCACCCACCTGCCGGATGTCACGGTGGTCACGCCGGTGTATCTGATGCCCCCGGCTGGCGCTGGCGCGCCGGCCGCCCGCCGGGCTGGCGAGGCGCCGCCGCGACCGCAGTTCTATGTGGCCTCCCGCGGCCACCATGCCGACATCGGCGGCATCACGCCGGGCTCGGTGCCGCCGTTCTCGCGCAGCATTGACGAGGAGGGCGTGCTGCTGGACAACCTGCTGCTGGTGCGCGGCGGCGTGCTGCAAGAGGCCAGCCTGCGCCAGCACCTGGCTAGCGGCCGCTGGCCGGCGCGCAACCCCGACCAGACCCTGGCCGACCTGCGCGCCCAGATTGCCGCCAACGAGAAAGGCCTGCAGGAGTTGCAGGCCCTGGTGGCGCAATGGGGCCTGGCCACCGTGGTGGCCTATATGGGCCATGTGCAGGACAACGCCGAAGAATCGGTGCGGCGGGTGATCACCGCGCTGAAGGACGGGCAGTTCACGCTGCCCATGGACAACGGCGCCCAGATTGCGGTGCGGGTCACAGTGGACGCCGCCCGGCGGGCGGCGGTGATCGACTTCAGCGGCACCAGCGCCCAACTGCCCGACAACTTCAACGCGCCCAAGGCGGTGACGATGGCTGCGGTGTTGTATGTGTTCAGGACGCTCGTCGACGACGACATCCCGCTCAACGCCGGATGTCTGAAACCCCTGCAGGTGATCGTGCCGGCCGGCTGCCTGCTCAACCCCCAGCCGCCGGCGGCGGTGGTGGCCGGCAATGTGGAGACCTCGTCCTGCGTCACCAACGCGCTGTTCGGCGCGCTGGGCGTGATGGCCTCGAGTCAGCAGACCATGAACAACTTCACCTTCGGCGATGCGCAGCACCAGTATTACGAGACCATCTCGGGTGGCTCGGGCGCCGGGCCGGGCTTTGCCGGCACGAGCGTGGTGCAGACCCACATGACCAACAGCCGGCTGACCGACCCCGAGGTGCTGGAATCGCGCTTCCCGGTGCGGCTGGACAGTTATGCCATCCGCCCCGGCTCGGGCGGCGCCGGGCGCTGGCCTGGCGGCGACGGCGGCGTGCGCCGGGTGCGTTTCCTGCAGCCCATGACGGCGGCCATCCTCAGCAATGGCCGCGTGCACGGGGCGTTTGGCGGCGATGGCGGCGCGGCGGGTGCGCCGGGCGTCAACCGGGTCGAGCGCGCCGACGGCCGCAGCGAGCCGTTGGGCTATATCGGCGAGGTGCAGATGCAGCCCGGCGATGTGTTCGTGATCGAGACCCCGGGTGGCGGCGGCTGGGGCGTGGCGGCGCCATGAACACCGTGCTGCTCACCGGTTTCGAGCCCTTTGGCGGCGACACCGTCAACCCTTCGGGCGCGCTGGCGCGGCGGCTGCACGGTCAGACCGTCGGCGCCGCGGCCGTGGTCGGGCTGTGCCTGCCCTGTGTCTTCAACGCCGCCTTGCCGGCGCTGGGCCAGGCCCTGGCCCTGCACCAGCCGCGCTGGGTGCTGTGCCTGGGCCTGGCAGGCAGCCGGTCGGTGGTGAGCGTGGAGCGGCTGGCGGTGAACCTGGTGGACGCCCGCATCCCCGACAACGCCCAGGCCCAGCCGGTGGACCTGCCGGTGTTGGCGGGCGGCCCGGCGGCCTATTTCACCGGCCTGCCGGCCAAGGCCATCGTTGCCGACCTGCTGGCGGCAGGGCACCGGGCCGAGCTGTCGTACAGCGCGGGCAGTTTCGTCTGCAACCAGGTCTTCTACGGCCTGATGCATATGCTGGCCCACCGGCCCGGCGTGGTGGGCGGTTTCATTCACCTGCCGCCGCTGCCCGAGCAGGCCCAGCGCTACCCCGCCGCCCAGCCCAAGGCCCTGAGCGAGCAGCAGGCGGCCATCAGCCGGGTGCTGGCACTGCTGGTGGCGGGCCGGTCCGAAGTGCACACGGTCGGCGGGCGGATCGACTAGGGTGGGCTTGCGCGGCCTGCAGCCCGCCGGCGCCGGCGGCCGGTGGGTTGACTTGCAATGTCCTGACGCGGGCGCCGGGCTTGGTTCCAGCCAGGCCTTGTGTCAAGCTCGGGTGATCGCCCGTGCTGGGTCGCCCGGCCCGCCAGCAAGCCCTTGTCCACCCTGCCCCGGAGACTTCCATGCTGTTCTCATCCCTTTGGCGCCCGGCGCCTCTGTTGCTGGCCGCCGGGCTGGCGCTGGCCTGTGCCGGCCCGGTAGTTGCCGCCGACTCGCCCACGCCTGCGGCGGGTGCGGCCGCCAGCAAGCTGGCGCCCGCGCGGGCCTTGATCCAGGAGGGCCGTTGGCAGGACGCGATTGCCGCATTGCAACAAGTCAATGAACCGGCCAGTGCCGACTGGAACAATCTGATGGGCTACACCCACCGCAAGGCCCGGCAGCCCGATCTGGCCGCCGCCGAGCGCTATTACAACGAGGCCTTGCGCATCGATCCACGGCACCGCGGCGCGCTGGAATACAGCGGCGAGCTCTACCTGATGATGGGCGATCTGGCGCGCGCCGAAGCCCGCCTGCAAACCCTGGACAAGGCCTGCTTCTTTGGCTGCGAGGAGTACACCGACCTGAAGGCGGCGGTGGCGCGCTACAAGGCCCAGGGCAACCGCTACACGCCCAAGCCCTGAGCGGGCCGGCCGGGCGATCAAGGGCTGTCGCGGTAGCCCTTCCAGCGGTCGAGCGCCAAGCGCATCAGTTTCTGCTGCTGGCGGAACTGGCGGCAACGCACACAGATCAGCCAGTGCATTTGCAGCGCGGCATGCTCCAGCGGGTGCAGCCGGCGGTCCTGGCTTTGCAGGACCAGGCGAGTGACCTCCTGGCAGTTGGGCTTGAGCTTCATCGGGCCGGTCGGTCAATCAGGGACATGAGGCCCAGCGCGGCCTGCGGCTGGGTTGAATTTGGGCCCAAGCGCTCAGGCCGGACGGCGCTGGAACCAGCGGGTCTGCAGGCATTCTCGCAAGCGCAGGCGGGCGCGGTGCAGCAGCACCCACAGGTTGGTCGAGGTGATCTGCAATTCCTTGCAGATTTCATCGGTGTCCAGGTCGAGCCATTCGCGCATCATGAAAACCCGCCCCTGAACCGCCGGCAGGTGGTCGCAGCAGGCCTGCAACACCTCGAAGAACTGGCGCTGTCCCAGCGCGGCCTCCGGGCTGCCCCAGTCCTGTGGGGCGCTGCGCCAGTGGCCGCTGCGGTCGAACAGCGATTCGTCCAGATCTTCGCCGTCTTCCTGGGTCAATAGCGTGGCTTCACGGGTGTGGCGGCGCAATTGGTCCACCACCTTGTGCTTGAGCACGCCGATCAGCCAGGTCTTGAGCTGCGACTGGCCACCAAAGCTGCCGGGCTTTTCCAGCGCGGCCAGCAGGGTGTCGGACACCGCGTCCTCGGCCCAGGCCTCGTTGCGCAACTGGCTGCGTGCAAAGCGCAGCAATTGCGGGCGCAGGGCCTCGACCTGGGCGGCAAAGTCGGCGCTTGCGGGTGTGGTTTCGGGCATGGTGGGCGGGGCTTGCATCGGTCTGAGGATGATGCCACTCGGGCCGACCCGCGATGTCACCGGGCGGTGAGGTCTGGCGCTGGCGCACCGTCCGGCCGGCCGGCCAGGCGTTCCAGCAGGTCGAGCTGCCGGTTTTGCAGCACCAGCAGCTCGCGCCACTGGGCGTCTTGCAGGTGGTCGATCTTCTCGTGCAGCAACATGATCTCCAGCTCGGCCTTGAGGTTGACCTCGTAGTCATGCCCGGCGCTGATCCGGTCTTTCTCGGACTGGCGGTTCTGCGACATCAGGATGATCGGCGCCTGGATCGACGCCAGCATCGACAGAAACAGGTTGAGCAGGATGTAGGGATAGGGGTCGAAGGTGCTGCCCCGGGTGGCCAGCAGCAGCGCGTTCAGCGCGACCCAGGCCAGCAGGGTCAGGCCGAACAGGCCGACAAAGGTCCAGGACCCGCCAAAGCGCGCCACCGCGTCGGCTGCGCGCTGGCCCCGGCTGGGCGTGTCGCCGCTGTCCTGCGACAGGTTACGGGCGATGTGGCGCCGCTCGGCCACATGCCGGGCCACGTTCTGGGCGCGCTGGTCGAGCGCGTCGAAATGGCTGCCGAGCAGGTCGGCGGCGATGGCTTCGTGATGGCGCCGGCCGCCCCGGCTTTGCGCAGCGGCCGCGCCAGCGCCGGCTTCAGTCATGGGCATGGGCGGGGCCAGCCGGGGCAAAGTCGGCCCCTTGCAGCGCGATCGGCTGGCCATGGGGGGTGCGCGCGGCAGCCTGGCGCCAGGCCTGGGCATGCTGCTGCAGCGCGGCCGGGCTGGCCGCGCCCTTGCGGGCAACCAGGCCCTCCAGGGCCGCCAGCCAATGCCGGTAGTAGGTGTCGCCCCGATCGGCGTCGCCGTCGCGTTGGGCCTGGCGGATTTGGTCGGCCAGGGCCTGCGCCCATTCGGGCCAGGTGAACAGGCCGCGCTGGTGCAGTTGCAGCGTGATCGCAAAGGCCTGGGCCTGCCAGGGCTCGGCAAATACCGGGCCGGGCTGGCCCGGTGCGTCGGCCAGCCCCGGTGGCAGGCCGGGGCCGGCGGGCAGGGCGGGGGCGGTCATGGCGTGCTCACCTTCTCAGGCCGCCGGCTGGGCCGGCGTGATGGATTGCGGGATGGATTGCGGGATGGCTTGCGGGTGGAGGGGCGGGTCGGGCAGCAGGTAGCTGTCCCAGGCGTCGATGCTCACGGTCAGGCCGGGCTGGGCTGCGGGGCCCCACAGGCTGCTGCCCGCAAAGGCCACGCTGTACAGCCACTGCGGCTGCTCGCCCAGGCCCTGCGCATGGCTGTCGGCGAACACATGGCAGCCGTGCAGGCGCTCGATCAGGCCGCTGCGGCCGCGGGCATAGGCCGGCAGCCGGGTGTGGTGCGGCGGGGCGTCGGCCCGGGTGCGTACCCGGTCGCCCACCGCAAAGCGCGGTGCCACGCTGCAAGGCCGGGCTGTGGCTGCGCCGCGTGCCAGCACAGCCGGCACGTCGGCGGCAGCCAGCAAGCGGGGCAGTGCCAGCCCGGGCTGCTGCAGCCGGCCGCAGGCCAGCTCGGCCGGGCTGACCAGGCCGCGGGCCAGCATCAGGTCTTGCAGGGCCTGCAGCCACAGGCGGTAGTAGCTGAGCCGGGCGTAGTCGGGCTGGGTCTCGCGGCAGGCGCGGCTCTGATCGATGTTCCAGGCGCCGGTGGCACCCATCGCCAGGGTCAGGGCCAGGGCGCTCGGCTCGAAGGCTGCGTGCCAAAGCGCGCCCTCGGCTTCGGGTCGCACCGCACCCAAGCCGGGCTGGCCGCCCAGGTCGGCATGGCTGAGGTAGTTCATGCCGGGCTGCCTTCGGCAGGGCCCACCGACCCGGCCGGCCGGGCCGGCAGGCCGGTGCCGATCATCGAATCGCGCGTCACCAGATCGGCCAACGCGGCTTCGTCCAGGCCCTCGCTGCCCGGCGGGCGCTGCGGGATCACCAGGTAGCGCACTTCGGCGGTGGAATCCCAGACCCGCAGCGCGGTGGTCTCGGGCAGCTGCAGGCCGAAATCGGCCAGCACGCCGCGGGGGTCGCGCACCGCGCGGGCCCGGTAGGGCGCACTCTTGTACCAGGTGGGTGGCAGGCCCAGCACCGGCCAGGGGTAGCAGCTGCACAGGGTGCAGACCACCAGGTTGTGCTGATCGGGCGTGTTGGCCACCGCCACCATGTGCTCGCCCTGGCGGCCGCTGTAGCCCAGCGAGGCGATGGCCGCGGTGGCGTCCTGCAGCAGCCAGGCGTGGAAGGCCGGGTCGCACCAGGCGCGGGCCACCACCCGGGCGCCATTGCGCGGGCCGATGCGGGTCTGGTAGGTGTCGATCAGCAGATCCAGCGCCGCCGGGTCGATATAGCCCTTCTCGGTCAGCAGGGATTCGAGCGCGCGCACCCGCACCTCCATCTCGCCCAGCGTGCTGTGGTCGTGGTCGTGGTCGTGGTCGTGATCGTGATCGTGATCGTGGTCGTGGTCGTCGGGGTGGGGGTTCATCTCGGCCGGTCCGGGTTCAGGGCAGCACCTTCAGCACGCGGCCGTCGGGGCTGTCGGTCAGCAGGTAGAGAAAGCCATCGGGGCCCTGGCGCACATCGCGGATGCGCTCGTTCAGGGTCTTGAGCAGGCGCTCCTGGCGCAGCACGGTGTGGCCGTCCAGTTCGATGCGGATCAGGGCCTCGGCGCGCAGGCTGCCGATGAAGAGCTGGCCCTTCCAGCCGGGGTAGCGGTCGCTGGTGAGAAAGGCCATGCCGCTGGGGGCGATCGACAGCGGCGACCAATGCGCCAGCGGGGCCACCACGTCCGACCGCTCGGTGCCTTCGCCGATGCGGGTGCCGACAATGTAGTTGCGGCCATGGGTGATCACCGGCCAGCCGTGGTTGCGGCCGGGCAGGGTCAGGTTGAGTTCGTCGCCGCCCTGCGGGCCATGCTCGGTGGTCCACAGCTCGCCGGTGCTCGGGTGGACGGCCGCGCCCTGCACATTGCGGTGGCCCCAGCTCCAGATCTCGAGGCGGGCATTGGCGGGCAGGCCGGCCCGGCCGACCAGCGGGTTGTCGGCGGGCAGCCTGCCGTCGGCCTCGATGCGCACCACCTTGCCCAGGTGGTTGTCCAGGGTCTGCGCGTCCTCCTTGCGGGAATAGCGCTCGCCCAGCGTGATGAACAGCCGGCCATCCGCGCCAAAGGCCAGGCGCGAGCCGAAGTGCATGCGGCTGGCCACCTTGGGCCATTGGCGGAAGATCACCTGCACCTCGGCCAGGCGCTCGGCGCCGGGCTCGCCGTCGAGCCGGGCACGCGCCACGGCGGTGCCATTGAGCGACTCGGGGTTGGCCCCCTCGGCGGCTTCGCTGTAGCTCCAGTAAACCCAGCGGTTGCTGGCAAAGCGCGGGTCGAGCACCACATCGAGCAGGCCGCCCTGGCCCTCGGCCACCACCGTGGGCAGGCCGGGCAGCGGCGGGCCCAGCTTGCCGTTGGCGCCGATGATGCGCATGCGGCCGGGCCGCTCGGTCACCAGCAGGCGGCCGTCCGGCAGAAAGGCCAGGCCCCAGGGGTTGACCAGGCCATGCGCGATGGTGGCCACCTGCACATCCGCCCTTGCCGGCGCGGCCAGTGCCAGCAGGCCGCACAGGCCGGCCGCGCAGGCCAGGCGCCGCATTCGCCGCATTCGCCGTAGCCGGGCCCTCAGGCCACTGGCAAAGGCATGCAGGATCGACAGGGGCATCATGCTGCGGCTTCTACCACCATTTGCAGGCGCTGCTGGCCCTGGTACTCGTCGAGGTTGAGCCGGTAGGCCAGCCGCACCCGGGTGGGCAGCGGCTCGGCATGGCCGAACCAGATCGCGTCGCGCAGCTGCCCGGCATGGCGCACCCGCAGCTTGAGATGCTTCTCGCCCACCAGGCGCTGCTGCAGCACCTCGACCTCGTCGCAGAACAGCGGGGCCTCGAAGCCCTGGCCCCAGACCTCGGCATCGAGCCGGGCCACGGTGGCGATATTGAAGTGCTCCAGCGCCAGCGGCCCGTCGGTGGCCAGGCAGCGGGCCAGGGTCTCGGGCGTCAGGCCGTCGGCCGCCACCTGCGTCAGCGCAAGGGCGAACAGCGGCCAGTCGGATTCAGCCAGCGTGCAGCCGGCGGCCATCGCATGGCCGCCGAAGCGCAGCAGCAGGCCCGGGTGGCGCTTGCTGACCAGGTCGAGTGCGTCGCGCAGATGGAAGCCCGGGATCGAGCGGCCCGAACCCTTGAGCAGCCCGTCCTGGCCGCGCGCCAGCACGAAGGTGGGGCGGTGCAGCCTGTCCTTCAACCGCCCGGCGACGATGCCGACCACGCCCTCGTGGAAAGCCGGGTCGAAGATCACCAGCGCCGGCGGGGTGGCGCCGGCGTCGGCCTGCAACGCCAGGCACTGGTCCAGCAGCAACTCGGCTTGCAGGCGCATGTCGGCCTCCACCGTGCGGCGCTCGCGGTTGATGGCGTCGAGCTGGCCGGCCAGTTGCGCGGCGCGGTCGGCGTCGTCGGTGCACAGGCATTCGATGCCCAAGGTCATGTCCGACAGCCGGCCGGCGGCATTGATGCGCGGCCCCAGCGCAAAGCCGAAGTCGAAGCTGGCGGCCTGCGCCGGCGCCCGGCCTGCTGCGGCAAACAGCGCTGCCACGCCGGCCTGCATGCGGCCGCTGCGGATGCGTTTCAGGCCCTGGGCCACCAGGCGGCGGTTGTTGTCGTCCAGCCGCACCACGTCGGCCACCGTGCCCAGGGCCACCAGGTCCAGCAGCGTGTCCAGGCGGGGCTGGTGGGCGGCGTCGAAGGCGCCGCGCTGGCGCAATTCGGCGCGCAGCGCCAGCAGCACATAGAACATCACGCCGACGCCGGCCAGCGCCTTGCTGGCAAAGGCGCAGCCGGGCTGGGCCGGGTTGACGATCACATCGGCGTCGGGCAGCACCACCTGGCCGTCGTCGGCCACCGCCGGCAGGTGGTGGTCGGTGACCAGCACCTGCAGGCCCAGGGCGCGCGCATGGGCCACGCCGGCCAGGCTGGCGATGCCGTTGTCCACCGTGATCAGCACCCCGGGCGACTGGCCGTCGCCGGGGCCCACGGCCTGAAAATGGGTCTGCATCGCCAGTTCGACGATGGCCGGGGTCAGTCCATAGCCATGCACCGCCCGGTCGGGCACCACATAGCCGACCCGGGCCGGCGCCGCGCCCAGCATCACCAGGCCGCGCAGCGCCACGGCGCAGGCGGTGGCGCCGTCGCAGTCATAGTCGGCCACGATGCACAGGCGCCGGCCCTGGGTGATGGCATCGGCCAGCAGCCGGGCCGCGTCGCCGCTGCCCTTGAGCGCGCTGGGCGGCAGCAGCCGGGCCAGGCCGTCGTCCAGCTCGTCGGCGCTGCGCACGCCGCGGGCGGCGAACAGCCGCGCCAGCAAGGGGTGCACACCGGCCTGCTCCAGCGCAAAGGCGGTGCGCGGCGGCACATCGCGGGTGCGCAGGGCCGGGCTATTGGTCACGGGCGCGCTGAGGGGCAGGTTCACAGCGGCTCCAACGCGGCCTGCAGGCCGGCGAACTGCCAGCGCCTGGCCAGGCGCTGCCACAGGCTGCGTGGCGCCGCGGCCCAGGTGACAGCCCGGCGCTCGCCGCACAGGGTCAGGCGGCCGCTGCCGCCGGCGCCCAGCAGGGCTTGCAGCGGGCCGGCGTCCAGCGCCCGCCAGGCCTCGCACCAGGCGGCCCAGTCCTCGCCCAGCGCCGGGCGGCGCAGGCGCTCGTCGCAATCCGGTGCGCCAGCCCGGGCCCAGCCCTCGGGCAGGCGGCCGCAGCCGCTGAGCCAGACCGAATTGACCACCGGCAGGCCGGCGGCCTCGCGCTGGTCATTGATCGGGTGGGTGTACATCAGCATCTGCACCTCGTTTTGCAGGCGGCGCAGCAGCCGGGCCGCGCGCTGCGGCGGCAGCCAGGCGTCCACATGGCGGCCAATCACCCGGTCCAGCGACGCGCAGGGCAGGGCGTCGAAACTGGCGTGGCTGGCCAGCCAGTGCAGCGGCGCATGCCAATGCAGCTGCACGCCTTCGCTCTCGAACAAGGGCTGCACGGCTTCGAGCAAGCCGCGCGAGGCGGCTTCGTCGAGCTGCAGCTCGGCCGGGTCGGCCAGGCGGATCTGCTCGCGGCCGGGCACCAATTGCACCGGGGTCAGCCCGCCCCAGGCGGCCTGCGCGGCGCCGGGCAAGCCCTGCCGGGCGGCGGCCAGCGCGGCCCAGGGCAGGGCGGCGTCAGCCAGTGGCGCGCCGCCTGCGGCCCAACCCAGGGCCTGGGCCAGCGCTTGCTCATGCGGCGCATTTGGGCTGAATTCATCGCTGCCCAGCGCCGGGCCGGCCTGCCAGGTGGCCAGCAGTTGGTCCAGCTGGGGCAGTTGCAGGGTCTGCAGGGCCTGGCGGCCGGCTTCGCTCAAGGGGGCGGCAAAGGGGACGATGAGGTGCATGTGCTGCGGATTATCCGGGCACCCGATGCGCAGGCGCCCGGCCAGCCGCCGCCCGCGCCCGCCGCAGCGGCCGGCCAGGCCCCCGCTGTTAGCATCGGCCGCCTATGAATTGGCCCTATGAATGGCAGGTTGGTTGGCGCTACACCCGGGCCGGCCGGGCCGGGCGGCGCAACGGTTTCATCTCCTTCATCTCCTTCGTGTCGATGCTGGGCATCGCGCTGGGCGTGGCGGCGCTGATCATCGTGCTGAGTGTGATGAACGGCTTCCAGAAGGAAGTGACCGACCGTATGCTCAGCGTGGTCTCGCACATCGAATTGCTGGACGCGCGCGGCGAAGCATTGAGTGATTGGCAGGCCACTGCCGAGGCCGCACGCCGCAACCCGGCGGTGCGCGCGGCCGCGCCCTTCATCGCCACCCAGAGCCTGATTGCGCGTGGCGACGAGATGCGCGGCGCCGTGGTGCGTGGCATCGCCCCGGCACTGGAGGCCGGCGTCACCCCGCTGGCTGCAGCGCTCAAGGACGGCGTGCTGGCCCAGCTGCAGCCGGGGGCCTGGAACATCGTGCTGGGGGTGGAA
>JANNZD010000402.1:0-1976 GCA_031410435.1 Betaproteobacteria bacterium | reverse complement strand
CCTGGCCAGCGACCCCGGCCTGGCCCGCAACGACGGCCGCGTGGCCCGGGTGGCCGAGATCGACGCGGCCATCGGCGCCTGGACCGCGCAGCGCCCGATCGACGCGGTGATCGGCACCTTGGAGGCCGCCGGCGTGCCGGTGGGCCGCATCTACAGCGTGGCCGACATCGCCGCCGACCCGCAGTACCAGGCCCGCGGCATGATCGTGCAGACCCGGGATGCCGACGGCCGGCCGCTCAAGGTGCCGGGCATCGTGCCCAAGCTGATGGGCACGCCGGGCGCACTGCACCACCCGGCACCACGCCTGGGCGAGCACACCGCAGCGGTGCTGGGCCATGGCGGCTGGCCCGACCGGGCGGACCGGGCCGGCGACACCGCGGGTACCGGTACCGGCACGGGCACCGACCCAGGCACTGAACCGGGCACTGAACCGGGCAACGGCGCGGGCGTCGACCTGTCACGCTCGACGGTGCGGCCCGGCAGCCGGTCTTGACGCGGCGCATCCGTTCGACGGCCTACCCACGGTGTTCGGCCACAGGACGGTGGCTGAATATGGCTTGTCGTGAGCGCCTGCTGGCCGCTAAAGTCAACGCAAAACCACCGGAGTACTGCCATGATCAAGGTCGAAATGAAGCGAAAAGCACTGTGTGCGGTGATGGCCGTGGCCACGGCCCTGCCGTTGGCGGCGGTCGCCCGGGACCGGTATGAACCGTTCTCTGCCGGTGCGCAGATCGTCGAGTGGCTGATTCCCGGCGACCCGGTCGGCTGCACGGCGTCCCCCGGCCCGAACATCGGCACCGGCACCATCAACGGCTCGGGGCTGGCGATCCCGATCGGCGCGTTCACGGTCACTTCGCAGGATTGCGTGACATCGGACAGCCCGTACGGCTTCTACCCGCCGTTCGCGTTCAGCAGCAGCGTCCTGACGCTGACCACCAGAAACGGCGACCGGATCGTCGCGTCCTACCGCGGCAGCGCTGAGCTCCAGCCCTCTGGCCTGTTGAAGCTGACCGGCACCTACACGCTCACCGGCGGAACCGGTCAGTTCCAGGGCGTCAAGGGCAGCGGTACCCTGGTCGGCGTGGAGGACATCAGCGCCTTTCCGGCGCGTGGCTTCGTGACGTTCATCGGCAAGATCGCGCGCTGAGGCCCGGGCCTCGGGCCGCGGCACCGTGCGCGACCTAAGGCCCGCCTCACAGCACCAGCACGGCGCGGAAGTCGTTGACGTTGGTGAAGGTCGGCCCCGTCACCACCAGGTCGCCCAGCGCGGCGAAGAAGCTGTAGGCGTCGTTGCGGTCCAGGAAGTCGGCCGGCTTCAAGCCCAGCGCGGCGGCGCGTGCCAGCGTGTCGGGCGTGACGATGGCGCCGGCGTTGTCCTCCATGCCATCGATGCCGTCGGTGTCGGCCGCCAGCACCCAGATGCCGGGCGCTCCCTGCAGCGCGATCGCGCAGCCCAGCAGGAACTCGGTGGCCCGGCCGCCGCGCCCGCCCCGGGCCTTGACGGTGACGGTGGTCTCGCCACCCGACAGGATCACGCAGGGCCTGGCGAAGGGCGTGCCCTGCTGCGCCACCGAGCGGGCCAGCGCCGCATGCACCCGGCCCACCTCGCGGCTCTCGCCTTCGATCTCGTCGCTGAGGATGTGCGCGGCCAGGCCCTGGCTGCCGGCCAGCGCGGCCGCCGCGGCCAGGCTCTGGCGCGGGGTGGCGATCATCTGCAGCGCATGGCCGGCAAAACGCGCATCGCCGGGCTTGGGGGATTCGAAGGCGCCGCTGTCCAGCCCGGCCTGCGCCGCTGCCGGCAGCGCGATGCCATAGCGCTGCAGGATGGCCAGCGCGTCGGCACAGGTGCTGGCATCGGGCACGGTGGGGCCGCTGGCGATCACCGCCGGGTCGTCGCCGGGCACGTCGCTGATGGTCAGCGTCAGCACCCGGGCCGGCGCGCACAGCGCGCCCAGCCGGCCGCCCTTGATGGCCGA
>JANNZD010000401.1:0-2851 GCA_031410435.1 Betaproteobacteria bacterium | reverse complement strand
GCCTGGATCAAGGCCGGCTTCCCGGGCGCCAAGGGCTGCCCTTGAAGGCTGACTCCGGCGGCTACCGAGGCAAGCCATGCTGACGATCCTGATCGACGGTCTGGTCTACGCGTCCTGGCTGTTCATCGTCGCGCTCGGGCTCACGCTGGTGTTCGGCGTGCTCAAGATCCTGAACATCGCGCATGGCAGCTTTTATGCGCTGGGGGCCTACACGGCGGCCAGCTTCGTCGGCTGGGGCGCCAGCCTGAAATGGGCGCCGGCCTTTTCGCTGGTCTGCATGCTGCTGGCCGCCGTGGCGGTGGCTGCCGTGGTGGCCCCGCTCACCGAGCGCGGCCTGCTGCGCTTCTTCTATGGCCGCGATGAGGTGCTGCTGGTGCTGGTCACCTATGCCATGTTCCTGATCATGGAGGACGTGACCAAGCTGGTCTGGGGCGCCAACCCCTATTACGTGTCCGAGCCCTACGCCCTGTTCGGCAATGTCAGCGTGGGGGTGCAGACCTGGGTGGGCTATGACTTCGCCTTGCTGGCGCTGGCCATCGCGGTGGGGCTGGCGGTGTGGTGGGGCCTGAACCGCACCCGCCAGGGCAAAGTGATGCTGGCGGTGATCCACAGCGCCGAGATCGCCGCCAGCATGGGCGTCAACGTCTCGCGCGTCTATATGCTGGCCTTCAGCGTGGGCATCTTCCTGGCCGCGCTGGGCGGGGCCTTCACCGCGCCGATGATCTCGGTGCAGCCGGGGGTGTCGGTGGGGGTGATCATCGTATCGTTTGCGGTGGTGATCATCGGCGGCCTGGGCAGCATCGAGGGTGCTGCGGTGGGCGCGCTGATCGTCGGCCTGGCGCGCTCGGTGGCGGTGCACGTGGCGCCGGTGGCCGAGCTGTTCTCGATCTACATCGTGATGGCGGTGGTGCTGATGTTCCGGCCCGAGGGCCTGTTCCAGCGCATCCAGGCGCGGAAGATATGACCCCCCCCGCAGCGCCTTCGGCGCTTCCCCCAGGGGGCCGAGCCCGGACTGGCAACAGTCCCGGCGGACTGTTGCCAGACTGCCAGGGCCGATCGGCATGCTTGCCGATCGGCGACGCCAGCGGGCCGGCGGAGCCGGATCCGCGGCGTCTGCTGGACGCGCGTGAACCCCGCCGCAGTCGCTCCGCGCTGCTGGCCGCTGCCGGCTTGGCCGTGCTGGCCGCAGCCGGCCTGTTCGCCCCCAAGTGGCTGACCTTTCTGGTGACCATGGCTGCGGCCAACGGCCTGGTGTCGCTGGGCATCGTAGCGCTGATGCGCGGCGGCGTGGTGCCCTTCGGCCAGGGCATGGTGTTTGCCATCGGCGGCTACACCGCAGCGCTGTTGTTCAACAAGCTGGGCTTCACCGACGCGCTGGGCCTGGCGCTGGCCGGCGGCGTGGCGGCGGTGCTGATCGCCGCGCCCTTCGCGCCGCTGCTGTCGCGCTACCGCGGCATCTTTTTTGCAATGCTCACGCTGGCGCTGTCGATGGTGACCTACGGCCTGCTGATGAAGCTTTCGGTGCTGGGCGGCTCGGACGGCTTCAACCTCGGCCGGCCCACGCTGCTGGGCTTCAAGCTGCCAGACGCGCGGGTGGGCTATGTGCTGTACCTGCTGACCGTCGGCCTGGCTACGGTGATGGCCCTGGCAGCACGGGTCTACTTCGATTCGACCCGCGGCCTGATCACGCTGGCGGTGCGCGAGAACGAGTTGCGGGTGGAGTACCTGGGCGGCTCGGTGCGCCAGGCCATGGCCATCAACTTCGTGCTGGCGGCCTTCTGCGGCGGGCTGGGCGGGGCGCTGATCGTGATGAGCCTGGGCCATATCGAGCCGCAGTTCAGCTTCTGGACCACCTCGGGCGAATTCGTCTTCGTCGCCATCCTGGCCGGCTGGCAGAGCGTGGCGGCGGTGTTCGTGGCCAGCACCGTGCTGGAGGTGGTGCGCTCGTTCTCCAGCGCCTATTTCCCCAACACCTGGCAGCTGGCGCTAGGCCTGTTTCTGCTGTTCGTGATCCGCTTCTTGCCCAAGGGTATCGGCTCGCTGTGGATGAAGGGCGGGAAGAAATGAGCGCCATGCTGGAAGCCCGCGGCGTCAACAAGCGCTTCGGCGCCGTGGTGGCCGCGGCCGACATCGACATCGCCATCGCCGCGGGCGAGCGCGTCAGCCTGATCGGCAGCAACGGTGCCGGCAAGACCACCTTCGTCAACATGATCACCGGCTACCTGAAGCCCGACGAGGGCCGCATCAGCTTCGACGGCCGCGACATCACGCCGCTCGACCCGCGCGCCATCACCCGGCTGGGGGTGGCGCGCTCGTTCCAGATTCCGCAGCTCTACGGCGACCTGACGGTGCTCGACAACATGCTGGTGGCCAACGCCTGCCACGACCAGCGCCTGAGCTTCTGGCAGCCGGCGCGGCGGCGCGAGGCGCTCGACCGGGCCGAGGCGCTGCTCGACCGCTTCCGGCTCGGCGAGCACCTCGAGCGCCGCGTCGCCGAGCTGCCCGGCGGCGTGCGCAAGCTGCTGGACATCGCGATGGCACTGACCGCGGCGCCCAAGCTGCTGCTGCTGGACGAGCCCACCAGCGGCGTCTCGGCCGAAGAGAAGTTTCCGATGATGGAAACCATCATGTCCGCCCTCGGCCAGGAGGCGATGACGGTGCTGTTCGTCGAGCACGACATGGACATCGTCGCGCGCTACGCCAGCCGGGTGGTGGCGTTCTACAGCGGCCGTATCATCGCCGACGGCGCACCGGCCGAGGCGCTGGCGACCGACGACGTGCGCCGTTTCGTCACCGGCGAACTTCTCCAGGAGTAACCGCGCGATGCTCCAAATCGAATCCTTGTACGTCG
>JANNZD010000400.1:0-3917 GCA_031410435.1 Betaproteobacteria bacterium | reverse complement strand
CGGCTCCTGTTTCGCCGGCAGCCTGCTGGAACTGGCCCTGGCCTGCGACCGCAGCTACCACCTGGCGCTGCCGGATGACCAAGCCCAGGCGCCCAAGATCACGGTGGGCGAGGCCAACTTCGGCATCTTCCCGATGATCACCGGCCAGAGCCGCTTGCAGCGCCGCTTCTACAACGAGCAGCCGGCGCTCGACGCCGTGCGCGCCGTTGTTGGCCAGGCCCTGGACGCCGACGCCGCCTTTGCGGTCGGCTTGGTCACCAGCAACCCCGACGACATCGACTGGGCCGACGAGACCCGCATCGCCATTGAGGAGCGGGTGGCCATGAGCCCCGACGCGCTGACCGGCCTGGAGGCCAATCTGCGCTTCAATGGCCCCGAGAACATGTTCACCCGCGTCTTCGGCCGCCTCACCGCCTGGCAGAACTGGATCTTCCAGCGGCCCAATGCGGTGGGTGAAAAGGGCGCACTCAAGGTTTACGGCAAAGGTGACAAGGCCGTCTTTGATTGGAATCGGGTTTAAACAAGCACTGGAGCAGACTGACATGAGCAGCATCAACTACAGCGAAAAAATCCCCAACAACGTCAACCTCAGCGAGGACCGCACGCTCAAACGCGCGCTGGAGCAGTGGCAGCCCAACTTCCTGAGCTGGTGGGACGACATGGGGCCCGACGGCAGCCAGAACTTCGACGTCTACCTGCGCACCGCCACCAGCGTCGACCCCGAGGGCTGGGCCCAGTTTGGCCATGTCAAGATGCCTGACTACCGCTGGGGCATCTTCCTGAACCCGGCCGAGAAGGACCGCAAGATCCATTTCGGTGACCATATCGGCCAGGACGCCTGGCAGGACGTGCCCGGCGAGTACCGCGCCAATCTGCGCCGCATCATCGTCACGCAAGGCGACACCGAGCCGGCGTCGGTGGAGCAGCAGCAACACCTGGGCCTGACGGCGCCCAGCATGTACGACCTGCGCAACCTGTTCCAGATCAATGTCGAAGAAGGCCGCCACCTGTGGGCCATGGTGTATCTGCTGCACAAGCACTTTGGCCGCGATGGCCGCGAGGAGGGCGAGGCCCTGCTGCAGCGCCGCTCGGGCCAGGTGGACAACCCGCGCATCCTGCAGGCCTTCAACGAGCAGACGCCGGATTGGCTGAGCTTTTTCATGTTCACCTACTTCACCGACCGCGACGGCAAGTTCCAGCTCTGCGCGCTGGCCGAGAGCGCGTTTGACCCGCTGGCCCGCACCACCAAGTTCATGCTGACTGAAGAGGCCCACCACATGTTTGTGGGCGAGGCTGGCATCAGCCGCATCATCAACCGCACTTGCGCGGCGATGAATGAGCTCAAGACCGACGACCCGGCCAAGTTGCGCGCCGCTGGCGTGATCGACCTGCCCACGCTGCAGCGCTATTTGAACTTCCACTTCAGCGTCACGATTGACTTGTTCGGCGCCGATGAATCCAGCAATGCCGCCACCTTTTATTCCACCGGCCTGAAGGGCCGTTACGAAGAAGGCAAACGCATGGACGACCACCAATTGCGCGGCCAGACCTACCGGGTGCTGGCGGTGCAGGGCAGCCAGCTCGTCGAGCGCGAGGTGCCGATGCTCAATGCGCTGAACGAGGTGCTGCGCGACGACTACATCAAGGACAGCGTGGGCGGCGTGAACCGCTGGAACAAGGTGATCGAGAAGGCCGGCATCCCCTTCAGGCTGCTCACGCCACACAAGGCCTTCCATCGCAACATCGGCTCGCTGTCGGCGGCACGGGTGGCGCCGGACGGCCGGGTGGTGAGCCAGGCCGAGTGGGATGCCAAGAAGAACGACTGGCTGCCCAGCCCCGACGACCGCGCCTATGTGGCCAGCCTGATGGGCCGGGTGGTGGAGCCGGGCAAGTTCGCCAACTGGATCGCCCCGCCGGTGATGGGCATCAACCGCCAGCCGGTGAACTTCGACTACGTGCGCTTCGCCTGATACTGGCGCCAGGCGTCAGTCACAGCACGACCAGTGGGGGCCGCTTGCGGCCCCTGCTTCATCCAGGAGACACAGCACATGGGCCAGTCCGAAGCCGCAGTGATCAAGCAGCATCTCATCGACCCCGAGATCTGCATCCGTTGCAACACCTGTGAGGCCATCTGCCCGGTCAAGGCCATCACCCACGATTCGAACAACTACGTGGTCGATGCCGAGATCTGCAACCTGTGCATGGCCTGCATCTCGCCCTGTCCCACCGGGTCGATCGACAACTGGCGCACCATGCCGCGGGTGCGGGCCTACAGCCTGGACGACCAGCTGGGCTGGGAGGAGCTGCCGGCCGAGCTGAGTGCCGACGACCTGGCTGAGGCCGGCGTGGCCGCCGATGCCGTGGCCGAGGTGGCCGCACCCGCCGCCGCGCTGCCGGCCGCCGACGGCAGCTTCCAGAGCGCCCAGCACGGCGCCACGCTGCCGCCCTGGAGCGCAGCCCATGCCTACACCAATCTGTACGGCCCCAAGGGCGCGGACAAGCGCATCAGCGCCACGGTGGGCGGCAATGTGCGCGTCACCGAGGTGGGCACCGACTACGACACCCACCACATCGTGCTGGACTTCGGCGCCATGCCCTTCCCGGTGCTGGAGGGCCAGTCCATCGGCATCCTGCCGCCTGGGCTGGACGGCCAGGGCCGGCCCCATCATCCGCGCCAGTACTCGATCGCCAGCCCGCGCAACGGCGAGCGGCCGGGCTACAACAACCTGTCGCTCACCATCAAGCGGGTGCTGGAAGACCACCAGGGCCAGCCGGTGCGCGGGGTGGCCAGCAACTACCTGTGCGACCTGCAGGTGGGCGACACCGTGCAGGTGATCGGGCCCTTCGGCGCCAGCTTCCTGATGCCCAATCACCCACGCAGCCACATCGTGATGATCTGCACCGGCACCGGCAGCGCGCCGATGCGGGCGATGACCGAATGGCGGCGGCGCTTGCGCAGCAGCGGGAAATTTGAAGGCGGCAAGCTGATGCTGTTCTTCGGCGCCCGCACGAAAGAGGAGCTGCCCTACTTCGGCCCGCTGCAAAGCCTGCCCAAGGATTTCATCGACATCAACTTCGCCTTCAGCCGCACGCCCGGCCAGCCCAAGACCTATGTGCAGGACGCGATGCGCAGCCGCGCTGCCGACCTGGCCAGGTTGCTGGCCGACCCGAACAGCTTTTTCTATGTCTGCGGCCTGAAGAGCATGGAAGAGGGCGTGCTGCTGGCGCTGCGCGACATCGCCGGCCAGGCTGGCTTGAACTGGGGCGACATCGGCGCCGCGCTCAAGCGCGAGGGCCGCCTGCACCTGGAGACCTATTGATGGGTGCCACGCCTGATCTGGCCGGCGTGCCTGTGCTGGTGGTGGGCGCCGGCATCATGGGTGCCGGCATTGCCCAGGTGGCGGCCCAGGCCGGGCACCCGGTGCAGTTGTTCGATGCGCGCGAGGGCGCCGCGGCCGAGGCCAAGGCCAGGCTGGGCAGCAGCCTGCAGGCCCTGGTGGCCAAGGGCCGCTTGGCGCCCGAGGCGGTGCAGGCCGCGCTGGGCCGCATCCAGCCGATAGGCCGCCTGGAGGATGCGGCCGGCGTGCGCGTGGTGGTCGAGGCCATCGTCGAGCAGCTGGCGGCCAAGCGATCACTGTTCAAAGAGCTGGAGGGCATCGTCGCGGCCGATTGCCTGCTGGCCACCAACACCTCGTCGATCTCGGTCACGGCGATCGGCAACGGCCTGCAACACCGCGGCCGGCTGGTGGGCATGCACTTCTTCAACCCGGTGCCGTTGATGAAACTGGTGGAGGTGGTCTCGGGCCTGCAGACCGATGCGGCGGCCGCCGACGCTGTCTTTGCGCTGGCCGGCCGCTGGGGCAAGGTGGCGGTGCACTGCAAGAGCACGCCGGGCTTCATCGTCAACCGCATTGCCC
>JANNZD010000399.1:0-3886 GCA_031410435.1 Betaproteobacteria bacterium | reverse complement strand
CGAAGGCATCGAGACGACCGCCTTCTGCACCAACTGCGCATTGCGAATGCGCGTCAGCATGTCGGCGATGGGATCACTCATGCTCATTGTGATATCTCCTGCTCGAGCCGCTTACCAGCTGGCCTTGGTCACACCGGGAATATCGCCCTTGAAGGCAAGTTCACGGATCTTGCTGCGGCCGAGGCCGAAGGTGCGGAAGGTGCCGCGCGGACGGCCGGTCAAACCACAGCGATTGCGCAAGCGCGTCGGATTGGCGTTGCGCGGCAGCTTTTGCAGCTCCAGGCGCGCCAGGTAACGCTCTTCGTCCGACTTCTTGGCATCGTTGGCGATGGCCTTGAACTCGGCGTGCTTCTTGGCGAACTTGGCGACGAGTTTTTCGCGCTTCTCTTCACGCTGGATGAGCGACAGTTTTGCCACAGGTCACCTCAATTCTTGAATGGGAAACGGAAGGCAGCCAGCAGCGCCTTGGCCTCGTCATCGGTCTTCGCGGTGGTGGTGAAGCTGATGTTCATCCCACGGAGCGCGTCGATCTTGTCGTACTCGATTTCCGGGAAGATGATCTGCTCCTTGACACCCACGTTGTAGTTGCCGCGGCCGTCGAACGAGCGCCCTGAGATACCGCGGAAGTCACGCACTCGCGGCAGCGCGATAGTGACGAAGCGGTCGAGGAATTCATACATCTGCACGCCACGCAGCGTGACCATGCAACCGATGGCCAGGTTCTCGCGAATCTTGAAGCCGGCGATGGGCTTGCGCGACTTGGTGACCACCGGCTTCTGGCCGGCGATCTTGGTGAGGTCGCTCACTGCGTGATCCATCACCTTCTTGTCGGCGACGGCTTCGCTCACGCCCATATTGAGCGTGATCTTGCTCAGGCGCGGCACTTGCATCACCGATTTGTAGCCGAACTTTGCGACCAGATCGGGGACGACCTTTTCGCGGTAAAACTGTTGCAGACGAGCCATGTGAACCCCTGTCTTCCTTGCCTGTTTGGGCCGTCAGGCCTTGATCTCTTCGCCGCTGGACTTGAAGACGCGAACCTTCTTGCCGTCGGCCAGGATCTTGGCGCCCACGCGGTCGGCCTTGGCCGTCGCAGGGTTGAAGATCGCCACGTTGGATTTGTTGATCGGCATGGTCTTGTCGACAACGCCGCCGGTGCTGCCCTTCATAGGGTTGGGCTTGACATGCTTCTTGACCATGTTGATGCCCTCGACGATGACATGGTCCTCGTCGACGCGCTGCAGCACCGCGCCGCGCTTGCCCTTGTCACGACCGGTCAACACGATGACCTGGTCGCCTTTGCGAATCTTGTTCATGGCTAGTAGTCCTTAGGCCGGTGCCGCGTGCGCTCAGAGCACCTCGGGGGCGAGCGACACGATCTTCATGAAGCGCTCGGTGCGCAATTCGCGCGTGACCGGCCCGAAGATGCGGGTGCCGATCGGCTCGAGCTTGGCGTTGAGCAGCACGGCGGCATTGCCGTCGAACTTGACCAGCGAGCCATCCTGGCGGCGCACGCCCTTGGCGGTGCGCACGACAACGGCGCTGTAGACCTCGCCCTTCTTGACGCGGCCACGCGGCGCTGCCTCTTTGATCGACACCTTGATGATGTCGCCAATGGCCGCATACCGGCGCTTGGACCCGCCGAGCACCTTGATGCACATGACGGACTTGGCGCCCGTGTTGTCAGCGACGTCAAGCCGCGATTGCATTTGGATCATTTGTGTCCCCAACTTGTCCCGACTTGTACGGCGCACCTTGCGGCGCGCTCCATCGAAGTCGGTCAGTCTTGGGCCCGTCATACCCGCTTTGGCCGGATGGCCAGCGCAGGTGCTGTTTGGGCGGATCCGGAAGTTTGCTGTTGGCGAACGCCTAAGCTGCCTTCCGGCGAAGCTGTAGATTATGGGCCGGCCACCGAGCTACTGTCAAGCGTGACGGCCAGACTATTTTCGGGTGGCTGGCTCAGGCGCGCTGAGCCTTGGCCTGGGCCAGCATGGTGTCAGCATCGCTGACCTCGAATTTACCTGGGCCTTCGACATTCAAGGTCTTGACCACGCCATCGACCACCAGCATTGAATAGCGGTTGCTGCGCAGGCCCATGCCACGCGCCGTCAGGTCCAGCGTCAGGCCGGTGGCCTTGGCAAAGTCTGCGCTGCCATCAGCCATCATGCGCACCTTGCCCAAAGCCTTCTGTTCGCGGCCCCACGCGCCCATCACGAAGGCATCGTTGACGCTGACACACCAGATCTCGTCCACCCCGGCGGCCTTCAGGTCGGCTGCCTTTTCCACATAGCCGGGCACATGCTTGGCCGAGCAGGTAGGCGTGTAGGCGCCGGGCAGCGCAAACAGCGCGATGGTCTTGCCCGCCGTGGCCTTGGCCAGGTCGAAGGCGTTGGGGCCGATCGAGCAGCCTTCGCCTTCAACCTCGACGAACTCATTGAGGGTACCGGCTGGCAGTTTGTCGCCTACTTGGATCATGTCTGTGCTCCTGACGGGTAAGCCGCGCAACGCGGCGGTTGAGGCCCAATGGAAAACGGCCGGCGCGCAGTATCGAACGTTCCGGCCGTCTGGATAGCGGTGCGGGGCACAAACCCCGCACGGTCGGCGGATTAGATCAAGCCTGCCTTCTGCAGCAGCTTGGTCACCACCCAGGACTTGGTCTTGCTGATCGGCCGGCCTTCGGCGATTTCGACGAAATCACCGGTGTGGTACTCGCCTTTTTCGTCATGCGCCTGGTATTTGCGCGAGCGGCCGACGATCTTGCCGTACAACTCGTGTGTCACCCGACGTTCGACCAGCACGGTCACCGTCTTGTTGCGCTTGTCGCTGACCACTCGACCCACCAGGGTTCGGGTGTTCTTGACCGGCGCAGCCGCGACGGCAGCTTGGGCTTGGGCTTCGCTCATTGGGCGGGTCCCTTCTTCTTCTCGGCCAGGATGGTTTTGGCACGCGCGATATCGCGGCGCGTCTGGCCCAGCGTTTGGTGGTTGGTCAGCTGTTGCGTGGCCTTTTGCATGCGCAGGCCGAAGTGGGCCTTGAGGAGGTCGGTGACTTCCTTCTCGAGGCCTGCCACGTCCTTGGCACGCAGATCTGATGCTTTGCTCATGATTTGCTCCGTGTTCAAGCGCCAACCTGGCGCGTGACGAAGGTGCAGCGCAGCGGCAGCTTGGCAGCCGCGAGCGTGAACGCCTCGCGGGCCAGCGCTTCCGGCACACCGTTCAGTTCGTAGAGCACCTTACCCGGCACGATTTCGGCCACGTAGTACTCCGGGTTGCCCTTGCCGTTACCCATCCGGACTTCAGCAGGCTTCTGCGAAATCGGCTTGTCCGGAAAGATGCGGATGAAGATGCGGCCACCGCGCTTGATGTGGCGCGAGATCGCGCGGCGGGCCGCCTCGATCTGGCGCGCGGTGATTCGGCCGCGTTCGGTGGCCTTGAGGCCGAACTCACCGAAAGACACATTGGCGCCACGGGTGGCGACACCGGTGTTGCGGCCTTTTTGTTCCTTGCGGTACTTGCGACGTGCTGGTTGCAGCATGTTGTTCTACTCCTTAGGCGGCGCCGGTGCCAGGCGCGGGCACCTTGCGCACGCGCTTGGCAGCCGGTCGGCCGTCCGGGCCCAGCGCTTCGGCCGGCTTGTCGGCCGGCGCAGCGTCGCTGCGGGGGCGTTGGTCGGCGCCAGGGCGCGGACCGCGGCGATCAGGACCACCGGGGGCACCCGGACCGCCCGGACGCGGGCCGCGGCGCGGCCGACGGTCGTCATCCTGGCCTTCAGGCCGGGCATTGCCAGGTGCATCGCCGCGACCGAGATGGTCACCGCGATAGACCCAGACCTTGCAGCCGATCACGCCGTAGGTGGTCTTGGCTTCGGAAAAGCCGTAGTCGATGTC
>JANNZD010000398.1:0-4188 GCA_031410435.1 Betaproteobacteria bacterium | reverse complement strand
ATAGGCCGAAAAGTCGGCTTCGTTGTTGGTCACCAGCACCACGTTCAATGCGGTGGCATGGGCCGCGATGAGCTTGTCCAGGGCATCGCGCTTGCGTTCGCGCGTGGCAAATCGGGCCGGCCCATAGGCCCTGGCGGCATTGGCTTCGAAGGGCACAACGGGCACGTCTTGCAGAAAGCCGCCCAGCGCAGCGCGGTTCGAAGGCTCGTCATCGCCCGAGCAAACCACCCCATATTCCAACTCGGCCAGCGTGATCGATGAAATCACCACATCGCCCACAAAGCACTGTGCAAACCGCTCGGCCACCTCGGGGGGCTGGTGCTTCATCAGGTAGATGCAGATGTTGGTGTCGAGCATGTACTTCGGTTTCATAGCGCTGCGCGCTCGCCCTCTTCATTGTCGGGCCGACCGTCGACCGTAAAGTCTGGTGAGAACCTGGCCAGCTTGGCCATGACATCCCCGATGCGCCGCTGCGCCGGCCGGATGCGCAATTCATCGCCCTGGCGCTCAATGATCAACTCAAGATCCCAAGCGCTGTAAGCCAGCTCAGCCGGGATGCGCACGGCTTGCGAGTTGCCGTTTTTGAAGATCTTGGTGATGGCCATCGGAAAATCACGAAGTGTGTACATGTACATCCTATTCGGATCCCGGTGGCTTGTAAACAATGCCCAGCCCCGGCGCGGCCGGCCCGGCACCGTAAAATCGCGGGCTTATTGAGCCAAGAGTCCGCCGCAAGCGCCTGCATGAATCCCGATCCACTACCCGTCCTGCCGTTCTTGCCATTCGCCTTGCCCGAGATCGGCGAAGACGACATCGCCGAGGTGGTGGACACGCTGCGCAGCGGCTGGATCACCACCGGCCCCAAGGCCAAGCGCTTTGAGGCCGATTTCAAGGCCTGGCTGGGCGATGCCGGCGATGACACCGAGGGCCTGCACTGCATCGCCGTCAACTCGGCCACCGCCGGCCTGCACCTGGCGCTGGAGGCCATCGGCATCGGCCCCGGCGATGAGGTCATCACCACCACCCACACCTTCACCGCCACCGCCGAGGTGGTGCGCTACCTGGGCGCGGATGTGAAGCTGGTGGACATCGACCCGGCTACGTTGAACATAGCCCCCGCGCTGATCGAGGCCGCGATCACACCGGCTACCCGTGCCATCATGCCGGTGCATTACGCCGGCCTGGCCGCCGACATGCCGGCCATTCTGGACATTGCGCAGCGCCACGGACTGAAGGTGGTGGAAGACGCCGCCCATGCCCTGCCCACCACCTGCGGCGGCCATCGCATCGGCACCCTGGCCAGCGACGCCACGGTGTTCAGCTTCTACGCCAACAAGACCATCACCACCGGCGAGGGCGGCATGCTGGTGACGCGCGACGCAGCCCTGGCCAAGCGCGCCCAGGTCATGCGGCTGCACGGCATGAGCCGCGACGCCTTCGACCGCTTCACCGCCACCGTGCCCAGCTGGTACTACGAGATCGTGGCGCCGGGCTTCAAGTACAACCTGACCGATATCGCGGCGGCGTTGGGCATCCACCAGTTGAAGCAGGCGCATGCCTTTGCCCGGCGCCGGGCCGAGATCGCCCAGACCTACAACGCGGCCTTTGCCGGGCTGCCGGTGATCACCGCGCCGGTTGCGCCCAGCGGCGAAACCCACCCCTGGCACTTGTACGTGCTGCGCCTCCAGCCCGAGGCCGGGGTGCTCCGCGATGCCTTCATAGAGCGCCTGTTCGCGCTGGGCATAGGCTGCAGCGTGCACTACATCCCGCTGCACCTGCAGCCTTACTGGCGCGACCGCTACCAGCTGCAGGCAGCTGACTTTCCGGCCAGCCAGCGGGCCTATGAGCAGATGCTGAGCCTGCCAATTTACAGCCGCATGAGCGATGCCGACACCGAGCGCGTCATCGGCGCCGTGCGCGGCCTGCTGGCGCGGCCCTGAGCGGCCGCCGCTGCCCACCCCGGCAGATCAGACTGCTGCCCGTGGCCAAGCGTCTGTTCGACCTGCTGGGCGCCACACTGGCACTGTTGCTGCTGGCGCCGCTGCTGGCGGTAGTGGCTTTGGTGGTGCGCCTGGACTCGCCGGGACCGGTGTTCTTCCGCCAGGAACGGGTGGGGCGCGGCGGCGTGCCCTTCCGAATCCACAAGTTCCGCACCATGCGGGTGGACGCGCCGTCGCTGGGGCCGCTGCTCACCGTGGGCCACGACCCGCGCATTACCCGCGTGGGCCATGGGCTGCGCCATTACCGCATCGACGAGCTGCCGCAGTTCATTGACGTGCTGCTGGGCCGCATGAGCCTGGTCGGCCCGCGTCCTGAGGTGCCGCGTTTCGTGGCCCATTACCCTGCCGACCTGAGGGCCAGGGTGTTGGCGGTGCGGCCGGGCATCACCGACCCGGCCTCGCTGGCCCATATCGACGAAGCGGCGCTGCTGGCCGGCTCGGCCGATCCCGAGGGCGAATACATCCGCCGCATCCTGCCGCGCAAGCTGGCCTTGCAGGCCGAGTACGCGGCCAGCGCCACCTTGTGGTCGGATCTGCGGGTGCTGGGCCGCACGCTGCGCGTCCTGCTTGTACGCTGATCGTCTGGCTCGGCTTGCACTGTACAATTTCAAAGTTCAAACTTGAATCTGTACGAGATGCTGCCGCGCCATGCAATGCACACCCTGACGGCCCTGGCGGCAGGTTTCCCGGTCGTGGCCATCACCGGCCCACGGCAGTCCGGCAAGACGACACTGGCACGCCAGGCCTTCAGCCACCTGCCCTATGTCAATCTCGAGGATCCTGACACCCGCGAGCTTGCACTGGCCGACCCTCGCCGCTTCTTTGCCAGCCTGCCGGACGGCGCCGTGCTGGACGAGGTGCAACGTGCACCCGAATTGATGTCCTACCTGCTGGGCGTTGCTGACAGCGCGAAGTCCATGGGCCGCTGGGTCTTGACCGGGTCGCAGCAATTCGGATTGATGGACGGCATTGGGCAATCGCTGGCCGGTCGTGTGGGCATGCTGACCTTGCTGCCTTTGGCCCATGCCGAGTTGCCCACAACCATCAGCCTGGAGTCCCGGCTGTGGCTGGGCGGCTATCCGGCCCTGCATGCCCAGTACCGCAGCCCGCAGCCTGTGCATTGGTTTGCCGGCTACCTGGCCACCTATGTCGAGCGTGACGTGCGCCACCTGCTCAACGTGGGCAATCTGCTCACATTTCAGCGCTTTGTGGCCATGTGCGCGGCGCGCAGCGGGCAGCTGCTCAACCTCAACAGCCTGGCGGCAGATTGCGGCATCAGCCAGCCAACGGCCCGGCAATGGTTGACAGTGCTGCAGGCCAGCCACTTGGTGGCTTTGCTGCCGCCTTACCACCGAAACTTTGGCAAGCGCCTGGTCAAGACACCCAAACTGTACTTTCTCGACACCGGCTTGCTGTGTTACCTGATGCGAATTGCCTCGCCCGATGACCTGTTGCATCACGCCCAGCGCGGCGCCTTGTTCGAGACTTGGGTGGTGAGCGAGACCCTCAAGCACCGGTACAACCGGGGTCTGGCGGGTGATCTTTACTTCTGGCGCGACAACCACGGGTTAGAGATTGATCTGGTCTTCGAGGTCGGCCAGCAACTGCAGGCCGTGGAGTGCAAATCTGGCCTCACCTACGCTGCAGACTGGCTGGGGCCGGCCCGACGCTGGTGTGGTGCGGTGGGCGCCGAGGCCGCGCCGCCGGTGCTGGTGTATGGCGGCGACAGCAGCCACCAAGGCCCTGACCATCAAGTGTTGAGTTGGCGCCACCTGGGGATGGCGGCGTGATCACCATCTGGCATCGTCTCGACCGCTTCCTGGCCCGTCTGCGCCCGCACCGCGAGCCGCTGTCGCTGCTGATCGATGGTGCGGTGGTGGCCATCGCCTGGAACATCACCTACCTGTTCCGCCTGGGCTTCGAGCGCTGGGTCAGCGCCCGGCCGGGCTATGACGGCTGGGTGCTGCTGGGCATCGTGGCGGCCTATGCGGTGGCTTTCAGCGCGCTGAAGGTGCCGCAGGGCATGTGGCGCTTCTCGGGTTTTGGCGAGGTCAAGCGCCTGGCGCTGGCCTGCCTGATCGCCGGCCTGGCCAGCGCGGTGGTGGTGCTGATGTTGCAGCTGCGCCAGGTGCCGCGGGCCGTGCTGGCCCTGCACCCGGTCGTCTCACTGATGGGGCTGGCGCTGGTG
>JANNZD010000397.1:0-2826 GCA_031410435.1 Betaproteobacteria bacterium | reverse complement strand
CAAGTCGGTGGGCATCAACGCGATGATCCTGAGCCTGCTCTACAAGGCTGAAGCGCGTGATGTGCGGCTGATCCTGATCGACCCCAAGATGCTGGAGATGAGCGTCTACGAGGGCATCCCGCACCTGCTGTGCCCGGTGGTGACGGACATGAAGCAGGCCGCCAACGCGCTGAACTGGTGCGTGGGCGAGATGGAGCGCCGCTACAAGCTGATGTCCAAGATGGGCGTGCGCAACCTGGCCGGCTACAACAAGAAGCTGGACGACGCCAAGGCCCGCGGCGAGCTGATCCCCAACCCCTTCAGCCTGACGCCCGAGGAGCCCGAGCCGCTCGACCGCCTGCCCTTCGTGGTGATCGTGATCGACGAGCTGGCCGACCTGATGATGGTCATCGGCAAGAAGATCGAGGAGCTGATCGCCCGGCTGGCGCAGAAGGCGCGGGCCGCCGGCATCCACCTGATCCTGGCCACCCAGCGGCCCAGTGTGGACGTGATCACCGGCCTGATCAAGGCCAATATCCCGACCCGGCTGAGCTTCCAGGTCAGCAGCAAGATCGACAGCCGCACCATCCTCGACCAGATGGGCGCCGAGGCCCTGCTGGGCCAGGGCGACATGCTCTACCTGACGCCCGGCGGCGGCGTGCCGGTGCGTGTGCACGGCGCCTTCGTGTCGGATGATGAGGTGCACCGGGTGGTGGAGTACCTGAAGAGCCAGGGCGAGCCCAACTACATCGAAGGCATCCTGGAGGGCGGCACGCTCGACGGCGACGCCGATGCGCCGGGTGGCGGGCCGGGGTCCGGCGCGGCGGGCGATGGCGAAGCCGACCCGATGTACGACCAGGCGGTGGCCATCGTGCTGCAGAACAAAAAGGCCTCGATCTCGCTGGTGCAGCGCCACCTGCGCATCGGCTACAACCGCGCGGCACGGCTGCTGGAGCAGATGGAGAAATCCGGTCTGGTCTCGGCCCTGTCGTCCAATGGCAACCGTGACCTGCTGGTGCCCAAACGTGATGAATGAGAACGCTGGGCGCCGGCCTCCGACGGGCCATGCGATGCGCGCCGGGTGGTGGCTGCGCCTGGGGTGGGCGTTCGGCGCCGGCGCCTTGCTGTGCGTTGCGCCGCTGGCCCGGGCCGACGCGGTGGACGCGCTGCGCGAATTTGCCAGCAGCGTCAAATCGGCCCGGGCCGGCTTCACCCAGACCGTGACCTCGCCGGACGGCGCCCGGCGCAAGACCTCGTCCGGCAGTTTCGAGTTTGCCCGGCCCGACCGCTTCCGCTTTGCCTACCTCAAGCCCTTTGAGCAACTGATCGTGGCCGACGGGCTCAAGGTCTGGCTCTTCGATGCCGACCTGAACCAGGTCACGGTGCGCACGATGTCGCAGGCCCTGGCCGCCACGCCGGCCTCGCTGCTGGCCGGTGGCGCGCCCGACAAGGATTTCGAGCTCAGCGCCGCGCCCGACCAGGACGGCCTGGCCTGGGTGCTGGCCAAGCCGCGCGACAAGGAGGGTTCGATCCGCTCGCTGCGCATCGGCTTCCGCGGCAAGACCCTGGCCGCGCTCGAGATCCTGGATGCGTTTGGCCAGCGCTCGCTGCTGCAGTTCACCGACCTGCTGGCCAATCTGCCGATCGCCGAAGACCGTTTCCGTTTCGTGCCGCCCAAGGGCGCCGACCTGATCGCGCAGTAGGTCGCGGGTCGGCTGGCCGGACGCCACAATCCGGGCCATGCAGCACCAGGATTCGATCTTCGACGGCCCGCAGGGGCCGCAGCCGGCAGAGGCGTCGCCGGGCCCCGCAGCCCTTGGCGGCCAGGGCGCCGAGGCCGCCATCGATGCGCCGCTGGCCGAGCGCCTGCGGCCGCGCCACCTGGATGAAGTGATAGGCCAGCGCCATCTGCTGGGGCCGGGCAAGCCGCTGCGCGTGGCCTTCGAGACCGGGCGCCTGCATTCGATGATCCTGTGGGGCCCGCCGGGCGTCGGCAAGACCACCCTGGCGCGCCTGGTGGCCGGAGTGGTGCAGGCGCGCTTCGTGGTGTTGTCGGCGGTGCTGGCGGGGGTCAAGGACATCCGCGACGCGGTCGAGCAGGCCAAGGCCTGGCGCGGCCAGGGCCTGGCCACGGTGGTCTTCGTGGACGAGGTGCACCGCTTCAACAAGGGCCAGCAGGATGCCTTTTTGCCGCATGTCGAATCGGGCCTGTTCACCTTCATCGGCGCCACCACCGAGAACCCCAGTTTCGAGGTCAATTCGGCGCTGCTCAGCCGGTCGACGGTGCATGTGCTGCAGGCGCTGGACGATGCTGATCTGGGCCTGCTGATCGAGCGCGCGCGCCAGACCCTGGCCGCGCCGCCGCTCACCGACGGCGCACGCCAGCGCCTGATCGGCCATGCCGACGGCGATGCGCGCCGCCTGCTCAATGCCTACCAGAACCTGGTGGAGGGCCTGCGGGACGGCGGCACGGCCGCACCGCCGCTGATCGACGAGGCCCGGCTCGAACAGGCCCTGGGCGCCTTGCTGCGCCGCTATGACAAGGGCGGCGACCATTTCTATGACCAGATATCGGCGCTGCACAAATCGGTGCGCGGGTCCAGCCCGGACGCCGCCTTGTACTGGCTGTGCCGCATGCTCGACGGCGGCGCCGACCCGCGCTACCTGGCGCGTCGCATCGTGCGCATGGCCTGGGAGGACATCGGTCTGGCCGACCCGCGCGCCATGCAGATCGCCAACGATGCCGCCTTGACCTTTGAGCGCCTGGGCAGCCCCGAGGGTGAACTGGCGCTGGGCCAGGCGGTGATCTACCTGGCCATGGCGGCCAAGAGCAATGCCGGCTACAAG
>JANNZD010000396.1:0-7711 GCA_031410435.1 Betaproteobacteria bacterium | reverse complement strand
CCTCGGCGCAGGGCTGCGCCGGGCCGGCCCGGCTTGGGTTGTCGCGGGGGGGGGGCGGCGCTGCCGGCCGATGCAGCAAGCCTGTCCCGTGCCTGGCGGTGCCGGGCTTGGGCGCCAGATTCGCCCGGCGTGGTCGGGCCTGCCAGTGCTTGGCGCAGCCGGCTTGCGGCTTGCAGGCGGGGCAGGCGCCCCGCGGCCTCAGTTGCCCGAGGACGAGTTGCTGCTGAACTGCTGCTTGACGTAGGCGCTGGTGGTGCTCAGCTTGGCCATGGTGGTGTCGAGCGCCGAGTACTGGGCACGCAGCCGGGCTTCGGTCTGGTCCAGCCGCTTTTGCGTCGTTTCCTGGCTCTTGCTGTTGCGCGTGAGGCTGTTGCGCAGGCCGGTGCTGCGGGCGTCGATGGCGCCCGAGCCGGCCAGGGTGTCGTCGGCCAGCCGCTTGAAGCGTCTGACGAAGCCCGATTCACCGGTGCTGCCGCCATCGGTGGCCAGCAGCTTGCGCAGCTCGCCCAGGTTTTCCAGCGCGTTGTCGAGCTTGGCCGTGCCGGTCTCCAGCGTGCCGTCGGTCTTGAGCACGATGCCGATGTCCGAGAGCCGGCCCCAGAGCGAAGACGCAGTGCTGCCCTGGTTGATCACCGCGCGCAGTTGGCTCTGCATGCCGAGTGCGCCCTGGTCGCCCTGCAGCGAGCCGCCGCTCTTGCTGTCGGCGTTGTAGGACGTCTGGGTGTGCAGGAAGCTGGCCAGGGCATTGAATGACGCGACGAAGTCGGTGATGGTGCTGCGCACCGACGCGGTGTCGGACTTGACCGTCACATCCACCGGCGCGGTGGTGGTTTTCTGCAAGGTCATGGTCAGGCCGTCCACCACATCGTTCAGGGTGTTGCTGGCCGAGCTGATGGCGATGCCGTTGATCGTCAGGTCGGCGTTCGCGGCAGCGGTGGTGCGCTGCATCGCTGGGCTGGCGGCGGTGGCATCGAAGCCGAGCGCCGACAGACCGCTGTTCAGGTCGCCATCGTCGACTGTTTCGGTGGCATTGATGCGGAAGGCGTTTTCGGCGCCGGTCTCGCGCGAGCGCAGGCTCAGCCGGGCGCCCGAGGCATCGCTGACGATGCTGGCCAGCACGCCGGCATTGGCGCTGTTGATCTTGTCGCGCAGGCCGGCCAGGCTGCTGTCGCCGTCGCCGATGGTCAGCGTCAGCGCCGAACTGCCCGGCTTGGGCGTGAAGCTGGCGGCAGGCATGCCGTCGCCATAGCTGCCCAGTTCGATGGTCAGGCTGCCGCTGCCCAGCACGGTGCTGTTGCTGGCCACCGCGCGGCCGATCACGGTCTGGCCCACCGCCAGGCGGTTGACAGCCACCGCATAGCTGCCGGCCACCGCATTGCTGGACGTCGAGATCTTGAGCACGCTGGTGTCGGACGCGGCAGCGGTGGTGGCGGTCCACAGCGTGGGGGCCACCAGCGCATTGGCCTTGTCGCGCAGCGCAGCGTACTGGCTTTGCAGCTTGCCCAGGGTCGACAGGCGGGTGTTCATGTTGGTGGCCTGGGTTTCCAGCGCGGTCAAGGGCGCACGCTCGATCGACATCAACTTGCTGATGATCGAGCTGACATCCAGCCCGCTGCCGATGCCTGCCGAAGAGATGTTGCCGACACCGGCGATGGAAGTTGCCATGGTTTCTTGCTCCTGCGTATCGGGTTGTCGGCCGGTTTGCGCCCCGGCTTGAACCGGCCGGCGCCAGCAACGCCAACGGCCCGGTCAGGCCGGGCCGTTGGGGGCGGGTTGGGGCGTCCGGCCAGGCCCCGCGCCATCAACCCTGCAGCAGCTTGAGCACCTGCTGGGGCAGCTGGTTGGCCTGGGCCACCATCGCATTGCCGGCCTGCTGCAGGATCTGGGCCCGGCTCAGGTTGGCGGTTTCCGCTGCGAAGTCGGCGTCCATGATGCGCGAGCGGGCGGCGGTCTGGTTCTCCACCGAAACCTGCAGGATCGAGATCACCGAATCGAAGCGCGACTGCGAGGCACCCAGCACCGCGCGCTGCGAGTTGACGGTGTTCAGGGCGGTGTCTATCGAATCGATCACGCCGTGGATTGCCGATGTGGTGGCGCTGGAGTCGATCACCGAGCGCGATTGACCGGTATTGTCAGTGCCGGCGATGGCCGTGATCGTCAGGTCGGTGGTCAGGTCGGGCGTGACGATGTCGATGGTGTCGTTGGCCGTGGTGTTGGCGCCGACCTGGAACTGCAGGGTGCCGGCTTCCGAGCCCAGCACATGCTTGCCATTGAAAGTGGTGGCGCCCAGCACGCGCTGGATTTCCTTGGCCAGCTCACCGAACTCCTTGTCCAGCGAATCCTTGTCGCTGCCCGAGTTGGTGTCGTTGGCCGATTGCACCGCCAGTTCACGCATGCGCTGCAGGGAGTCAGCCACCTTGCCCAGCGAACCTTCCGCTGTCTGCGCCAGCGAGATGCCGTCATTGGCATTGCGCACTGCCACGTTCATGCCGCGCACCTGGGCGCTCATGCGCTCTGCAATCGCCAGCCCGGCGGCATCGTCCTTGGCCGAGTTGACCCGCAGGCCGGACGACAGCCGCTGCATTGCGGTGGACAGGGAAGACTGGCTCATGCCCAGGCTGCGCTGAGCGTTGAGTGACGCGATATTGGTATTGATCGTCTGGGGCATGGTGGCCACTCCTGGTGATTCGACGAGACCCCGGCGGGTCGGCCGGTTTTCAAAAGCGGTTTGCAGCCCTTGCGGGGCGCCTGCCGCTTCTTAGACCGGCAACTGGCTCGACCCCATCCTCTTGGGCTTCACCTCCGGACTTTGCCTGTGCGGCAGCTCAGGCATTGGGGCCATTGTGAGAACAGTCAGCTTGTGCCAAAAGGCCGAAATGAGCACTGAAGCCCCCGTTTCTCCAAGCCCCGCAGCGCAAAACGGCAAAGGCCCCGCGGCGGATGCCGGCGGGGCCTGAGGGCTGGGATGGGCGGGCCTGGGGCGGCGCCCGAGCGGGCGCTAGCGCAGCAGCTGCAGCACCTGGCTGGGCAGCTGGTTGGCCTGGGCCACCATCGCGTTGCCCGCTTGCTGCAGGATCTGGGCCCGGCTCAGGTTGGCGGTCTCGGCTGCGAAATCGGTGTCGACGATGCGGCTGCGCGCGGCGCTCTGGTTCTCCACCGAGATCTGCAGGTTGGACACCGCCGCATCGAAGCGCGACTGCGACGCCCCCAGCGTGGCACGCTGGCCGTTGACCGTGTCGAGTGCAGTGTCGATATTGCCGATCACGCTGCGGATCGTGCTGGCGCTGGCGGCCGAGTCGATCGTGGCGCGGCCGCTGCCCTGGTTGTCGGTGCCGGCCACCGCGGTGATGGTGCTGTCGCTGGTCATGTCGGTGGTGGTGATGCTGATCAGGTCGTTGCTGGTGGTGTTGGCGCCGACCTGGAAGTCCAGCGTGCCGGCGTTGCTGCCCAGCACGTTCTTGCCGTTGAAAGTAGTGCCGCCGATCACGCGCTGGATTTCCTTGGCCAGCTCACCGAACTCCTTGTCCAGGGAATCCTTGTCGCTGTTGGAGTTGGTGGCATTGGCCGACTGCACGGCCAGCTCGCGCATGCGCTGCAAGGAGTCCGAGACCTTGCCGAGCGCGCCTTCGGCGGTCTGGGCCAGCGAGATGCCGTCGTTGGCATTGCGCGCCGCGACATTCATGCCGCGTACCTGGGCCGTCATGCGCTCGGCGATCGCCATGCCGGCGGCGTCGTCCTTGGCCGAATTGACGCGCAAGCCCGACGACAGGCGCTGCATCGAGCTCGCCAGCGCGGTCTGCGATGTATTCACATTGCGTTGCGCGTTCAACGAGATGATGTTGGTGTTGATGGTTTGCGGCACGAACTGTTCCTTCGCTCGGAGGGTCCTGGTGGGATCGCCGTATTTGATTGGCTTCTGGGGGTCTTATCGACCGATCGCGGCCGCGGTTGAGGCCGATCCGCTGCGCTAGGTGAAAAAAGAAGCGCGCCGGTCCCGGGCAGGATAGGCGCGCTTTCAGGCGGCCCCCGGCGGGGCCGCGATCACAGCCGAGGCGATATCAACGCAGCAGCGACAAGACCTGCTGGGGCAGCTGGTTGGCCTGGGCCACCATCGCATTGCCGGCCTGTTGCAGGATCTGGGCCCGGCTCAGGTTCGAGGTTTCTGCCGCGAAGTCGGTGTCCATGATCCGGCTTCTGGCGGCGGTCTGGTTCTCCACCGAGGTCTGCAGGTTCATGATCACCGAGTCGAAGCGCGATTGCGAGGCACCCATCACTGCGCGCTTGTCGTTCACCGTGGACAGCGCAGTGTCGATCTGGTCAATCACCCCCTGCACCTGGCTGATCGTTGTGCCCGAGCCGATCACTGCGCGGCCTGAGCCCTGGTTGTCGGTACCGGCGACCACACTGATGGTGGCATCAGCGGTCAGGTCGGTGGTGTCGATGTTGATCGTGTCGTCGGCGGTGGTGTTGGCGCCCACCTGGAAGATGTAGCTGCCGGCATCGGTGCCCAGCATATGCTTGCCGTTGAAGCTGGTGCCGCCGAGCACGCGCTGGATTTCCTTGGCCAGCTCACCGAACTCCTTGTCGAGCGAGTCCTTGTCGGTGTTGCTGTTGGTGGCGTTGGCCGACTGTACCGACAGCTCCCGCATGCGCTGCAGCGAGTCGGTCACCTTGCCCATCGCGCCTTCAGCAGTCTGCGACATCGAGATGCCGTCATTGGCATTGCGTGCGGCCACATTCATGCCGCGTACTTGAGCCGTCATGCGCTCGGCGATCGCCAGGCCGGCAGCGTCGTCCTTGGCGGAGTTGACCCGAAGGCCGGACGACAGGCGCTGCATGGACAAGGCCAGCGCTGTCTGGGACGAACTCGTGTTGCGCTGTGCGTTGAGCGAGTTCAGATTGGTGTTAATGGTTTGGGGCACGGTAATTTCCTTTCAAGTCCAAAAATCCCGGCGGGAGCGCCGGCGTTACTCAGGCGGTGGCGCAACGATCTCGTCACCACCTTTGCACGCCGAACAACACCAGGGTGCTGTTCGACACGCCCGCGCTAGTCGCCTCTGTTCTCAGGACACCTTCGTGGCCTTTGTCCATCAGCCGGCTAACCGGACCGCGAGGGTCTTGTGGACCGCCCGTTGGTTTGGGTATCGGCGGTTACGAACGGCAACTTGAGGACTTTGCGCAAACCGAATTTCAGCCGTGTCAAGACCGCTTCAGGCCAAGATTGCGAGGTCTTTCACACTTTGTTCGACTGCTGGGCCTCAAGTTGGGTTTTGCAGAATGGCTAGAGCCATTTTTGGGCCTGTCGGGTGCGCAATCGCGTCATCTGCGGGCGATTTGGGGGTCTGTTCCCCCTGCTCGGCTCGACCCCGCCGATGCCGTATCCGAACCCGGAGCCCGCCATGCCTCATTTCCCTGTTGCTCAACAATCCGCTACCGCCAGGCCGGCGCCGGTCGGGGCTGCGCCGCGACTGATGCAGGCCTCTGCCGGACCGGCCCAGCAGCACGGTACGGCGCAGGCCCGGCGCAGCTGGTGCCAGGGCGTCGAGCTTGCCCGCCAGGGCAAGCTGGCCCAGGCGGCCCGGTCATTCCAACGCGCCTGCCAATGCTCACCGGGCGTGTCGCTCTATTGGTTGAACCTGGCCAGTGTGCAGCGCCGCCTGCGCCAGGCGGACGCGGCCCGCGACAGCGCACTGCGTGCAGCCACTCTCGACCGCCAATGCCGCATCAGCTGCCATATGGCGGCGGAGTTGTTGCGGGCTACCCACCGCCATGCCCAGGCCCTTGCCACGCTGGACGCCTTGGATGCCGATTGCACCCAGGACGCGCAGCACCATCTGCTGCGCGGGGTGGTGCTGGCGGCACTGGGACAGGCGGCCGATGCGGCCGCCGAATTCCTGCAGGTGCTGGCGCTGCAGCCCGGCGAGGTGGATGCCTATATGCAGTTGGGCTTCTGTTTCGCCGCGCTGCGCAAATTCACCGAGGCGGCCGAGTGCTTTCGCACGGTCAGCCTGATCAATCCGGCAGCACTGGGCGCGGCGATATTTGCTGCTCACTATGCCGCCTGGGCTTGCGATTGGCAGCAAGTCAGTCCAGACCAGGCCCGGCTGCACGCGGCGCTGGACCTGCAGACCGGCGGCACGGTGTCGCAGGGCTTCAGCCCGTTCTGCCTGTTGTCCATGGACGACGACCCGGCCCTGCACCGACGCGTTGCCGAACTGGAGGCTGCGCGCCTGGCGCTAGCACTGCGCCAGGCGGCAGGCTGGCCTGCTGTCCCGCAAGTGCCGGCGCCGGGCGCCGACCTGGCCCTGCCGGCCGCGCTGGCGACCTGGCCGCTGGCCCGCCAGGGCCTGGACCAGGGCCGCTGCCGGCTGGGCCTGGTGTCGGCCGACTTCCGCACCCACGCCACCGGCCTGCTTCTGGTGCAGACCTTGGAGACACTGGACCGCAGCCGGTTCGAGCTGGTGCTGTATTCGCACGGCGATGACGACGGCACGCTGCTGCATCAGCGTATCGTCAGAGCGGCCGACCGTTTCGAGGATTGTCGCCAGCTGAGCCTGGCAGCGCAGGCGCAGCAGATTCGGGACGACGGCATTGCCGTGCTGATCGATCTGAGCGGCTACACCACGGATTCGCGGCTGGCGCTGTTTGCCTTGCGGCCGGCACCGGTGCAGGCAGTGTGGCTGGCCTACCCTGGCACCTTGGGAGCGCCCTGGGTTGACTACCTGATTGCCGACCCGGTGATCACGCCGCTTGAATGGGCCGGCGACTACACCGAGAAGCTGGTGCACCTGCCGCTGTGCTACGAGCCCACCGACGAGCGCCGCGAGCACCCCGAGACCACCGCCACGCGTAGCGACCTGGGCCTGCCGGAAGTAGGCTTTGTCTACGCCTGTTTCAACCAGAGCTACAAAATCACCGAGCCCGTGTTCACGCGCTGGTGCCGCATCCTGCAACGTGTACCTGGCAGCGTACTTTGGCTGCTGGTGCCGCAGCCGGCCATCCAGCAGGCCTTTCGGGAGCATGCCCGTGAGCGGGGCATTGCCGCTGCCCGACTGGTCTTTGCGCCCTTTGTGTCCACCACCGAGCATCTTGCCCGCCTGCCGCTGGCCGATGTCTTTCTGGATACCTTTCCCTACGGTGCGCACACCACCTGCAGCGACGCCCTGTGGATGGGCCTTCCGGTGCTGACGCAGGCGGGTCGCAGCTTCGCGTCCCGGGTGGCAGCCAGCCTGCTGGGGGCTGTCGGCCTGGCCGGCCTGGCCGTGAACAGCGCTGAAGACTATGAAGAGATGGCGGTGCGTCTGGCCGAAGACCGCGAGGCCTTGGGTGCCATCCGTGACCACCTCTGGGACAACCGCCGCGATCTGCCGTTGTTTGACAACGCCCGATTCACGGCCGAGCTGGGCGAGGCACTCTGGCGCATGGCCAGCCGCTGGCACCAGGGCCAGGCGCCCCAGCACATGCCGCTCGAGGCCTGCTGACCTGCGTTCCCTGAAGGCCCGGTTGCGACCCGCCGGTGATAGGCGAGCGATCCTTTCGCGGTGCAGGCGCAGTGAAGTGTGTCTGCTAAGGGCTCGTTGCAGTCCTGGCGACGGGCTGCTCTGGGCAGGCCTGATGCAGGCACTTTGACGCCCGCGCGAGGCCAAGGCCACCGGGTGGCCGGCTGCCTCCGTGCCATTGGCCAGAGGCCAATGGCGTTCGCCAGGCACAA
>JANNZD010000395.1:0-3908 GCA_031410435.1 Betaproteobacteria bacterium | reverse complement strand
CCAGTTGGGTGCGGTCGCGCTCGGGTGTGAGCGGCTCGATCGACGCATTGCCCGAGACCAGGTGCACGCACAGCAGCGCGTTTGACAGGTCCTGCAGCAGGCGTTGCTGGTGGTCGGCGGCGTTCCAGAGGATCTCGTGCTCGGGCACCACCAGGAAGCCGCGCTGCTGCAGATCGCTGCGCAGGCGCTCGCGCTCTTGCAGCAGCTCGGGCGCCACCCGGTTGATGAAGACCGTGCCCAGCGCCTGCTTTTTTTGGCGGCCGTGCAGGTCTTCCAGGGCCTGCGTCAGGTCCTGCACCATGCGGCTCATGCGCTCCCAGTAGTCGTCCGCGTCGCGCTTGCGGTCCAGCTCGCGCCAGCCGCGCGGCTCTTGCACGAAGAACTCATGGTGGCCCAGCTCGCGCAGTTCGGCCGGCAGCTCGTCGGCATTGCGCGGCGGGTGCTTGAAGATCGGCATCAGCTTGCGCCCGGCCGCGCCGTCGGGCGCCTTGAGCCGGCCGAGAAAGCGATCCAGCTCCTTGCGGCACTCATCGCTGTCGAAATAGGTGCGCGCCATCAGCGCCAGGAAGATGCCGGTGGATTCCACCGCCTCGGCGATCTCGGGGCGCCAGGCCTCGCCGGCGCGCAGCTCGGCGGTATCGCGCCAGATCGCCACCTCGCCCACCCGCTCGCGCAGCTGGTTGCGCATGTCGTCGCAGAAGGTGTCTACCCAACGGTCGGGGCTGTCGTTGGAAACCCGCCGATAACTGATGAACAGGTCGTGCCGGAATTGCGGCAGGTAGCCCATGGGGATCGCTCGGGTTGAGGGGGACCAAGGCTGCCGGAAGCAGGCAGCCGGCTTCAAAATCAGTATTGCACGCAGGCACTGCGGCGCCGCCGCGCCGGGGCGGGGCATCCCATGAATGACAATCCGCCGCTCATGGCCACCCTCGACCCCCCGCCGCCCGCTGCGCCAGCCGTCGCGGCTGGTGCGTCTGGTGCGCCTGGTGCGCCTGGTGCGGCCGGCGGATCGATCCGCGCCACGCTGCGCCACCGCACCTTCCGCCATCTGTGGGCGGCCAGCGGGGTGTACTTCGTCGCCAACGCGATGCAGGCCATGGCCGCGGCCTGGCTGATGGTGGAGCTGACCGGCTCATCCTTCCTGGCGGCGCTGGTGCAGACGGCGGTGTTCCTGCCGATGTTCGTGCTCAGCCTGCCGGCCGGCGTGCTGGCCGACACCACCGACCGGCGCCGCCTGATCATCGGTGCGCTGCTGGCGCAGGCGGTGGTGGTGATGGTGCTGGCCGGGCTGATGCTGGGCGGCTGGGGCGGGCCGGCGGTGCTGCTGCTGTTTACTTTCATCGCCGGCTGCTGCACCGCGATGCTGTCACCGGCCTGGAACTCGGCGGTGGGCGACGTGCTGCCGCGCGACGAGCTGCCCCAGGCCATCATCGCGATGAGCATTGCCTACAACGGCGCCCGGGCCCTGGGCCCGGCGCTGGCCGGCCTGGTCTATGGCCTGGCACACAAAGTGGGCGGCACCCTGGTGGGCGGCGGCACGGTGTTTGCAATGGCCGTCACCGGCACCCTGGTGATGGCCTGGACCGTGCACCGCCACCCGCCCAAGCCGCACCCGCCCAGCCGGCTGCCGCCCGAGCGCATGTGGGGCGGCATGCTGTCGGGCCTGCGCTATGCGTGGCACTCGCACATGATCCTGGCGCAGCTGGTGCGCACGGCGGCCTACAGCGGCGCCGGCTCGGCTTTGTGGGCCTTGCTGCCGGTGATCGGCCAGCAGCGCCTGGGCCTGGGCGCCGAGGGTTTCGGCTTTCTGATGGGCTGCCTGGGCACCGGCGCGGTGGGGGTGGGGCTGGTGCTCGGCCGGGTACGCCAGCGCCTGGGGCTGGAGCGCTTGGTGGCGCTGTGCTGCGCGGTGTTCGCGGCGGTGATGGTGATCGCCGCGCTGTCGCGCTGGGCCTGGCCGGTCTACCTGGGCCTGATGGCCGGTGGCGCGGCCTGGATGAGCGTGATGAGCACCTTCAACACCGCCACCCAGACCAGCGCGCCGCCCTGGGTGCGCAGCCGCGCCACCGCGCTGCATGTGCTGAGCGCGCTGGGCTCGTTTGCGCTGGGCTCGGCGCTGTGGGGCGCGGTGGCCGGCCTGGTCGGGCTGCAGGCCGCCCTGTGCGCGGCGGCAGTGCTGATGCTGGCCAATCTGCTGCTGGCGCGGCGCTTCCCGCTGCGCATGGGGGCGGTCCACGAGGTGACCCAGGCGCCCTTCGAAGACCTGCTGGTGCAGGACCAGCCCGACCCCGAGGCCGGCCCGGTGGCGGTGGAACTGAGCTACCGCATCGCGCCCGAAATGGCCGAAGCCTTCCTGGCCGAGGTGGCGCAGCTCAAGGCCATCCGGCGCCGCGACGGCGCCAGCTTCTGGCGCGTCTACCGCGATCTGGACGACCCGGCGCGCTATGTCGAGCGTTTCCTCATCACCCGCTGGGCCGACTACCTGCACCAGCGCGCCCGGTCCACCGTGGCCGACCAGGCCATCGAGGCCAGCCTGCGCGAGATGCTGGCAGCAGGCGAGACGGTGCAGATGCAGCACTACATCGCCGAGCGCTAGCCCCGGGGATCGCTTGCCGCGTTGCGGCGGGGCAGCGGTGACCGCCCCGCCGGGGCGCCCGGCCCCGCCCTTGCAACCCGCCTCAGGCTCAGCCGCGCGCCTGCCGGCGGCGCTGGCCGGCGAGCAGCAGCCCCGCCAGGCCCAGCAGGGCCAGCGATGAGGGCTCAGGCACATGGCCGGCGCCGGCAAAGTCGAACTCGCCACCCAGGGTGTAGCCGACACTGGGGCCGCTGCTCAGAAGCGCACCGGACTTGGAGAATTGCTGCAATTGCCCCGAGGTGTCGTCAACCAGCCAGAGGGTCTGGTCGGCGTGGTCCAAAGCCAGTGCGCCGTTGCTAGCGTGCCCGGTGCTGAACGAACTCAGCAAGGTCCCGCTGAGCGAGTAGTTCGACACCATGGTGTTGCCCCAATCAGACAGCCACAGCGAGTTGTTGGTCTCGTCGTAGGTGATGCCGAGCACGTTGCCCTGGACGCTGAAAAGCAGGGTCGGACTGGTGAAATCGGTGTTGGTAGCGTAGACCCCACCGCCATTGAAGGCCACGAGGTAGTTGTGGCTGCCGTCGGTGCTTGAGTCGTAAAGATTGTCATTCACCAGCGGATAGGCATAGGCCGTGCCGGTGGGCGTACCACTCAGGGAGTACTGACCACCCCCCGGCCCGCCGGGGTAGTAACCGGTGGTCCGCACATCGCCGTTGACCGCAATCGGGATCTCGAAGCCGTTGTTGTAGGCCACCGGGAAGGAAGTGATGCTGTTGCCCTGCACCATCGAGATCCCGGCGCCATTGCCGCCCTGCGATGAGGCGGAGTAGGTCAGGTAGAGGGTGCTTAGCGGCCCGGCTTGGGCTGCGGCTGCCGAAGCCAGCGCAATGGCAGCGATCGAGAACTTGATGGATGGCATGGGTACCCCAACGATGGTGTTGTAGAGGCAGCACAACGCGCCTCCTGCCCTTGTCAATGCACAAGCCGTGCCAATATCAAAAAAATGATAAATATCAAATACGTAGCTCTATCTGGCCGGCATCGCTCCGCAGAATTGTAAGATTTTCCAACAAGATGTTACATATCATCGGACGGCGTTATTGAGGTCGACGGGGTGCAGACCAGCGGGTCCTGGCCGCGCCGGGCAGGGGCGGGACCCGCCCGATCCCGAGGCCGGCCCGGTGACGGCTGAGGGCTCGTTGCAGTCCTGGCGACGGGCTGCTCTGGGCAGGCCTGATGCAGGCACTTTGACGCCCGCGCGAGGCCAAGGCCACCGGGTGGCCGGCTGCCTCCGTGTCCCCCGGACGGGCCTTGCCCGTCCTCCTCCTTTACC
>JANNZD010000394.1:0-17732 GCA_031410435.1 Betaproteobacteria bacterium | reverse complement strand
CTCGGGCACGAAGTTGGGCCGGCCGGTCTTCAGGTCGATGCCGGTGGCCCAGGTGATCTTCTTGACGAAGGGGAAGGCGTTGACCAGCTTGCCGGTCTTGGCATCGTTGACATAGAAGAAGCCGTTGCGGTCAGCCTTGCCGCCCAGGATCGCGCCACCTTCGTCATAGGTGATGAACTCGTTGACGCCGTCATAGTCCCAGCCGTCGTTGGGAGTGTTCTGGTAATGCCAGACGATCTGGCCGGTCTTCACGTCGATGGCGACCGTGGAGGTGGAGTAGAGGTTGTCACCCTTGCGCAGATGGCTGTTCCACGGCGACGGGTTGCCAGTGCCGAAATAGGCCAGGCCGGTCTTGACGTTGTAGGTGCCGCCCAACCAGGTGGCCGCGCCACCGGTCTTCCACAGGTCGCCCGGCCAGGTCTTGCCGGCCGTGCCCGAGATGCCGTTGTCGGTGGGGTTGCCATCCTTGTCGAACTTCTTGCCCATATGGCCTTCGACCACCGGACGCATCCAGACCATCTTGCCGGTCTTGGGGTCGCGCGCCTCGACCCGGCCGACCACGCCGAACTCGCCGCCCGACACGCCGGTCAGCAGCAGGCCCTGGGCGATCAGCGGTGCGGCCGAGGCCGAGTAGCCGGCGGCGTAATCGTCGATCTTTTCCTTCCAGACCACCTCGCCGGTGTCCTGGTTCAAGGCCACCAGCTGCGCGTCCAGGGTGGCGAAGATCACCAGGTTGCCGTAGAGCGCGCCACCGCGGTTGACCACGTCGCAGCAGGGCATGATGCCGTCGGGCAGGCGGTGCTCGTACTTCCAGAGCTTGGCACCGGTCTTGGCGTCGAGCGCAAAGATGCGCGAGTAGGACGCGGTGACGAACATCTTGCCGTTGTGGATCAGCGGCTGGCTTTCCTGGCCGCGCTGCTTTTCCCCGCCGAAGGAGAAGGACCACACCGGCAGCAGCTTGCCGACGTTGCTGGTGTTGATCGTCTTCAGCGGTGAATAGCGCTGGCCCTGTTGGCCAACACCCCAGCTCAGCACATCGCCGGTCGACTTGGCGTCATTCTCGATCATCTGATCGGTCACCACGGCCTGTGCGCCCATCGACGCCAGGCCCGCCGCCATCAGCAGGCTCATCAGTTTCAATTTCATGGTCTCGGTCTCCTCCAGGGGAAGGGGTTGTCACGCCGAGTGACACCACCCGGCGCTTCAGGGACTGTTACCGGCACAAAGCGTGCCAACGCCCTTGCGGTTTGCATGGGGATTGGATTCAGGGTATGCCCGGTGCGCCTTGTTCCAGTCTTGAGCAACACACGCGGCCGCGCCGCAGCGCACCGCTCATGGCGGTTTGCTGCGTGGCAGTGCTGCACGTTCATAACGTGGGTACAGGTGGGCCACGTTGCGGGTGTATTCAGCCGGCCAGCCGGCCCAGCGGGCGAAGGCCTCAGGCGGCGCGGCGCGCAGCACCTCATTGACCTCCCAGCCGGCCGCGGCCCAGCGGCTGAAGCTGCTGTCCAGCCATTGCAGGTAGGCACGGGTCTGGTTCAGGCCGCGCTGGCCCTCGTGCACCGGGCCGTGGCTGGGCACCACGACGCCCAGCTTCAAGGGCGCCAGCAGGTCCAGCGCCTGCAGCCAGGCGCCCAGGTCGGCATGCGGCGTGGTGGGCACCCGGTCGGCGAACACCAGCCCGCCGGCGAACACCACGCCGCTGGCCTTGTCGATCAGCACCAGGTCGCTGGCGGTGTGGCCATTGAACTCGCGCAGGTCGAACTCGCGCTGGCCGATGCGCAGCGGGCCGGGCCCCAGCGTCTGCGTGGGCTGGCGCGCCTCGGTGCCCTTCATCCAGTCGCCGCACAGGCGGTAGAGGTTGTCCTCGTAGGCCCGCGCCTCGCGCAGCATGCCCGCGCGGGTGCCGGCAGTGGCCGCGATCGGCACATCGGTGAAGGCCTGGTTGCCCAGGAAGTAGTCGGGGTGCAGGTTGAGGTGGATGACCTGCACCACCGGCTCGGCCGTGGTGCGGGCGATCAGCGCGCGCAACTGCTCGCCATAGCGCCGGCTGACGCCGGTGTTGATCACCAGCACGCCGGCCCCGGTGGTGATGAAGCCGGTGTTGATGATGTTGCAGCCGTTGGCGGGCGAAAAGTCGTCCACAGCGCCTTCGACCACGTAGACACCCGCCGCCAGCGCGCGGGCCTTCAGGCCGTAGTTCAGCGTGGCTACGTTGGTTGCAGGCGCCGGCGCCTGCGCAAGCAGGCCGCCCGGCAACACCAACGCAGCCATCATCAGAGACGCAGCGCACCGGGCAAGCGGCCGCCGCGGATCCGGCTTTGCCGGTCCGCCAGCGGCGCCCCCCTGGGGGGGAGCGCCGAAGGCGCTTCGGGGGGGGGCCACTACTCAACCCGGCTGTCGATGCGGTTGCCGTTGTTGTCCACACCCACGATGCGCAACGGCCCCGGCGGGGCCTTGGCAAATTCAAAAGAGAACACCGGGTTTTCGCTGACGGGCTCGAAGGTCTGGATGCGCAGCAGTTCGAGGTCCTGCGCGTCGCGCACCGCCAGCCGGCTGACGAAGAAGGCCGGGATGCCGTTGACCAGCCCGGTGTCCATCGGGTGCATGATGCGCACCCGCAGGCGCGCGGCGCTGTCGCCACCCGGCAGGCCCGAGCCATACACCCGGCCCGAGACCTGGCCGAGGGTCTGCGACCAGCTGCCGTCGGTGCGCGAACCACCGGCCACCGTGCAGCCACCGCCCGAGGAATCAACCCAGGCGCCGCCCACATGCCACAGGCCGTCAGCGGTCAGGGCCAGGGCCCGCACCGGCGAGCCCTGCTCCAGCTTGAAACGGAAGCTCACCGCCGGCAGCGCCGCCAGCGGTTGCAGCTCCAGCACCTTGCGGATCGGGTTGCGGTCCACCAGCACCATCAGGCGCTGCACCCCGGGCAGGTCGGTCGACACGGTGATCGGCACATTCATCGGGTCTTCGGCAAAGCCCGGGCCCAGCACCTTGACCCGGGGATCGAACTGGGTCTTGGCGCCCGCGCCGAGGAACTCCTTTTTCAGCTCCAGCCACTGGAAGCTCTTGAACGGGTCACCGCCAAAGGCCTCTGCCGCGCCCCAGGCTGGCGGCCAGGCTGGGGCCAACGCCGACAGCAAGACGGCGCGGCGCGGCAACTCTGGGCGTGGGTCAACCATGGCTCACCAACGGTGCTGCCAGCGCAGCGACACCAGACCGCTGCGCGGCGAACCAGGCTCGAAAAAGCGTGAATTGCCGTCATTGACGATCACGCTGCCGACATAGGCGCGGTCGAAGACATTGTCGACCCGCGCCAGCAACTCCAGCGTGTCGGCCGCGCCCAGCGCCACCTTACCCGACCAGCGCAGGTGCATCAGGCCATAACCGGCGGCCTGGGCGGTATTCACATCGTTGGCCACGGTGGCGGCCACCGCGCGCCATTCCAGTGCCCATTCACCTGGCAGTGCGGCGCCGCGCCAGGCGGCCTCGGCCCAGCCGCTGGCCCGGTTGGTGCCCGAGATGCGGTTGCCGGGCGTCACCGCCGCAGTACCCGTGCCGAAGGCGTCCAGGTATTGCGCCTGCAGCCAGGTAGCGGTGGCCTGCAGGCGCAGGCCGGGCAGCGCATCGCGCCAGCCCAGGGCCAATTCCAGGCCCTTGCGCTGCGTGCGGCCCACGTTCTGGAAGACCGAGCGGCCGCCGCTGTTGGACAGCACGCCGATCTCGTTTTCGGTGTCGGCCTGGAACACCACGGCTTCGGCCGACAGGCCGGCGCGCTGCCATTTGCTGCCGATCTCGAACTGCCGGCTGGTCTGCCCCAGCAGGCTGGTATTGAAACCCCCGTCGCCGCCGGCGCGGTAGGCCAGCTCGCCCAGGGTGGGCGACTCGAAGCCGCGCGCCGCGCTGGCATGCAGGGCCCAGCCCGGCGCCACGGTCCAGCGCAGGCCCAGAACCGGATTGGTGTAGCGGAAGCGCAGGTCGCCCGAGTCGTCCTTGTTGAGCGGCAGCACGATGTAATGGTCTTCGGTGCGCAGCTTCACCTCGCCGCTGCGCAGGCCGCCAGTCAGGGCCAGCGCTTCGCTCAGCGCCCATTGGGCCTGCAGGTAGGCCTCGCGCGAATCGGCATGGTTCACCTCATCGCGCCGCTGCTTGCCCTGCACGCCAAGGGCGGTAGGCGCCGAGGACGGGCCGGTGAAGCTCTCATAGCCACGCCGGTTGTCCTGCTGCGATTCGACGGCCAGGCCGACGACGCCGTCCACCGCGCCCAGATGCCAACCCAGCTTGACATCGACGCCGTTGTAGACCCGGTCAAAATCCACCATGCCCCCGCCATGGGTGGGGGCAGCCTGCGCCGAGGCCGGGATGGATTGCCAGGCCGAGACCCCGCGCGATCCCTGGTAGGCCGTAAAGGCCAGATCGCGCAGGGCCGAATCGGCCGCGAACTGGTGGCGCCAATGCAGGCCGGCCTGGGTCTGGCGCGAGGTCTTGCGGGTGTTGTACTGGTCGGCCAGCGGCGAGGTCTGGCGCGGATCGGCATCGAACTGGGCCTGGGTCAGGCCCAGCGGGTCCTGGGCCGGCTGTTGGTGGTCATTGACCAGCAGCGTGAGCGTGTCGCGCTCGCCGCGCCAGCCCAGACGCAGATTGGCCAGGCGGCGCTCGGCGGCGCTGTGCGGGCGGAAGCCGTCGATCTCGAACTGGCTGAGGTTGGCCCGCACATCCAGGCCTTGGCCCAATGGCGTGGCCACACCCAGACGCACCTGGCGCAGGCCAAAGTCACCGACATCCACCGCCACCTCGGACTGGGCGGCCTTGACCGGCTGGGTGAACACCGCCACCACGCCGCCCGAACTGTTGCCATACAGCACCGAGAACGGGCCGCGCAAGACCTCGATGCGCTGGGCCCCGGCCAGGTCGAAATGCGCCACCTGGCCTTGGCCGTCGGGCATGGTGGCCGGGATGCCGTCGGTGTAGAGGCGCAGGCCGCGCACGCCGAACGCCGCGCGCGCCCCAAAGCCGCGCGAGCTCATCTGCAGATCCTGCGAATAGTTGTTGCGGCTGTTGACCACCAGGCCAGGCACCTGCACCAGGGCCTCGGACAGGTTGACCATCGGCCCGGCGTCGCGCAGCGCGTCGGCCTGGATGGCGGTGATGGCAAAGGGCAGGTCCAGCACCCGCTGGGCCACGGGCGAGCCCGTGATCACAACCGTGTCGGTGCCCGACTGGGCCAGGGCAGGCGTACACAGGCAGGACAGAGCACAGGCCAGGGCGCAGGCGGAGAGGCGTGGATTGGACGAATGCATGAACGACCCAAATAAGGTGATGGGGAAGTGACGGGGCCAGCGCAGCGCCCGCGGTGCATGCGATGACACCTGTTTCGCGCACCACTTCCTAGCCCGCGTTTTCCCCATCGCTGCTTCAATTCGGATCACGCCAGCGCGGGGCATTTGGTATCGTGCAAAGTCAGGGACACAAAACCGCCATGAATTCAGCCCGTTCGCAGCCTTTCCAGCCCCTAATGTCCAGCGTGCCCCGCGCATGACCCGCATCTACCTGGTGGATGACCAACTGTTGTTGCGCGACGGCCTGCACGCGCTGCTGGAGACTGCCGGCCACCAGGTGGTGGGCGAATGCAGCGACCCGACCCAGGCCGTTGTCGAGGCACAACAGCAGCATGCCCAGGTGATGCTGCTGGACCTGGGCCTGGGCGAGCGCTCGGGCTTCGAGGTGCTGCAAGAGCTCAAGCGCCGCGATTCCCCGGTCAAGGCCCTGGTGCTGACCATGTCGGCCCAGCCGCGCCATGTGGCCGAAGCGGTGCGCCTGGGCGCGGCGGGCTATGTGCTCAAGGACGCCGGCGCGGTTGAACTGCTGCAGGCCATCGACACCGTCGCCGCCGGCCGGCGCTTCTTCGGCCCCCAGGTGGCCGATCTGGCGCTGCAGGCCCTGACCAGCGACGCACCGGCAGACCCGTTCGCGATCCTGTCGCCGCGCGAGCGCCAGATCGTCACGATGGTGGTCAATGGCCTGAGCAGCGTGGCCATCGGCGGGCAGTTGCACCTGTCGCCCAAGACGGTCGACACCTACCGCAGCCGCATCATGGCCAAGCTGGGGGTCACTGGCGTCACCTCGCTGGTGCGCCTGGCAGTGCGCGAAGGCCTGGTCGAGAAGTGAGCCGGCGCCAGCCGGGACCGGTGCCCACCGGTCGATCAGCGCAAGTCTCCTGACAGCGGCTGTCCAGGTTTCCTGATTGGGCAAGAGAGCCTGCGCGCGCACCATGCGCGCAGCACCTGCGGGCCGACCGTGGGCAAACCCCAGCTCCATGCGCGCGCCCCCCGTTTTCACCGCCCTTGCCCCCATTCCGGGCAGCGGCCTGCTGTGCATCGAAGACAACCCGGTCAATGCCCTGCTGTTGCAGGAATTCCTCGGCCGCCTGCTGGGCCTGCAGGTGCTGCTGGCGGACAGCGGCGCGCAGGGGCTGGAGCTGGCGCGCACCCAGCGCCCCTGGGCCCTGCTGCTGGACCTGGTGCTGCCCGACATGGGCGGGCTGGCGGTGTTGGCCCAGCTGCGCGCCGACCCGCTGACCCGCGACCTGCCGGTGGTGGTGATCTCGGCGGTGGCAGACCACCACAGCCTGGCCGCGGTCTGGGCCCTGGGGGCAAGGGCGGTGTGGACCAAGCCGCTGGACTTCTCGCGGCTGGAGCAGATGCTGGTGCAGGCGCTGCCCGAGATGGCCGTGGTGGCCCGCTGCACCGGCAAGCCCTGAAACGGCTTGCTCAGGCCGCGCAGCTGCGGAAGCCGACGAAGCTTTGGTCGGCAAGGGCCGGGGCAAAGCGGCGCGCCTGCAGGTGGCGCAGGCGGCTGCTGCCCCAGGCCGACGCCCCGCGCAGCACCCGCAGGCCGGGGCCGGGCCAGGCAGCCGGGCCCTGCGCCGCCGCCGCGCGCACCCCCAGCCCCTGCTGCGGCGGGCCGGACGGCTCGCCCGCCGGATAGGCGCGGGCACTGCCGGCCACCCACTCCAGCAGCTCACCCCAGACAAAGCCCCGAGCACTGGCGCTGCTGGCGGCCAGCAGCCACTCGGCCTCGGTGGGCAGGCGCCGGCCGGCCCAGGCGCACCAAGCCTGGGCCTCATGCGCGCTGACATGCAGCACGGCCTGGGCCAGCGGCAGGCGTTGCAGGCGGCCTTGCCGCCGTGCCAGCACCCCACCGCCGGTCTGCTCGACATAGCACGGCGCGCGCCGGCCGGTGGCCTCGATCATCTGCCAGCCGGCATCGGTCCACCAGCGCCGCTGGTCATAGCCGCCATCGCTGATGAATTCGACGAATTCGGCCCAACTCACCGGCTGGGCGTCGATTTCGAATTCGGGCACCTGCACCGGATGGGCCCAGCGCTCGGCACTGGGCACTGCGCCGCCCGGCGGCGAACCCTGGGTCAAGGTCTGGCCGGGCAGCCACATCGGCTCGCGCCGGCCGCGCGAGGCGAGTGCCGGCCACAGGCCCCGCTGGGCCAGCGCCTGGTGGCGCTCGGGCGCCAGATCCAGCGCCTGCACCAGCACCGCCAGCGCCTCGCCCAGCCGGTCTTCATGCAGCAGGGCCTGGCGAAACACCAGCAGCGGCTCGTCGCCGTCGGCGGTCTTGTCCAGCAGATCCAGGGTGCTGTCGAGGGTGGCGGCCAGGTAGCCCTGCAGGCTGGCAGCGTCTGGCGGATCGGCCCGCCAGCGCTGCGCCCGGGTGCGGGCCTGCGGCGAGAACCAGGCGTCGGCGCGGGCGTCGACCGACGGCAGGCGCGGCGCCAGTGGGTCGGCCCGTTCGCCCCGGCCGCGCTGCACAAAGCGTGCGATCCAGTACTCCTGGTACCAGCCGGCCTGGCCGGCCAGCCACCAGGGTGGGTCGAAGGCATCGAACCTGGCCGACCATTGCAGGCCGTCGAAGGCCGCCAGCCAGCCCAGGGTGCGGTTGCGCGCGTCCATCAGGGCCAGGCCGAGCAGGTCGCGCCCGGCCCGACGCATGGCCCGGGCGTCGTGCACCTCGGCGTTGATCAGGCGGGTACCCAGACCGCTCATGGATGGGCTGAGGCGGCGGTGGCCGGGCGTCGGCCCGGTCAATGGTTGACGGCGGGCTTGACCAGCGACAGGTGGGCGCCGAAGCGCTTGCGCACCGCCGCCTCGATGCCGGCGGCATCCAGCCCCAGCCCGGCCAGGAGCTTGGCATGGTCGCCATGCTCGACGAACACATCCGGCAGGCCCAGCTGCAACATCGGCAGGCTCAGCCCCAGGGCATTCAGGCACTCACCCACCGCACTGCCGGCCCCGCCCATGATCGCGCCTTCTTCGAGCGTGACCAGGGCATCATGGCTGCGGGCCAGCTCGGCCACCAGGCTGGCGTCCAGCGGCTTGGCAAAACGCATATTGGCCACATGGCGTCCAGCGCCTCGGCCGCCGCCAGGGCCGGGTAGAGCAGCGGCCCGAAGGCCAGGATCGCGATGCGCCGGCCCTGCCCCGGCGCCAGGCCGCAATGGCGACGGATCTCGCCCTTGCCCCAGGGCAGCTGGCTCAGCTCCGCCTGCACCGCCTTGCCAACCCCGGCACCGCGCGGGTAGCGCACCGCCACCGGGTGATCACGCCCGAAGGCGGTGCTCAGGGCCTTGCGGCACTCGTCTTCATCGGCCGGCACCAGCAGGCCCATATTGGGGATGCAGCGCAGGAAGGCGATGTCATAGGCACCGGCATGGGTCGCGCCGTCGGCGCCCACCAGACCGGCACGGTCGAGTGCGAACACCACCGGCAGGTTCTGCAGCGCCACATCGTGGATCAGCTGGTCGTAGCCGCGCTGCAGAAAAGTGGAGTAGATCGCCACCACCGGCTTCAGACCCTCGCAGGCCAGGCCGGCGGCAAAGGTCACGGCATGCTGTTCGGCGATGCCCACATCGTGGTAGCGCTTGGGAAAGCGCTGCTCGAACTCGACCATGCCCGAGCCTTCGCGCATCGCCGGGGTGATGCCCACCAGGCGCTCATCGGCGGCGGCCATGTCGCACAACCACTGGCCAAAGACCTGGGTGAAGGTGGTCTTGGGCGCGGTGCTGGGCTTTTGCAGGCCCACCGCCGGGTCGAACTTGGACGGCCCGTGGTAATTGACCGGGTCGGCCTCGGCCAGCTTGTAGCCATAGCCCTTCTTGGTGACCACATGCAGGAACTGCGGGCCGCGCCGGTCGCGCAGGTTCTCGAGCGTGGGGATCAGCGCATCGAGATCATGGCCATCGATAGGGCCGACATAGGTGAAGCCGAGCTCTTCAAAGATGGTGCCAGGCACCACCATGCCTTTGGTGTGCTCCTCGAAGCGCCGGGCAAATTCATAGAGTGGCGTGTTCTTCAGCACGCTCTTGGCGCCCTCGCGCGCGGCGCTGTAGAAATTGCCGCTCATCAGGCGTGCCAGGTGCTTGTTGAGCGCGCCCACCGGCGGGCTGATCGACATGTCGTTGTCGTTGAGGATCACCAGCAGGTCGGCCGGCCCCACGCCGTGCGGGCCGCCGCCGTGGTTGAGCGCCTCGAAGGCCATGCCGCCGGTCAGTGCGCCGTCGCCTATGACCGCCACCGCGCGGCGGTGCTCGCCCTTGAGCTTGGCCGCATGCGCCATGCCCAGCGCGGCAGAGATGGAGGTGGACGAGTGCCCGGTGCCGAAGGTGTCGTAGTGGCTTTCGCAGCGGCGCGGGAAGCCGCTGATACCACCCAGCTGCTTGAGCGTGGACATCTGCTCGCGCCGCCCGGTCAGGATTTTGTGCGGGTAGGTCTGGTGCCCCACGTCCCAGACGATGCGGTCATGCGGGGTGTTGAACACATAGTGCAGGGCCACCGTCAACTCCACCGTGCCCAGGTTGGACGACAGGTGGCCGCCGGTCTTGCTGACCGTGCTGAGCACGAAGTTGCGCAACTCCACGGCCAGACGGCCCAGGTCGTGGCGCGGCAGGTGGCGCAGGTCGGCTGGCGCGTTGATGGTATCGAGCAGAGAGGTGGGCATGGGCGGGGTCAACAGTCGCGGTCAACCACCATGTCGGCCAGCAGCCGCAGGTGGGAGGCATCGTGCAGCGCACTGCGCGCCAGTGCCTCCACGGCCTGGTGATGCAGTGCATGGGCCTGGCGCCGCGCCTCGGCCAGGCCCAGCACTGTGACATAGGTGGGCTTGTTGGCGTCCAGGTCCTTGCCGGCGGTCTTGCCGAGCTTGTGCGATTCCTGGGTGACGTCCAGGATGTCGTCCACCACCTGGAAGGCCAGGCCCAGCGCGGCGCCAAAGTCGGTGAGCGCGTGCCAGGCTTCGGCATTGCACTGCCCGGTGGCGGCGCCCATCAGCACACTGGTCTGCAGCAGGGCACCGGTCTTGCGGCGGTGCATATCGCGCAGGCTGGCATGGTCCAGCGGCTTGCCCGTGCTGGCCAGATCAATGGCTTGGCCGCCGGCCATGCCGGCATGGCCAGCGGCGCGCGCCAGCAGGCTGCACAGGCGGGCCTGGAGCGCGGGCGCGACGCCGGCGTCGGGGGTCAGCACCTCGAAAGCCAGTGCCTGCATCGCATCACCGGCCAGCATCGCACTGGCTTCACCGAACTGCACATGCACCGTCGGCTTGCCGCGCCGCAGCACGTCGTTGTCCATGCAGGGCATGTCGTCATGGATCAGCGAATAGGCATGGATCAACTCGACCGCCACCGCAGCACGCAGCGCGGCGCCGGTGTCGCCCGCCACGGACTCGCAGGCGGCACGCACCAGCAGGGGCCGCAGGCGCTTGCCGCCGTCGAGTACGCCGTAGCGCATGGCCTGGCCCAGGCCGGCCGGCGCGTGGGCCGGCACCCAGTCGGACAAGGCCTGCTCGACCCGCCGCAATTCATCATGCAACCAGCAATGGAAGGCCTCTTGTGCATCGGCCGCGTGGCTGGCGCCGACCAGATTTTCAAGCGTGGCGCTCATTCGACGGCCCTGCACGCGGCGCGCCGCGGGATGTGCGCTGAGGGGCGACCTGGTGCAATCATGTGGGCTCCCAATCCTTGAGCTGGCCGTCTTCCAGCACCTTGACCTGGTCTTCTACCGCCTGCAGCCGGTCGCGGCAAAAAGCCAGCAGCTGGGCACCGCGGCGGTAGTTGTCCAGCAGGCCTTCGAGTGGCAGCTGGTTGCCCTCCATCGCTTGCACCAGGCGCTCCAGCTCGACCAGCGCGTCCTCATAACGTGCGGGTTCGGCGGAGGGCGGGGCGTTTGAAGGCATGGGCGGGAATCCGGGTGTCAAGGCCGGGAGGCATCATTGGGCACCCTATTTTAGTCGCCCGCTGTCGCAGCCACACGACAGCGCCTGGCTACAATTGAGGAGTCGGCTGCCATCAGGGTGGCCGTTTTTGTCATCACCGATCTTGCCTATCCGCGGGGCCACCGGGTGGGGGGTTTTTGACATCCATGCTGGAGATCCCGGGGATCATGTCGAACCTGAGCATCCGTCTCGAAGCTCTTGCGCGCGAACGTCTTGACGACGTTTCGGCCCGCTCGCAACTCTCCGTCACCACCTATTTCTCCGACGAGCTGTTTCGTCGCGAGCTGGAGCTGATCTTTCAGCATGGGCCCCGCTACCTGGGGCACGCGCTGTCAGTGCCCGAGGTGGGTGATTTTTACGCGCTGCCGCAAGAGGGCGAGGGCCGCGCCTTGGTGCGCACGCCGCAAGGGGTTGAGCTGATCAGCAACGTCTGCCGGCACCGCCAGGCCTTGATGCTGCGCGGCCGGGGCAGCATCCGGGGCGCCGCCAGCGGCAGCATCGTGTGCCCGCTGCACCGCTGGACTTACGACTTGCACGGCAAGCTGCTGGGTGCACCGCTGTTTGAGCACGACCCCTGCCTGCACCTGAACAACTACCCCACACGCACCTGGAACGGCATGGTGTTTGAGGACAACGGCCGCGATATTGCCGCCGAGCTGGGCCAGGTGGGGCCCCGGGCCGACCTGGATTTCACCGGCTATGTGCTGGACAAGGTGCACCTGCACGAGTGCAACTACAACTGGAAGACCTTCATCGAGGTCTACCTGGAGGATTACCACGTCGGCCCGTTCCACCCCGGGCTGGGCCGGTTTGTGAGCTGCAGCGATCTGAAATGGGAGTTCAGCCGCCACCACTCGGTGCAGACGGTGGGCATCAACGATTCATTGCGCCAGGCCGGCTCCCCGGCCTACAAACGCTGGCACGAGGCGGTGCTGGCGCTGGGCAACGGTGCACCACCCAAGCAGGGCGCGATCTGGCTCACCTACTACCCCAACATCATGGTGGAGTGGTATCCGCATGTGCTGGTGGTGAGCACGCTGTATCCCAAGGGGCCGCAGAAAACCATCAACATGGTGGAGTTTTATTACCCCGAGGAGATTGCGGCGTTTGAGCGCGAGTTCATCGAGGCCGAGCAGGCCGCCTACATGGAAACCTGTGTCGAGGACGACGAGATTGCGCTGCGCATGGACGCCGGCCGCAAGGCGCTGGTGGAGCGCGGCGATGATGAAGCCGGTCCCTATCAAAGCCCGATGGAAGACGGCATGCAGCACTTCCACGAGTGGTATCGACGCGTGATGGGAATTGGGCGGGCGCCGCTGTAGTGTGCGGCCGGCGCAACCGAGAACCGGTTGCGCCGCAGCAATCAATCTCCCGTCAAACCGGTTTGCACAACCGGTGGCGGGTCAAAGCCAGGCCGGCCAGCGCAATACCGATCAGCGCGACAGACGCGGGCTCGGGCACCGACACCTGGTCATTGGTCCACGACGCTTCAAAGCTGAAGGTCGACAGGTTGATATTCGTCGTGATGTTGACAAAGAAATTTCGGCCCGGTGTCAGGTCATCGGCGGGCCCGGGCGACGATACAAAATCAATCGTATCCGCTGCACCGTTCAAGGTTTCATTCCAAAACGTCGTGCCAAAAGGGGACAGCGAGAATCTCGTGTCGTCAAAAGCGCCGTTTTGGATCTGGCCACAGCCGGTCAGGCAATGGAAGTGGAAATCGGTCGCTGTCTCGTTGCCCAAAAAGGGCCTGACGCCAGCGCCGATGCCGGGGATGCCCCAGCCCCCGCTGCCGACAGTCCAGCCATGTCCCAAGCAGTCGGTGCCGCTGCTGCCGCTGCCGCCAAAACTGCAGATCACGGCGGCCTCGGCCGGCGGCGCCACCAATGAACCACAGGTGATCACCAGCCAGGCCATCAATACTCGAATCAACGTCATGATCAATCCTTTGTGCTAGAAACGTTTTTTGCCGACGCGCCCGGACAAGGCCGCTCTGCCCCCCCTGAACAAGGGATGGTGAACAGAGGTAGCGAAAACCGTGCCCATAGCCGCACTTTGCCTGCCGCGACCACCCCCCGGAACGTGGTGTCGCACATCGGACCCGTTTGCCGCGCCAGGCCTTGTTTCACTCTCACGGCAACCAGCGGGACGGGGGAATTGGCCGGACCGACATCGGCCGCCGGTGGACCCCATTCCGCCCGTTGCAAACCTTGTCGGACGGCCTGTGCGAAGTCGACGTAAAGAATCTCGACAGCGGCTTGGCCGGTCACGCCCTGGTTGTGGTGCCTGCATTGCCCACGCGCTGCCGGGCCGATCAAAACCTCACGGCGGGCAGACCCAGCCGCTTTTCTCGATCTTGTCCATCACACGGGACATACCAGCTAGAAGGTCTTGTCGAAGAAAGCCGTGATTTCGACAGCGAGCTGCTTCAGGAACGCATCGCGATCAAAACCCGGCGGGTTTGCGGCGACGTCGCCGTCCGGGCTGGGGAGGGGCATGCTGGGCGTGTCCATGAAGGCGAAGTGCCAGGCGTTGGGCACCCGACGCAGGTTTGGTGCGGGCAGATTGCTGGCGACCCATTCGGCATGAAATCGCGGCACCAGGAAACGATCGAGCGCTGCCAGGTAGACCAGGGTCGCCGACCGAACCGTGGCGAGCGATTCGGCGGTGAGCACCACACCCGCCGGGGCCATTGCGACGATCGCCCGAACGCGATCGTCCTTGAGCGAGGGCGTCGCCGCTGGTAACGGCGGCGTCGCGTCCCCTGAGCGGCCCAAACCGCAGAAGATCGGGTCTTCGGATGCTTCGGCCAGGCAGTGCTTTTTGATCCGGGACAAATCCGGCCTGGCGCCCGCCAACGCCAGCACCGTGTAGCCGCCGGCCGAGTGTCCAAGCGCACCCACGCGCGGCCCCTGGCCATCGGTCGCAATCCGGTCCTTCCACGCTGGATCGGCCAGGATCGCGTCGATGACCCGGGAAGCTTGCCGCGGCCGCTCGTCGAAGTAGCGCTCGGAGCTCTTCTCGATCAGAGACCTATCCTGCCAGTTGTCGCCGGGATGACGGAGTGCGGCGACCAGATAGCCGTTCCGGGCGAGGGCTTGCGCCAGCACGCTGTGCCCGAGCTCGGTGCCGCCGATGCCGTGACTGAGCAGGATCAGCGCCTTGACCTTGTCGACAGGTTTGCCGCCGATGGCGACGTCGAGCGCAAATGGCCCCATCGCGATGGCGCGCGGCGCGGCCATCGTCGGGTAGAACAGAGCGACCGTCGTCGTGGGCGCATCCGGGGTGGCACCAGCCGCCTGGATCTGCATCCAGCCGGCCTCGTAGGCGTGCGCGTGTGCTGCGACGAGCAGGGTGGCCAGCGAGGCCAGGATGCGACGAAGAAAGCAGGTCATGGGGTGTTCCAGATCATGGTGGTGTTCGATGGTTGGACTCGAGTGCGTGACTATCGAGAAGGCTTTCAGGCGACCCATTTCAGTTCTCCGCTTGGGCTTGTCAATTCTGTGAACGGGCATCGGGTCCGGGCGAGCGATTGCCCGGGTCTCCATTGCCGGCCGCACGGCGCGCGTGATGGAAGACCACCATCGTTTTGCTTTGTTGGCGGGTTCTTTGGGCATGGCGTGGGCCATCAACACGACGGTCCGCCGCGTTGGCGCGAGATCGACCACTCGGCCACGGTAAGGTTGATGCCCCAGCCCGCTGCCATGAGCAAGGTTCTTGCAAGTTCCCCTTGAATGTCCGGCAGCAAGTACCAAGGCAGATGAGTCACAACCTGCGTCCCTGCGCCCAGGCCGAGCGCGTAACCGCGCAACATCCAGGCGCGGTGGCTCGGTATGTCGCGCCTTCGGATGGCAGCAAAACCGGCAAACAGGGACATGGCCATGGCCGAGCCCGCAACGAGCCGGATCGCATAGACGGCCGGGCCGTCGAAGCTGGCCGGCGGGTCGATGCCAGGCGGATAGAACTGCGCTATCCACACGCCCGCAAGCGCGGCGAGCAGGCCGCACGGGACCAGCCAACGGCCTGCCCCACGATGCCAGTTGGGGAAGCGGCGGCGCAAGCCGGGAGAGAACTGGAACGCACCGAAGACGCAGAAGATCACCGAGCCGAAGATGTGCAGCACGACGGGCAAGGGCGCCACGAAGAATCGCGCGTTTTCGGGCGTGATCTCCGCGCCGGCGGCGAGCTGCAGCACCCGGAAGATGCCGGCAACGGTTGGGATGGCACTGAGTGCCACCAGCCCGGCGGGTATGAGCCAGTCGGCTCTGTCGGAGGAGGTCATGTCGAGGATGCCTGGTGAGTGCACGGTGGTTGAATTCAGGGGCCGCCGACGGCGATCCGATGGCACAAAGAGGTGTGCGGCACAAGCTACGCGCTCGCCAGTCCCTGACGGAGCTGCCCATAGACGCCGAGACGATCTGTGATTTGCCAGTGGCCCGCCAGTCGCCCGCCGTTGACAAAGTAGACGATGGCCCCGGACATCCTGACGGTGTTGCCTGTGGCGGGAAAGCCCAGGATGTCTGCCCTGTGCGTGGCGCTCCACAGCCAGGTGATCATGACCCTGTCCGCCTCGGCAAGAACGTCTTGAATGGCGACGCTTTGGTCCGGAAATAGCGCCCGCGAGAGGCGTACGCGCTCTTTGAATCCAGCAAGATCGAGTTCCTGCCTTTCCCACGGATCACCAGGATCGTGGTGAATCGTGTACCTCGGCGCCACGTACTGGTCGGACAGATCGACGTTTCCGGCATTCCAGACTTCCTCAAGAAATTGAGTCAGCAGTTCTTTGTTCTGTGTGGCGATTGACATCGTGGGCACCTGATTGCCGGGCATTGAAGATGCAAGTGTGAGCAAGTCTCGGTCGGGCGACCTTGCACATTGAACCTGTGCGGAGCCTGCAATCACCACCCGCCAGTGGCGAGCCACTCTTCGACGACCGGCAGCTTCTCCACACCGAAGAACGGCTCCCCATCCACGGTGAAGAAGGGTGAGCCGAACACGCCGTGCCTGATCGATTCGTCGACGTTGCGCCGGAGCAGCGCAGCCGGAGATCCTTCCGCGCGGGCCGCTTCGAAGGCCTGCCACGACAGCCCGGCCTCGCTCACGCAGGTGCTCAGCACGCTGTCCTTCGCGATGTCGAGACAACGAACGAAGTAGCTGCTGTAGATCAGACCGGCGAGCCGCTTGGCAGCCGCAGGATCCATCTCCTTGGCCCAGGCGAAGGCGCGTCCGGCTTCCACGGGCCGCGATGTCGCAGACGAGTCGGGGCGTTCGAAGGCCACCCGATGCTGCCGGGCGTAGCGCCGGGCGTCGTTGACGACATAGGGGCCTTTCAGCGGAAGGTCGACGATGGCCGGGATGCCCATCACCTTGAGGACACTCACGCCCACCAGCATCGACGTCCACTCCACCTCGCGGCCATGGCGTCTGCCCAGTTCGTCGATGCGAAGGCTTGCGAAATAGCCGAACGGCGAAATGAAGTCGAAGTAGAACTGGATCGGCTCTGCGGTAGCTGCAATCATGGCGCTGCTTCCAGCGTGATCGGGCGTGATGCTGCCCACTCGAGCGCGAACAGATACCCCTCCAGCCCGGCAGCGATGCGCTGACGCGTTTCCCGGGCGGAACCTTCGTCTGCAACCGCCAACTCGATGCACACAACCTGGCCCCGGCCGGGTTCCTCGCGCACGGCCAAGGCTGCGATGGGTTCACCCTGCAGCACCTCCAGCAAGTGCCGTCGCGTGCAGTCCTGCCGCAGCGCGGGCTTGTAGATCTTTCCCACGGCCGTCAGCGGCAGTTGGTCCAGCAAGAAGAGCTGCCTCGGGAGCGCGGGGGGCTCACTGATGTTGGCCTTCGCGAAAACCAGCAACTCGTCTTCAGTCACGCAAGCGCCTGGGCGCAAGGTGACGTAGGCCACCGGCACTTCGCCCGCGTAAGTGTCCGGCATGCCCACGGCGCCGGCGTCGGCCACCGCTGGGTGCCGCATCAGGCACTCTTCGATGACGGCGGGGTCGATGTTGTGGCCGCTGCGGATGATCAGGTCCTTGGCCCGTCCGGTGATGAACACCCGACCTGTCGCGTCGATATAACCCACGTCTCCGGTGATCAGCCAGCCGTCTGCGGTGAAGAGGGTGGCGGACTGCGCAGCGTCCTTGTAGCCCGGCGTCACATTGGGCCCGCGAACCACGAGCATGCCTGGCTCGCCCGGCATGCAGGGCCGGCTAGAGAGGCTCGTGTTATCCGGTGGCCGCGCCTCGACTTCGCAGAACGGTATCGGGCAGCCCGCTGACCCGATGACCCGTGGACGCGAAACCGGGTCGACGCAGATCACGCCGCCGCATTCGGTCATGCCATAGACCTCGCGCACCGGCTTGCCCGTCAGCCGCTCCATCTGCTCGGCGACAGGGCGGGGAAGCAGGGACGCCCCACAGAAGTTGACCCGCACGCGGCTCAAG
>JANNZD010000393.1:0-10212 GCA_031410435.1 Betaproteobacteria bacterium | reverse complement strand
CCAGGGCGCCGGAGTGCACGTGGCCCACGGTCCAGTCGGTGTAGTGGCTGAGCGCGTTGACGGTCTTGATCGACATCATCGGGCCCTCGAAGGTGGACATGCCGTAGAACGACAGGCTCACGATCAGGAACTTCAGGATGGGGTCGTCACGCAGCTTGTGCCAGGCACCGCTGAGGGTCATGATGCCGTTGATCATGCCGCCCCAGCTGGGCGCCAGCAGCACCAGGCTGAAGATCATGCCCACGCTCTGCGCCCAGTCGGGCAGGGCGGTGTAGTGCAGGTGGTGCGGGCCGGCCCACATGTAGGTGAAGATCAGCGCCCAGAAGTGCACGATCGACAGGCGGTAGCTGTACACCGGGCGGCCGGCCTGCTTGGGGATGTAGTAGTACATCATTCCCAGGAAACCGGCGGTCAGGAAGAAGCCCACCGCGTTGTGGCCGTACCACCACTGCACCATCGCGTCCTGCACGCCGGCATAGGCCGAGTAGCTCTTGGTCAGGCTGACGGGGATGGCCGCACCGTTGACGATGTGCAGCAGCGCCACCGCGAGGATGAAGCTGCCGAAGAACCAGTTGGCCACGTAGATATGGCGTATCTTGCGCGTGCCCACGGTGCCGAAGAAGACCACCGCATAGGCCACCCAGACCACCGTGATCAGGATGTCGATGGGCCATTCCAGTTCGGCGTATTCCTTGCCCTGGGTGAAGCCCAGGGGCAGCGAGACCGCAGCGGCCAGGATCACCAGTTGCCAGCCCACGAAGGTGAACATCGCCAGCCTGGGCATGAACAGCCGGGTCTGGCCGGTGCGCTGCACCACGTGGTAACTGGTGGCAAACAAGGCGCAGCCGCCAAAGGCGAAGATCACCGCATTGGTGTGCAGGGGCCGCAGGCGGCCGTAGCTCAGCCAGGGGATGCCCAGGTTGAGCTCGGGCCAGGTCAGCTGGGCGGCGATCACCACCCCCACCAGCATGCCCACGATGCCCCACAGCACAGCCGCCAGTGCGAAAGCTCGCACGACGGTATCGCTGTACTCGGGTGGGGCGCTTGCGGCATTCCTCGTCATGGACTCCTCCTTCCGGGATTCAAGATTGACCTGCATGGGTTTGGGGTGATTGTTCGAGGGCGGGCCGGTCCGGCGCTTGATCCGCATCAACTTGCGACGGGTCGCCCTGCAGAATTCGCTCGCCCTCGCGCTCCATGTCGTCGAACTGGCCCCGCTGCAGGGCCCAGCCAAAGACGCCCAGGATCAGCAGCACCAGCGCGGCGGACAAGGGGATCAGCAGGTAGAGGATGTCCACCGCAGGCAGCCGCTCGGGCTCAGGCCGCGCCGGCCGCGCGCAGCGGCCGGGCCAGGCGCAGCGAGTTGCCGATCACCAGCAGTGAGCTGCTGGCCATGCCCAGGCCGGCAGCCCAGGGCGGCAGCCAGCCCAGTATGGCCAGGGGGATGCAGGCGCCGTTGTAGACCGCAGCCCAGAGCAGGTTCTGGTGCACCACCCGCAGCGTGCTGCGGGCCTGCCGCACGCAAAGGGCCAGGTCGCCCAGCCGGTTGGACGCCACCACCGCGTCGGCCTGGGCCCGGGCCACCACAGCGCCCTGGCCCATCGCGAAGGACACATCGGCGCGGGCCAGCACCGGGGCGTCGTTGATGCCGTCGCCCACCATGGCCACGCGCAGGCCGGCGGCCTGGGCCGCCGCCACCTCGGCCAGTTTGCGCTCGGGGCTGGCGCCGCCTATCCACGCATCGGCCCCCAACAGCCGGCCCAGCCGGGCGGCACGTTCGGGCCGATCACCGGACAGCAGCACCACCTCCAGGCCCAGCCCGCGCAGCGCCGCCACCGCCGCGACCGCATCGGGCCGCAAGGCCTCATCAAAATCGAAACGCGCCAGCAGCTGGCCGTCGCAAGCCAGCCAGCAGGCAGGCAGGCCCGCCGCCGGGACCTGCGGCGAGGCGTCAAGCGCCTGCGGCAGGCCCTCAGCACCAGCGCCTGCCGCAGCAAACCCGGCCTGGCCCAGGCGCCAGCACCGGCCCTGCGCGTCCAGCGCCTGTAGACCCTGGCCTTGCAGCTCCTGCAGGTCATGCCAGGCGATGGCCGGCAGCGCCCCGGCTGCGGCCTGTGCGCCACCCGCCGTTGCCAGGGCCCGCGACAGCGGGTGCGTCGACCAGGCGGCCAGCGACGCGGCCCGGGCCAGCAAGCCAGCGTCACACAGCACGGCGGCGCCGGCCGCAAACGGCCGGCTGCCGTCAAGCCGGTGCAGCCCGGCCAGGCTCAGCTGCGCGTCGGTGACGGTGCCGGTCTTGTCAAGGTAGAAGCGCTGGACCCGGGTCAGTGCCTCCAGCGCGTCCAGGCGCTGCAGCAGCACGCCGCGGCGCGCCAGCGCGCTGGCCGAAGCCAGCAGCGCCGACGGTGCCGCCAGGGACAAGGCGCAAGGGCAGGTGACGATCAGCACCGATACCGCCACCCAGACCGCGCGCGCGGGGTCCAGCACGCTCCACAGCGCGGCCGCCGCGGCCGCCAGCAAGAGCACACCCCAGAGAAACGGCCCGGCCCAGCGGTCGGCGCTGCGGGCCAGCGCCGGGCGTTGCACCAGCGCGTCGCGCATCAGGCTGACGATGGCATGCAGGCGGGTGTCGGCACCGCTACGTTCCACCCGCATCAGCACCGGCGCGCCCAGGTTGTGGCTGCCAGCCACCACGGCAGCGCCACAGGGCTTGGGCACGGCCGCGCTCTCGCCGGTGAGCAGGGCCTCGTCGGCCCGGCTGGCGCCCTCGATCAGCACGCCGTCCGCCGGAAAGGCCTGGCCCACCAGCACCCGCACCCGGTCGCCCGGCACCAGGCGCTGTACGCTGACAGCCTGGGGCTGGCCCTGGGCATCCAGCCGCAAGGCGGTCTCGGGCATGCCCGCCAGGGCCGACTCCAGCACTTGCGCCACCCGGTGGCGGGCACGCGTCTCGAGCCAGCGGCCGGCCAGCAGGAAGCTGACAAACATGGTCAGCGAATCGAAATAGACCTCGCTGCCGAACAGGCCCCCGGGCGCGAAGGTGGCGCCGCTGCTGGCCACGAAGGTGACGGCTATGCCCAATGCCACCGGCACATCCATGCCCATGCGGCGCGCCTTCAGGCTGCGCCAGGCGCCTTGCAGAAATGGCCCCACCGAAAACGCCATCACCGGCAGGGTCAGCAGCCAGCTGCCCCAGTTGAGCAGCTGGCGCAGGTCGGGTGCCAGTTCGCCCGGGCCGGCCACATAGCTGGGCGTGGCCAGCATCATCACCTGCATCGCGCAAAAAGCCGCCACGAACAGGCGCCAGACGGCGGCCCGCTGCTCGGCCTGGCGCAAGGCGCGGTCGGCCAGGGCGATATCGGGGCAGGCGTCGTAGCCGGCCCGCCGCACTGCGGCCACGATCGCGGCCACCTGGGTCTGGCCCGGGTACCAGCGCACCCGCGCACGTTCGCCGGCCGCACTGACACGCGCCTCGCGCACCCCGGGCACCCGCATCAGCGCCTGCTCGACCAGCCCCGCACAGGCGGCGCAATGCATGCCGCTGATGCGCAAGGATGAATCGGCCTCGGTCAGGCCCTGAGCGTCCACCCGGTACCGGGTGAAGCGGCCTTGTTCGACCGGGTCATCCAGCACGGCCAGGTCAGCCAAGGCGGCAGCGGCAGACAGGGCGGGCACGGCGGGCATGGTGAAATGGCGGGCGCCGCAGACCGGCCCGACCCGATGCCGGCCCGCTGTCCGGGTGGCGCAAATTTATTGCTTGTCTCGAGGTTCGAACATGATCTATGTCAAGACCGCAGGCCTGTCGACGCTGCTGTGGCTGGCCGCAGCGGCGGCAGCCCAGCCGGCCGATGGCGTGCCGCAGCGCCTGCGGGCCATCACCCTGCAGGCCGGCATGCACAACATTCGCGCCGAACTGGCCCTGACGCCCGAGCAACGCCAGATCGGCCTGATGTACCGGCGTGACCTGGCCAGCCATGAGGGCATGCTGTTCGTGTTCGAAGAGGCCACGCCGCAATGTTTCTGGATGCGCAACACGCCGACCCCGCTGACCATCGCCTTCGTCAATGACGACGGCAGCATAGTCAACCTGGACGACATGAAGCCTTTTGACGAATCCTCACACTGCTCGGCCAAGCCGGTGCGCTTTGTGCTGGAGATGAACCAGGGCTGGTTTGCCAAGCGCGGCATCAAGGCCGGCTTCAAGCTGGCTGGCCAGCCCTTCAAGCCCTGAGGCGCTGAGACGGCCGTGGCCTGAAAGACAAAACGGGCCGGCCGCTTGCGCGGCCCGCCCGTTGTTTCATCACGCCCGACGCGCGCCTGGCGCGCCGGGGAGGGGCCTGTCAGCCGAAATTGGCAGCCGCAAAGTCCCAGTTGACCAGGGCGTTGAGGTAGGTCTCAACGAACTTGGGGCGGGCATTGCGGTAGTCGATGTAGTAGGCGTGCTCCCACACGTCCACCGTCAGCAGGGCCTTGTCGGCACCGGTCAGCGGCGTGGCCGCATTGCTGGTGTTGACGATGTCGACGCTGCCGTCGGCCTTTTTCACCAGCCAGGTCCAGCCTGAACCGAAGTTGCCCACGGCGCTCTTGGTGAAGGCCTCCTTGAAGGCGGCATAGCTGCCCCACTTGGCATTGATGGCCGCGGCCAGCGCGCCGCCGGGCTCACCGCCGCCGGCCGGCTTCATGCTGTTCCAGAAGAAGGTGTGGTTCCAGACCTGGGCGGCATTGTTGAAGATCGGGCCCGACGACTTCTTGACCACGTCTTCCAGCGCCATGCCGGCGAACTCGGTGCCCGGCACCAGGTTGTTCAGGTTGGTGACATAGGCCTGGTGGTGCTTGCTGTAGTGGTACTCGAAGGTCTCGGGCGACAGGTGCGGCATCAGCGCGTCGGTGGCGTACGGCAGGGCAGGCAGGGTGTAGCTCATCGTGGCAGTCCTTGGCAGGCGGCGCCGGCGGGCGCCTGGGTTGCAGAGAATCGGTGGGCCGTGGCAGCCCAAGGGCACCGGGGTGGCCGATGGCCCCTGCGGTTATTGTAGGCAGCGGCCCGCTGCTACGCTGCGGCAAGGTCTGCGCTGCGCAGGGTTGCCCGCCGGGCCAGGGCTGCGGCGGCGCCTCAGGGCGGGCTGCCCACGCCGGGGGCCGGGTCCAACAGCAGCTCGCGCACCGTCACCCAAGCCCGGCCGTCTGCCCATTGGGCCACCAGCTCGTTGCCCGCTACCAGGCCCGCCGCACGCGTCACCGGACGCCCCGCGGCGTCGGCCAGCCAGGCATAGCCCTGCGCCAGCACCCGGTGGGGGTCGTTGGCGGCCAGGCGCCAGGCCAGCTGGGCCAGGCGCTCTTGCTGGCGCTGGCGTTGCTGGCCCAGGGCATGGCTCAGCCGCAGGGCCAGCTCGTCAAGCCGGCGCTGCTGTTGATCGCATTGCCGGCGCAGCGCGTTCTGCTGGCGTGCCCGCAAGGCCTGCAGGCGGCCCGCCTGTTGCGCGAGCAAGCGGGCCGGGCGACCGATCTGCAAGGCCAGGCGGTCCAGGCGCTGGCCTTGCTGGTCCAGGCGGCGCCGCAGGCCCCGCTGCAGACGTGCGGCCAGGGCCTGCAGCGCGGCCAGGGCCTCGCCCTGCCGGGGCGCGGCCAGCTCGGCCGCAGCGGTGGGCGTGGGCGCGCGCAGGTCGGCGGCCAGTTCGGCCAGGGTGGTGTCGGTCTCGTGACCCACGCCGCACACCACCGGGATCGGGCAGCCGGCCACCGCGCGCACCACCGCCTCGTCATTGAAGGCCCACAAATCCTCCAGCGAGCCGCCGCCGCGACAGACGATCAACACATCCACCTCGGCACGCCGGGCCGCCTGGCCGATCGCTGCCACCAGCGCTGCCGGCGCCTCGGGGCCCTGCACCAGGCTGGGGTAGATCACCACCCCCACCTGGGGCGAGCGTCGCTGCAAGGCGGTGAGCACATCGTGCAGGGCCGCGGCGCCCAGCGAGGTGACCACCCCCACCCGCCGGGCAAAGGCCGGCAAGGGGCGCTTGCGGCCAGGGTCAAACAAGCCGGCCGCTTCCAGCTTGGCCTTCAGGCGCAAGAACAGCTCGTAGAGCGAGCCGGCGCCCAGGCGCGACATCGCCTCGACCACGCATTGCAGCTCGCCGCGCGATTCATACACCGTGATGCGGCCGCGCAACTCCACCTGCTGGCCATCGGCAGGGCGGAAGTCCAGCAGCCCGGCCGCCCGGCGGAACATCGCGCAGCGCAGCAGTGCGGCCTGGCCTTCGCTGTCCTTGAGGGTGAAGTAGCAGTGCCCGCTGGCGGCCCGGGTGAAGCCCGAAATCTCGCCCCGCACCGTCACCGCGCCCAGGCGGGCCGACAGGGCATCGGCCACCGCCAGCAGCAGCCCGGCCACGCTCCAGGCGCGGGCGGCGGGCGCCGCAGCAAAGGCATCATTCAGGGCCATGAACAGGGCCCGGTCAAGCCCGCGCCCGGGCACTGAAACCCACTGCCAGCGCGGCGCCGGGGCCAACACGGATGCCTGCTGTCATGTATTTGTCGCATTGCGGCAAGTGCTTGATTTACAAGAAAAAATGAGAACGCTTAAAAATGAGGCAATCGAGGCCGCAGCCCATGAAATCAAGCTTTTAGCGGGGCCCGAGGCCGAATACCCACAAAGTTATCCACAGTTCCGGTGGATTGTCACGCGGCGTGACAAACCCGACTGGCGCGCCATCGCCGATCGTGCCAGGGGCCGGAATTTCGACCCCGCTGCTGCAGGCCATAATCCGGCGCCGGCTCGCAAGCGCCAGGCGCTCATCGGCCGCGCGTCCCTGTCCCACCCCGCCCCATTCCTGCCCCGAGGACCCTGTTGCTTTCGATCATACAAGCCGCTGGTTGGCCGATCTGGCCCCTGCTCCTGTGCTCGGTGGTGGGGCTGGCCCTGGTGATCGAGCGCCTGATCACCCTGCGCGCCAGCCGCATCGCACCCGACACCCTGGTCGACGAGGTGATGGCGGTCAGCCGCAACCACTTGCCGGCGCTGGATGTGGTGACCAAGCTGGCCGACAACTCGGTGCTGGGCCAGGTGCTGGCCGCCGGCCTGCAGGCGGTGATCGTCGACTCGCGCATCACCGAACCCGCGCTGCGCCAGACCTTCGAGGCCGCTGGCCGGGTGGCGTCGCACCAGCTCGAGCGCTACCTCAACACGCTGGGCACCATCGCCACCGCCGCACCGCTGCTGGGCCTGCTGGGCACGGTGGTGGGCATGATCGAGATCTTCGGCTCACAGGCGCCCAGCGGTGCCAACAACCCGGCGGCGCTGGCGCATGGCATCTCGGTGGCGCTTTACAACACCGCCTTTGGCCTGATCATCGCCATCCCGGCGCTGATGTTCTACCGCTTCTTCCGCGGCCGGGTGGACGAGCACCTGCTGGCGCTGGAGCAATCGGCCGAGCGCCTGGTGCCCCACCTGATGCGCTTTGCGGTGCGCACCCCGCCGGCGCCGCGCTGACCGGGCGCCCATCCGCATCGACCCATGAAGTTCCATCGCCGCCGCAATGAAGAACCCGAGATCAACCTGATCCCCTTCATCGACGTGCTGCTGGTGGTGTTGATCTTCCTGATGCTGTCCACCACCTACAGCCGCTACTCCGAGCTGCAGATCAACCTGCCCACCGCCGACGCGGACCGGATGAAAGAGCGGCCGTCGGAGATCCTGATCAGCGTCACCGGTGACGGCCGCTATGCGGTCAACCGCAGCCCGCTCGACGGCAATTCGATCGAACTGCTGACCGCCGCGCTGCAAAAGGCCGCCGGCCCCGCTGGCGCGAATGCCGTGGTGATCGTGTCGGCCGACGCGCTGACACCGCACCAGGCGGTGGTCAATGTGATGGACGCAGCGCGCCGCGCCGGCCTGCCGCGCCTGAGCTTTGCCACCCAATTGCCCGCTGCCGGCGGCGGCCGCTGATACAACATGCCGGGCATTGGCGCGGCGGCGCGCCTGAGCCAATGGGTGCAGGCGCAATGGGCCGGCCCCCGGCCCAGCCTGGGTGCACAGGCGCTGCGGCCGCTGTCATGGCTGTACCGCGGCCTGAGCGCCCTGCATGCCGGGCTCTACCGCTGCGGCCTGCTGCGGGTGCGGCGGGCGCCAGTGCCGGTGCTGGTGGTAGGCAATCTGGTCACCGGCGGCGCCGGCAAGACCCCAGCGGTGATTGCCCTGATCGGCCTGCTGCGCCAGCAGGGCTTCACCCCAGGCGTGATTTCGCGCGGGCACGGGCGTCAAGGCCGCGCGGTCCGGGCAGTGCAGACCGACAGCCCGGCGCATGCCGTGGGCGACGAGGCCCTGCTGGTGCACCTGCGCACCGCTGCCCCGGTGGTGGTGGGGGCCGATCGGGTGGAGGCGGCCCGGCACTTGTGCGCGACCCACCCCGAAGTGAATCTGCTGGTGGCCGACGACGGCTTGCAGCACCACCGCCTGCACCATGACCGGGTGGTGTTGATGTTCGACGACCGCGGCGCCGGCAATCGGCTGCACTTGCCGGCCGGGCCCCTGCGCCAGGCCCTGCCCGCCAATGTGCCGGCCCATGCCCTGGTGCTCTACAACGCCGCCGCGCCCAGCACCGCCCTGCCCGGCTGGCGCGGCCGGCGCCGCTTGGCCGGCGTGCTGCCCTTGGCCGATTGGTGGGCTGGCCGGCCTTTGGCCGCTGATGGCGGCTGGTCGGCCCTGCCGGCAAGCCCCTTGCTGGCGGCGGCCGGCCTGGCCCGGCCCGGGCCCTTCTTCGACATGCTGGAGGCTGCCGGCCTGCGCATCCAGCGCCTGGCCTTGGCCGACCACCATCCGCTGCAGCCCCGGCCCTGGCCCGAGGACACCGGCGACCTGATCGTCACCGAAAAGGACGCGGTCAAGCTGCGCCCGGGCAGCACCGGCCGCACCCGGGTCTGGGTGGCACCGCTAGACTTCTTGCCCGAACCCGCCTTTGCCCAGGCCCTGCGCACCCTGTGCGCGCCGCTGCTGACACCCCCCCATGAGCCTTGACCACCGTTTGATCGACCTGCTGGTCTGCCCCGTCTGCAAGGGCCCACTGCAAATGGCCCGCGACGCGCAATCGCGCCCCAGCGAGCTGCAATGCCCGGCCGACCGGCTGGGCTTCCCGATCCGCGACGGCATCCCGGTGATGCTGGAGGCCGAGGCCCGGGCGCTGGAGGCCTTCCCGCCGCCCGCGCCCAGCCCGCTCTAGGCCCAGGGCTGGCACCACCATGCGCTTCACGGTTCTGATCCCGGCGCGGCTGGCCAGCAGCCGGCTGCCCGACAAGCCGCTGGCCGACATCGCCGGCTTGCCGATGGTGGTGCGGGTGGCCCAGGCCGCGGGCCGCAGCGCGGCGGCCCGGGTGGTGGTGGCGGCGGATTCACCGCGCATCGTCGCGGCCTGCCAGGCCCATGGCACCCAAGCCTTGCTGACCCGCTCTGACCATCCCAGCGGCAGCGACCGTCTGGCCGAGGCCTGCGAACTGCTGGGCCTGGACGGCGACGACATGGTGGTCAATGTGCAGGGCGACGAGCCCCTGATCGCGCCGGTCATGATCGATGCCTGTGCCGCGCTGCTGCGCGACCGGCCCGATTGCGTGATGGCCACCGTGGCCCATGCCATCGACGACGTGGCCGAGTTCGTCAACCCCAACGTGGTCAAGGTGGTGCTGGATAGCGCCGGCCGCGCGCTTTACTTTTCGCGCGCACCCATAGGCTGGTGGCGTGACGGCTTTGCCGACGGCATCCAGCGCCTGCCGGCCGCACCGGCGCCTTTGCGCCATGTCGGCCTGTATGCCTACCGGGCCGGCTTTCTGCGCCGCTTTCCGCTGCTCAGCGTGGCACCGCTGGAGCAGTTGGAATCGCTGGAGCAGTTGCGCGTGCTCTGGCATGGCGAGCGCATTGCGGTGCATGTCAGCCGCCAGCGGCCCGGCCCCGGGGTGGACACGCCTGACGATCTGGCCCGGGTGCGGGTGCTTTTCGACACCGGCACGAACCCGGGCTGAACACCCTGGGCAGGCCGGCCAGGCGTCAGCTTGGCGCAGGGACTGCCATGCTATTCTCATCGGCAGATTGCACGGTCCGGTCCAGCGTTGGCCGGGCCCTTGAAACCACCAAGACAACGAGGCACGGATGAGACTGATCCTGTTGGGGGCGCCGGGCGCCGGCAAAGGCACGCAAGCGACCTTCATCTGCCAGAAGTTCGGCATCCCGCA
>JANNZD010000392.1:0-7366 GCA_031410435.1 Betaproteobacteria bacterium | reverse complement strand
GGTGGTGGCGCCGCTGGTGGGCCTGCTGGGCATGGCGATCCAGCGCCTGGTGATCCAGCCACTGCGCGACGAGCCCAATATGCAGATATTCGCCACCTTCGGCCTGCTGATGATGTTCCAGAACATCATGCTGGCCCTCTCCAGGGGCGAGGCGCTGAGCATCGGCGGCCAGGTGGGCGCCGCCGTGCTGACCGTGGGCGACCTGAAAATCAGCGTGGTGCGCCTGGTCACTTTCGTGGCCACCACCCTGATAACCATCGCCCTGCACCTGTTTTTGTCGCGCACCCTGGCCGGCAAGGCGATCCGCGCGGTAACCCAGGACAAGCGCGCCGCCCGCGCCATGGGCATCCATGTCGAGCGCACCTTTTTGATCACCTTTGGCATCGGTGCGGCGCTGGCCGGCATGGCCGGTGTGCTGCTCACACCGATCTACTCGATCACGCCGGCGGTGGGCGGCAACTTCATCCTGGCGGCGTTTGCGGTGGTGGTGCTGGGCGGGCTGGGCAGCGTCTGGGGCGCCTACATCGGCGGCCTGATCGTCGGCGTGGTGGAAGCCTTCGCCGGCTTCTACATCGACCCGGCGCTGAAGAACGCCATCTGGTTCATGATTTTCCTGGTCGTCCTGATCGTGCGCCCGTCCGGGCTGCTGGGCCAGGTCGGCGCCGAAGAAGTGGGGTTCCGTGAACAAAGCTGACACGCCCGACCTCGCGCGCGGGGACAAGATCGCCGTGACGCCGGCCTCGGTTTCCGGCATCGAATCCGCCCAGCGGGTGCTGCTGAAGTATCTCGGCGGCATGGCGCTGGCATTCCTGCCTTTCGTGCTGCTGGCGCAGGACACCTACTGGCTCAACATCATCGCCTTCACTTACCTGATGGGCGGGCTGGCCGCGGCGTGGAACATCATCGGCGGTTTCGCGGGCCAGTTCTCGCTCGGCCACGGCGTGTTCTTCGGCATCGGCGCCTACGTGTCGGCCCGGTTCTACATGGGAATGGACTGGTCGCCGTGGCTGACCATGATTCCCGCGGCGATTCTGGCCGCGCTGGTCTCGGTATTGATATCGTGGCCCACCTTTCGCCTGCGCGGGCCGTTCTTCGCCATCGCCACGCTGGCCTTCAACGAGGTCGCCTTCGTCATCGCCAATCATTTCGACTCGCTCACCGGCGGCCCGCGCGGCATCCTGATCCCGTTCAAGGCCGGATTCGCCAACATGATCTTCAAGGAACGCTGGCAGTATGCGCTGCTGATGTTCGTGTTCGCGGCATTGGTCATCGGCGTGACCGTCGTGCTGCGCCGCAGCCGGATGGGTTATTACCTGCTGGCGGTGCGCGAGGACGAGGACGCGGCGCGTGCCGCCGGCATCGACGTGCTGGGGGTCAAGCTGCGCGGCATGGCGCTGAGCGCGGGGTTGACATCGATCGGCGGCACGTTGTTCGCGATGTATCTGCGCTTCATCGACCCGCCGACGCTGTTCACAATGACCGAGGTGGGCGTCAAGTTCGCGCTGCTGTCGCTGATCGGCGGCGTCGGTACCGTCGCCGGCCCGCTGCTCGGCGCGGCGCTCGTGATTCCGCTCGAGAACTTCCTGCGCGCCGAGCTGGCCAACGCCCTGCCCGGCCTGAACCTGGCGATCCTGGGCTTGTTGATGGTGCTGGCGGCGCTGTTCATGAAGCGCGGCGTGATGGGGGCCTGGGCCGACCTGCTGGCCAGGCGGCGTTGGCTGCGGAGCAAGCAAGCGTGAGCGGCGATTTGCTGTCGGTCAGCCATGTCCGCAAGCAGTTTGGCGGGCTGCACGCGGTGGACGACGTCACCTTGGCGGTGCGACCAGGCGAGATCGTCAGCAGCATCGGCCCCAACGGCGCCGGCAAGACCACCTTCTTCAACCTGCTCACCGGCCAGCTGGCCCCCAGTGACGGCCAGGTGCGGCTGCGCGGGGCCACCATCAACCGGCTGGCGCCGCATCAGCGGGCCCGGCTGGGCATGGGCCGCACCTTCCAGATCGCCAAGCCGCTGATCGCGCTGAGCGCGCTGGAGAACGTGATGATCGGCGCCTTCCTCAAGCACCGCAGGCTGGCTGCCGCGCGCGACAGGGCCATGGCGGTGCTGCAACGCGTTGGCCTGGCCCACCTGGCGCGCCGCCGTGCCGGCGAGCTGACCCTGAGCGAGCGCCGCCGCCTGGAGGTGGCCCGCGCCCTGGCGCTGGAGCCTGAGATCATCCTGCTCGACGAGCTGATGGCCGGCCTGAACCAGAGCGAGGTCGGCCAGGCCATCGAGTTGCTGCGCGGCCTGCATGCCGGCGGCCTGACCCTGCTGATCATCGAGCACAACCTGAAGGTGGTGCGGGCCTTGTCCGAGCGGGTGGTGGTGCTGGACCGCGGCCGACTGATCGCCGAAGGCTCGGCCGACCACATCCTGAGCGCACCCGAGGTGATCAAGGCCTACCTGGGCGAGGGCCACGCATGAACCAGCACACCACCCTGCCTGTTGCCCCCGACACCATCCTGCGCCTGGACGCGCTGCACTCGGGCTACGGCGAGCTGCCGGTCTTGCACGGCATCACGCTGGCCGTGCAGCGCGGCCAGATCTTCTCGGTAGTCGGCGCCAACGGGGCCGGCAAGACCACCCTGCTGCTGACCATCAGCGGCCACCTGCCGGTGCGGGCCGGCAGCGTGAAGTTCAACGGCCAGGACATCAGCCGCCTGGTCGGGCCAGTGACCGCCAAGAACCCTGCACGCCCACCCATCCGCCGCATCGGCGCCGACAACCCGGCCGCCACCTCGACCCCACCCCCTGCACCCTGCAATTGCCGTACCCGGTGCATCACCCTGCGCGTCATGCCAGGCCCAAGCGGGTGATCGACTTCAGCGGCATCCGCTTCGAGCAGACCGCCCGCAGCTGCAGCCGCATGAGCGGCGCGCGATCGGCCTGGACTTCGGCCGGCCCCTATTGCCCCGGCCGAGGCTCAAACTGCGCGCGCCGCCTCGATCGCCGCCCACAGCCTGGCGCCCGTGAAGGGCATGTCCAGGGCCTGGATGCCCAGCGGCCGCAGCGCACCGATCACCGCATTGGCCAGCGCCGGCAGCGAGCCGCTGCAACCCGACTCGCCGACGCCCTTGGCGCCCAGCAGGTTCAGGTCGGTGTGCAGGTCCACCGTTTCGCGCAGCAGGGTGGGCACGCAGCCCAGGTGCGGCATCGCATAGTCCATCAGGCTGCCCGACAACAGCTGGCCGCCCTCGTCATAGACCACCTGCTCGCAGAAGGCCTGGCCCCAGCCCTGCACCACGCCGCCGTGCACCTGGCCTTCGACCAATTGCGGCGAGATCACCGCGCCCAGGTCGTCCACCGCGACATAGTTCAGCATCCGGGTCACGCCGCTGCGCGGGTCGATCTCGACCTCGGCCACATGGCAGCCGTTGGGGAAGGTGGCGCCCGATTTGGCCTCGCCCGTGGCCCGCAGGCTGGCCCGCTGCGGCGCATCCAGGCTGGCCAGAAAATCCACCATCGACACACGCTGCGGCGCAGCACCGGCCAGCAGCCACTGCCCCTCGGCCAGCTGCAAGGCGTCGACCGGGCAGGCCCAGCGCGCGGCCAGCAGCGGCTTGGCCAACTCGGCCAGGCGGCGGCACAGATCCATCACCGCGCTGCCGGCACCGTAGAGCGTGCGCGAGCCACCGGTGCCATTGCCCACCAGACTGCGGCCGGGGTCGCCCGCGTGGTAGCGCACCTGATGGGCCGGCAGGCCCAGATGGGCCTCGATGATGTGGGCGAAGGACGCCTCGTGGCCCTGGCCCGAGCTGCCGGTCACGCCATAGATCTGCAACACCCCGTCGGCCGAAAACTCGCCCTGCACCTGGTCGGTGGCCGCGCCGCCGGCGGCCGAGGCCTCCAGGTAGCAGGCCAGGCCGATGCCGCGCAGCTGGCCGCGGGCCAGGCTCTCGGCGCGCCGTGTCGCAAAACCGGCGTGGTCGGACAAGGCCAGTGCCCGGTCCAGCACCCGGGCAAAGTCGCAATGGTCGTAGAGCGTGCCGTTGGCCGTGCGGTAGGGGAAGCCGGCCGGCGGGATGAAGTTCAGGCGGCGCAGCGCCACCGGGTCGAAGCCATGCGCGTGCGCGGCATGGTCGATCAGGCGCTCGATCGCGTAGGCGATGTCGGGCCGCCCGGCGCCGCGGTAGGCCGACACCGGCACCGTGTGGGTGAAGACCAGCTCGCTCTCCATGTACAGCGCCGGCACCTGGTAGACCCCGCCCATGGTGATGCTGAGGTTGCGGGTGCCGATCAGGCTGCTGAAATAGCAGTTGAATGCGCCCAGGTCGGCCTGGTCATGAAAGCGGATCGCCAAGATGCGCCCATCGGCGTCCAGCGCCACTTCGCCGTCCAGGCTGAGCGCACGGCCATGCCAGTCGCTCTGGAACACCTCCGACCGGCTGCCGACCCAGCTGACCGCCCGGCCCAGGCGCCGCGCGGCCAGCACCAGCAGCGCATGCTCGCTGTAAGGCCCGCCGCGCAGGCCGAAGGAGCCGCCCACGTCCTGGGTGGCGATTTCCAGTTGCTCGGGCGGCACACCGGTCAGCGCCGCCAGGCTGGCCCTCATGCCCAGCATGCCCTGGGTGGGGGTGTGCACCCGGGTGATGCCACTGGCCGTGTCATGCCACACCACCACCGCCCGCGGCTCCATCGGCATGCCGATCAGGCGCTGGCTGTTCACCCGTACCCGGCTGACATGGCGTGCCGCCTGGAAGGCCGCGTCCACGGCCGCGCGGTCGCCTTCGGCATAGCGGGCCGACAGATTGCCCGGCACGCCCGCATGCACTTGCGGCGCGCCGTGCGCCAGGGCGGCGTCCACCGTGGCCACCACATCCAGGGCGGCGTAGTCGATCTGGGCCAGCTCGGCGGCGTCCTGGGCCTGGTCGGCACTGTCGGCCAGCACCATGGCCACCGGCTGGCCGACAAAGTGCACCGTGTCGCCGGCCAGCACCGGCATGCGCACCAGCTTTTGCGGCTGGCCGGCCAGGTCTTTCACGGCGATGACATTGGGCAGCTCGCGGACACCGAAGGCAGCCACGTCATCGGCCGTCAGCACCGCCTGCACGCCGGGCGACTGGCGCACCGCCGCCAGGTCCAACGCGGTGATGCGGGCGTGGGCGTAGGTGGAGCGGATCACGCAGGCATGCAGCATGCCCGGGTAGTGGTGGTCGGCGGTGTAGCGGCCTTGGCCGGTGACCAGCGCATGGTCTTCGCGCCGGGCATAGCGCACGCCGGGCGCCAGGGCCGGTGTCTCGACGGTGTTGTCGCTCATCGTGCGGCCTCACCCGCGGTGGCGCTGCCCTGCATCACCTGCGCGGCCTGACGCACCGCCTTGGCGATGTTGATGTAGCCGGTGCAGCGGCACAGGTTACCGGCCAGGCCCTGCTCGATCTCGGCATCGCTGGGCAGGGGCTTGTCCTTCAACAGGCTGACCGTGGCCATCACCATGCCCGGGGTGCAGAAGCCGCATTGCAGCGCATGGCATTCGGTGAAGGCTGCCTGCACCGGGTGCAGCTGGCCCGCGGGCAGGTCGCCGGCCAGGCCCTCGACAGTGGTCACCGCCCGGCCCTGGGCCTGCACAGCCAGCAGGCTGCAGGATTTGACCGCCACGCCATCCAGCAGCACGGTGCAGCAGCCGCATTGGCTGGTGTCGCAGCCCACATGGGTGCCGGTCAGGCCGAATTGCTCGCGCAACAGGTTGGCCAGCAGGGTGCGGGGTTCGACCTCGGCGCTGCGCGCCGTGCCGTTCAAGTCAAAGCTGATCTTCATCGGGGGTTTCTCGAAAGGGGTGCGATGACGCGGCTGGCAGCGCTGGGAGGCCCAGGCTCAGGCCAGTGATTGCAAGGCCTGCTCAAACATCAGGCGGGCCAACTGCGCGCGGTAGGCAGCCGGTGCATGCATATCGTCCAGCAGGTCGGGTTGCTCGAAGCTGGCCGTGCCCAGGCCCTGCTGCCAGGCGGCTTCGGCCGCCGGCCAGCGGCAGGCACAGGCCGTGGCACCGGTGACGGCCACCCGCAGGTCGCCGCCGCCAAAATCCGCCGCATAGACCCCGGCCATCGCATAGCCGGTGGCCGGATGGCCGAACTTGGCATAGGCGCTGCGCAAGGGGATGGCAAAGTGCACGGCGGTGACGATCTCATCGGCGTCCAGCGCGGTGCTGAACATGCCGGTGAAGTAGGCCTCGGCCGGCAGTTCACGCCGGGTCGTGACCACCCTCGCCTTCAGTGCCAGCAGCGCGGCCGGGTAGTCGGCCGCCGGGTCGTTGTTGGCGATCGACCCGCCCAGGGTGCCACGCGCCCGCACCTGGGCATCGCCGATGCCGCCGGCCAGCCGCGCCAAGCCGGGCAGGGCCTGTTGCAGGGCCGTGGACGCCGCCACCGCGCGGTGGGTCAGCCCGGCGCCCAGTGTCACCTGGCCGGCTTGCACCGCCAGCGTCTGCAGTTCGGGCAGGCGGCCGATGTCCACCAGTTGGCTGGGCGCGGCCAGGCGGTGCTTTAGCACCGGGATCAGGGTCATGCCGCCCGCCAGCAGCTTGGCCTGCGGGTCTTGGGCCAGCGTGGCCTGGGCCTGCTCCAGCGATGGGGGTAGCAGGTAGTCGAGGGGGTTCATGGGCAGGCAGTCGTCGGATGGACAAAGGGGGGCCGGCTTCAACGTCAGGCTGCGCAGCCGGCCCTCAACAGCCCACCATAACGCGGGCTGCCACCGGCTGACCACCCGGGTTTGCCAGCCACCGGGGCGGGTCGGGCCGGCACCGACATGTGCAACCCCGGCACAGGCGGGTTGCCGGCCCGCCAGCGGGCCTGCGTCAGCCCGCTAGGCCTTGGCCTCACGTTCGCGTGCCAGGCCGGCTTCGAGCTTCTTGGCTGCCTCGTCGCTCATCTCGACCGGCAGCACCGCACCATTGTCAAACATCAATTGAACCCGCAGCTTGCCGTCCTCGCTGGCGTCGGACACGCCCGCCACCAGCACATCCAGCGCTGGCGTCGCCGCGTCCTTGGCATGAGGCGAACGGTCCAGCACGGCGATGGCCGCAGCCGGCGCCAATTCGCGCGCGATCACCCGGTCGATGGCGGACTTCTTCACACGCTTGGCGCCACCGGCCCCCTTGGCCTTGCGCTGCGGGGCAGGCGGCGCTGCACGCACAGCAGGCTTGCTGGCAGCAGCGGTATGCAAAGGCTTCTTCATCGGATCGACTCCGTCGTGTTCCTGCGGCCAAGCTGCGCCGCGGACCGTGGAAGACCGACTCTAGCGCAAAGCCCGTGCAGCGGGCCGGCGCCGGCCGCGCTCAAGCCGCGGCGCGCGGCACCAGGCTCAGCAGGTTGCGGGTGAAGCCGCCGTCCACGG
>JANNZD010000391.1:0-1694 GCA_031410435.1 Betaproteobacteria bacterium | reverse complement strand
GATGTGAACCGGATCGCCGGCTTCACCCAACGCCCGCAGGACGTGGTGGGCATGCATTTCTTCAGCCCGGCCAATGTGATGCGCCTGCTGGAGGTGGTGCGCGGCGCGGCCACCGCCAAGGACGTGCTGGCCACGGTGATGTCGGTGGCCAAGAAGATCAAGAAGACGGCGGTGGTCTCGGGTGTGTGCGACGGCTTCATCGGCAACCGCATGATCGAGCAGTACAGCCGCCAGGCCGGTTTTCTGCTGGACGAGGGCTGCACCCCGGCCCAGGTGGACAAGGCAGTCGAGCGCTTCGGCTTTGCGATGGGCCCCTTCCGCATGGGCGACCTGGCCGGCAACGACATCGGCTGGGCTATCCGCAAGCGCCGTGCCAGCGAGCAGGCCAATATGAAGTACAGCAAGACCGCCGACCTGCTGTGCGAGCTGGGCCGCTTCGGCCAGAAGACCGGCGCCGGCTGGTACGACTACCAGGCCGGCAAGCGCGAGGCCATCCCCAGCGCGCTGGTCGAGCAGATGGTGGCTGACCATCGCAAGGAACTCGGCATCAGCGCGCGCAAGGTGGGCGACGAAGAGATCGTGCAGCGCCTGGTCTTCGCGCTGGTCAACGAGGCCGCCCACATCCTGGAAGAAGGCATCGCCAACAAGGCCAGCGACATCGACATGATCTACCTCACCGGCTACGGCTTCCCGCTGTACCGCGGCGGGCCGCTGTGCTACGCCGACCAGGTCGGCTTGTACAACGTGGTGACGATCATGCAGCGCTTTGCCCGCAACCCCCATGACGACGGCGCCTTCTGGCAGCCGGCGCCGCTGCTGGCCCGCCTGGCCGCCGAAGGCAAGTCCTTCACCTGAAACCGGAGCCCCCGATGAACGCCCGCGCCACTTTCAGCAGCATGGAACTCAGCACCGCCGAGGATTGGAAGGCCATCTCGGCCGAGTTCCCGGCGATGGCCCGCAGCCTGCCCGACCGGGTGCTGGCCCACCTCAAGCTGCTGGACGGCGATGTGGGCGGTTTCCCGATCGACCGCTACCAGCACTCGCTGCAGACCGCCACCCGGGCGCTGAAGGACGGGCGCGACGAGGAATACGTGGTCTGCGCGCTGCTGCACGACATCGGCGACACCCTGGGCAGCTTCAACCACTTCGACATCGCCGCGGCCATCCTCAAGCCCTTCGTCAGCGAGGCCCACCACTGGATGGTGCAGCACCATGGCATCTTCCAGGGCTACTACTTCTTCCACCACATCGGGCTGGACCGCAACCTGCGCGAGCAGTTCCGCGGCCACCCGCACTTCACCCTGACCGAAGAGTTCTGCGCCTTCTACGACAACGCGGCCTTCGACCCGCAGGGCGAGACCGAGCCGATCAGCACCTTCGAGCCCATGGTGCAGCGTGTCTTCAGCAGTGTGAAGACCAGCGTCTACAAGCACTCGTCGGCGGTGGCCGGCGCGGCCTGACCCCCCCTTTCACAGCCTGCCCCCCAGGAGCCCACATGACCCAAGCCGTCATTGTTTCCACCGCCCGCACCCCGCTTGCCAAGAGCTGGAAGGGTGCCTTCAACATGACCCATGGCGCCACGCTCGGCGGCCACGCCATCGCCCAGGCGGTGCAGCGTGCCGGCATCGACGGCGGCGCGGTGGATGATGTGTTGATGGGTTGCGCCAACCCCGAGGGCGCCACCGGCATGAACA
>JANNZD010000390.1:0-3373 GCA_031410435.1 Betaproteobacteria bacterium | reverse complement strand
CCCAGCGCCCGGGCGGTCTTCAGGTTGACGACCAGCTCGAACAGCGTGGCCTGCGCTACCGGCAGGTCGGCCGGCTTGGCACCTTTGAGAATCTTGTCCACCAGCAGCGCCGAGCGCCGAAGTTGGTCGGCCAACGAGGCGCCGAAGCTGAACAGCGCGCCCGCGTCGGCCATTTCCGCGCGATGGCCCACCACCGGCAGGCGCTTCTGGACCGCCAGCGCCATCAGCCGCGGGCGCAGGTTGAAGACCAGCGTGCCGGTACCCCACGGGAAAATCGCCTCTGCCCGTTGCGCCAGCAGCCTGGCCACCGCAGCGTCGAAATCGCCCGTATTGACGGTTTCGGCAAAGACAAATTGCAGCCCCATCGACGCCACCAGCGGTGCAAGCGCCTGGCGGTCGAGCTGGGTGGTCGGGTCGCTCAGGTCGCCCAGAAAGCCGAGGCGTTTGACGCCGGGCAGGATTTCGCGCAGCAGTTCAACCCGCTTGGGGGTGAGTGAGTCGCTGTAGCTGCTGATGCCGGTGACGTTGCCGCCCGGCCGTGCCAGGCTCGCCACCAGGGCGATGCCCACCGGGTCCCAGACGGTGCCAAACACGATCGGGATGGTCTGCGTGGCCTGCTTGGCGGCCATGGTGGTCGGTGTCACGGGCGCATAAATCACCTCGGGGCGGCGCGCCACCAGTTCGGCCGCAAGCTTGGGCAGCCGCTCGTGCTGGTCGTCGGCATAGGCCCGGTCGTAAGCGATGGTCTGCCCCTCGATCCAGCCCAGCGCGCGCAGCTGGTCGAAGAAGGGTTTGAGCGTGACCTCCTCCTTCGCGCGGGTGCTGGGCATCAGCACGCCAACGCGGCGCAGACTTGCCGCTGGGGCTTGCGCCCACAGAAGCTCCGCCTGGCCCGCAAGGCCTGCGCCCAGCGCGAGCGTAAAGAGGCGCCGTGGCTTCATGTGATGGCTTCCTGGGTCGGTGCTCACTGAATCACCTCATCGGCGCGCAGCAACATCGATTGCGGGATGTTGATGCCCAGCGAGCGCGCGAGCTTCAGGTTGAGCACCAGCTCAAAGCGGCTGGGCTGCGCCATCGTCAGCTCGCCCGGCGCTGTGCCGCGCAGGATCTTGGCCACGTACTGCGCGGCCTCGCGGTAGACGTCGGCGTAGTCGGGCCCATAGGACAGCATGGCGCCGCCGATGCGGTGCGGCGTGGCGCCGGTTTGTGCCGGCGCCAACCCGGGCGCTGTTGCCAGCCCCAGCAGCACGCACAGCGCGGTCCACCGCGCGTTCACTGAATCACCTCGTCCGCACGCAGCAGCAGCGCCTGCGGCACCGTCAAGCGCAAGACCTTGGCGGTCTTCAAATTGATCACCAATGAAAAGCGCAGCGGCTGCTCAACCGGCATCTCACCCGGCCTGGCGCCGGCCAGAATCTGCTTCACATAGATCGCGGCGCGGCGAAACTGCTCCAGCTGCAACTGGCCATAGGTCAATACCGCGCCCGCTGCGGCGGCTTCTCGTGAAGTCGTGATGTAGGGCAGCGCCAGCGCCAACGCCAGCGCGGCGATGCGCTGGCGTTCGCTGACAAACATGGCATCGGGAATCGTCATCAGTACGTCGGCGCGGCGGCGCACGACGGTGTCGAACGCGGTGTCCAGGCCCTCGGGTGAACTCACCTCGACGGCGCTGGCTTCGATGTCCAGGCCGCGCGCTGCGACGCGCAGGATCTCGAACAGCTTGGGCCCCGAGACATTGCCCGGATTGACCAGAACCGCCAGGCGCCGGGCGCGCGGCAATAACTCGTGCATCAACTGTACGAGTTTGACGACAGTATCCTCGTTCTGGCTCGACAGCCCGGTGGTGTTGCCGCCGGGTCGGGCATAGCTGGCGATAAGGCCGCTGCCCAGCGGGTCGTTGGTCGACACGAAGACGATCGGCACGGTCTTGGTCGCCTCCTGCGCGGCGCGTATCGAGGCGATGGTATTGGCCATGAGGACCGCTGGCGCGCGCGCCAGCAATTGACTGACAAGCGTGGCAAAGCGCTCGTAGTGGCCATCCGCATAACGCTCATCCAGAACGTAGTCCTTGCCCTGCACCAAACCGGCTTCGGCCATGCCCTCGCGAAAAGCCGCAGCGCGCACCTGCTCGCCGTCGCGCGTGCCCGGCCAGACCCAGGCGATGCGCGGCAGCGCCTGGGTCTGGGCCTGAACCCACAGCGGCAGAGCCAGCCACAGCAGCGAGCCAGACCAGCGGCGGCGCGATGAGTTCACTGGAGCACCTTGTCGGCGCGCAACAGCAGCGCGCGTTGAACCGTCAGACCGAGCTTTCTCGTGGCGCTCAAGTTGACTACGCGCTCGAACTTGAGCGGTTGTTCGACGGGCAAATTGGCCGGCTTGGCGCTCTTGCGGATGGCATCAACGAACTTGGCGGGGTAGTGCCGGTTGGCACGCAGGGGGTTGCCGAAGCTGGTCCGTCCGTCCGCAGCAACCCGGTGACGCAGGCTGTAGGCCACCGGCAGCCGCGTCGCGTGCATCAGCGGCTGGATCCGTTCCCGTACGTTGGTGAACACCGGGACGGCGGTGAGCAGCACCGCCGGGGCTTGCAGCATGGTGATTTGCTGCGCTGCGGCTGGCAGCTGAGCTGGCGCATTGACCGCCACCTGCAGCGGCTGAAGGTTCAACACTGCAGCCGCGTGCCTTGCAGCAGCCCACAGCGCCTGCTGCGACGGGTTGGCCTCGGTGACCACCACGGCAATGCGGCGGGCCGTCGGCATCAACTCGTGCAGCAAGTGCAGCGCCTTGCCCAGGGACTTTTCCTGCTGACCGTTGAGTGTGATGTCCTCCTTGGCCTGGGTGCTGGGCGCCGGCACGCCAACGCGGCGCAGGCCCGCTGCTGCGGCCTGCGCGCGCGGCAGCGGCGCGTGCCCCGAAAGGCTCGCACCCTGCGCCAGCAAGAGAAGTCGGCGCCGTGTCATTCGGTCACTCCTTCGGCCCGGGTTCACTGGATCACCTCATCGGCGCGCAGCAGCAGCATTTGCGGGATGGTGATGCCGAGTGCCCGTGCGGTCTTCAAGTTGAGCACCAGCTCGAACCGGGTGGGTTGAAGGACGGGCACATCGCCGGGCTTGGCCGCCTTGAGGATGCGCCCGGTGTAGACGCCGATCCGGCGATACATCGCGCTCAGGAGGGTGCCATAGCTCATCAAACCGCCGGCCAGCGCGAACTCGCGGAACTCGTGGATGGTAGGCAGCTTGTGGCGCGCCGCCAGGGACACCAGGCCTTGGCGAAAGGCCGCCACCAGGTGGGCGAATGGCGCCGCCGATGCGCCGCTGAGAAAGCCGATCAGCGGCAAGGCCGGCTGCTGCGCGCGCGTGCTGGCGGGCAGGGCGGC
>JANNZD010000389.1:0-3732 GCA_031410435.1 Betaproteobacteria bacterium | reverse complement strand
GCGCACCAGCAGGATGCTGTGGCCCGGGGTGTGCCCGGGCGCGCGCAACATCATGACCGTGCCGTCGCCGAATACGTCCTTGTCCGCGCTTTGCGCCTCGACCTTGCGCTTCTCGGCGATCCATTCGGCAAAACCCTTGGCATTTGCACCGCCCACCGGTGGGTTGGCAGTGATGCCCTCCCAGTCGCCCTTGCCGATCAGCAGGGTGGCATTCTTCAGTACCGCCAGCTGGCCGGTGTGGTCGGCATGGAAGTGGCTGATGCCGACGTACTTCACGTCGTCGGGGTTCAGGTTCATCTGCTTGAGCAGATCGGCCAAAGGCTTGTTGGTCGCGCTGGGCACCGAACCGGGCAGGTAACCGGTGTCCCAGACCATCACATCGGCGCCATGCCGGATGACGTAGCAGCTGAAGGTGAAAGGCTTGCTGGTGTCGGTATAGGCATAGGTGTCGCTGAAGCGTCGCGGGTCATTCGACCCGCTGCCGCAGTCGAGCCGGGTCAGTGTGAGGTCCTGCGCCGTCGCCGAGAACGCGCACAGTGCGCCGGCGCCGAGCGCCAGCCAGCGTTTGAACTTCATGGTGTCTCCTCTTGAAATGCCAGGGTGGGGATCGGCTCCGGGCATTGCCGCCGAAGCACGCCTCGCAGGTTGCCACGCTTTCGGGCCGGCCGCACCGGACCGACCCCGGATGCGCTGCGGGCAAGTCCTGGGGGCGGGGCCTCAATCGCCCTGGAAGACCGGCTTTTCGCGCGCCACGAAGGCCTCGTAGGCGCGGGTGAAGTCTTCGGTCAGCATGCAGATCGCCTGGGCTTGCGCTTCGGCTTCTATGGCCTGGTCGATGGTCATCGCCCATTCCTGGTGCAGCATGGCCTTGGTGATGCCGTTGGCAAAGGTGGGGCCGGCGGCCAGCTCGGTGGCCAGGGCCTGGGCCGTGGCCAGCAGCGCCTCGGGGGTGCACAGGCGGTTGAAGAAGCCCCAGCGCTCGCCTTCCTCGCCGCCCAGGGGCCGCCCGGTGTAGAGCAGCTCGCTGGCGCGGCCCTGGCCGACGATGCGCGGCAGCATCGCGCAGGCGCCCATGTCGCAGCCGGCCAGGCCGACCCGGTTGAACAGAAAGGCGGTCTTGCTGCGTGCGGTGCCCAGGCGCAGGTCGGAGGCCATCGCCATGATTGCGCCGGCCCCGGCGCACACCCCGTCGATGGCCGCGATGATGGGCTGAGGGCAGGCGCGCATGGCCTTGACCAGGTCACCGGTCATGCGGGTGAACAACAGCAATTCGGGCGCCTTCAGGCGCACCAGCGGGCCGATGATCTCGTGCACATCGCCACCCGAGCAGAAGTTGCCGCCCGCGCCCGTGAGCACCAGCGCATGCACATCGCTGGCGTAGCGCAGCCGGCCGAACAGCTCACGCAGCTCGGCATAGGACTCGAAGGTCAGCGGGTTCTTGCGCTCGGGGCGGTTCAGCGTCAGCGTGGCCACGCCGGCGGCCACCTGCCATTGGAAGTGAGCGGCCGGGTAGCCGGCCAGGGCCTGGCGGTTGTGGGCCAGCAGGGCGGGGTCGACGCGGTCAGCGGCGGTGGTCATCGGGTGCCTCCGGGGCTTGGTTCTGGCTGTGGGAGACCTGCAGGCGCAAGGCCCCCAGGTGCTGATGCAATTGCTGCATGTCGGCCGCGCTGAGGCCGCCGAACAGTTCCAGGATCCATTGCTCATGTTCCCGGGCCATGGCCTCGAAGCTGCTGCGGCCCTGGGGCGTCAGCCGCACGGTCCAGCTGCGCCGGTCGGTGGTGCTGGGCTCGCGCTGCACCAGGCGCTCGCGCGCCAGCTCGTCGGTCAGGCCGGTGATGTTGCCGCCGGTCACCATCAGGCAACGCGAGAGATCCTTCATCTTCAGGCCGTCGGGCCAGCGGTAGAGCTGGGCCAGGTAGTCGAAGCGCGGCAGCGAGATGCCGAAGCGCAGGCGCAGCCGGCGCCGGATCTCGTCCTCCACCTGGGTGGTGCAGGCCAGCAGGCGCAGCCAGAGCCTGAGCGCGGCATGGTCGCCGCCCAGCGCACGGGCCTCATGGCCCAGGCTGTGAGCCAGGCCCTGGGCCGGGGCGGTGTCGGGCGGGGCGTCGGGCATCGGGTTCAGCCCTCGGCGCCCCGGGCGGCCGCAGGCGCTGCGGCGGCCGCCTGGGCCCGCTCGCGCTGGAAGTGCGCCTCCAGCGGCGCCTTGCCCGAACGGTAGGGCTTGGGCCAGGCCAGGCCGGTGTAGCCGATGCGCGCGGCCTCGGTCAGGGTCCAGGCCGGGTTGGCCAGGTGCGGGCGGGCCACCGCGCACAGGTCGGCGCGGCCGGCGGCGATGATGCTGTTGACATGGTCGGCCTCGCTGATCGCGCCCACCGCGATGGTGGCGATGCCGGCCTCCTGGCGGATGCGGTCGGCAAACGGGGTCTGGAACATGCGGCCATAGACCGGCTTCTCGCGCTTGCTGACCTGGCCCGACGAGCAGTCGATCAGGTCGGCGCCGGCGGCCTTGAAGGCCCGTGCGATCTGCACCGCGTCGGCCGGGGTGATGCCGCCGTCCACCCAATCGTGGGCCGAGATGCGCACCGACATCGGCCGCTCGGCCGGCCAGGCCGCGCGCATCGCCGCAAACACCGCCAGCGGGTAGCGCAGCCGGTTCTCCAGGCCGCCGCCGTAGGCGTCGCGGCGCTGGTTGGTCAGGGGCGAGATGAAGCTCGACAGCAGGTAGCCGTGGGCGCAGTGCAGCTCCAGCCAGTCCACCCCGATCTCGGCGGCGGCCCGGGTGCTGGCGACGAACTGCGCCAGCACCTCGGCCATCTGCGCGTCGCTGATCTCGGCCGCCCGCTGGCTGATGCCGGGCAGGTATTGCTGGGGCGAGGCCGAGACGATCGGCCAGTTGCCGGCGTGCAGGGGCAGGTCGCTGCCGTCCCAGGCCACCCGGGTCGACGCCTTGGCGCCGGCATGGCCCAGCTGCATGCCGAACTTGGCATCGCTGTGGCCATGCACCCAGCCGACGATGCGGCGCCAGGCCTGGGCCTGCTCGGCGCTGTACAGGCCCGGGCAGCCCGGGGTGATGCGGCCGTCGGCGCTGACGCAGGTCATCTCGGCAAACACCAGCGCGGCGCCGCCCATCGCCCGGGCGCCCAGGTGCACCAGGTGGTAGTCGCCGGGCAGGCCGTCGACGGCCGAATACTGGGCCATCGGCGAGACGATCACCCGGTTCTTCAGGGTCAGGCCGCGCACTGTGTAGGGCGTGAACATCGGCGGCGGCGCGGCCTGCTGGTCGTCCAGCGCCAGGCCGGCGCGGCGCGCAAACCAGCGCTCGTAGCCGCCCAGCCAGGCCGCATCGCGCAGGCGCAGGTTCTCGTGGCTGATGCGCTGGCTGCGGGTGAGCATCGAGTACATGAACTGCGGCGGCGCCAGCTGGTCGCAATAGCGGGCGCCGCACACCTCGAACCATTCCATCGCGTTCCAGGCGGCGTTCTGCAGGCGCAGCACGTCGATGCTGCGGGCGGCCTGGTAGTGCTGCAGCACGGCGGGGATCTGCGCCGCGGCATGGCCTTGCCGGTCGAACAGGCGGGTCAGCTCGATCGCGTCCTCGATCGCCAGCTTGGTGCCCGAGCCGATGGCGAAATGCGCGGTGTGCACCGCATCGCCCATCAGCGCCACATGGGCACGGCCGTTGAAATGCCACCACTGCGCGCAGCTGACACGCTGGAAATTGAGCCAGGCCGA
>JANNZD010000388.1:0-4524 GCA_031410435.1 Betaproteobacteria bacterium | reverse complement strand
ACGGCGGTGTCGAGATCACCGCGGTCTTGGGCGAGTGCCGCAAAGTCCACCTCGCCCTGGCTGTCAACGAAGCGCGCCAGCACCCGGGCCCAGGCGGCATCGGCCGCCTGCTGGGCCTGTGCCGGCGCCAACGTGACGCTGGCTGCCGACACGCCGGCCGGCGGCAGCGGCACCTGGGTGGCACAGCCGGTCAACCCGGCCAGCACGCCCAACACAGCCAGCCCGACCAACGCCCACCACCGCAGGCCCCCAGCCGGGCGCCTCATGCCGGGGCCCGCCGCGCCGCCAGTGCCGCCTCGCGGGCGCGGCCCTTGAGCCACTTGATCGGCTGCTCGCGTGCACCGGCCGCTGCGGGCCGCAGCGGTTGCCAGGCGCCGCCGGCCTGCGGCAACGGGCGCAGCAAGAAGTCATCGCGCCGGGCATTGAAGGCGCACATGCTGATCGGCCCGTCCTGGGTGATGGCCATGAAGACGCAGGCGGCGATGCGGTCAGCCTCCAGGTTGCAGGCGTCCATGAAGTTGTGGGTGAAGAAGGTGAGCTTGCCGACCCGGCCACGGGCGGCCCACAGGTCGGCCCTGGCGCGCCAGGCAAAGCGCGCCAGCCAGCCCAGCGTGCCTGCCACCAGCGCCGGCCGGCGCAACATCGCCCCGGTCAATGAGCGCAGGCCCTGCCATGGCGTGCGGCGGTCGATGCGCAGGCCAGCGGTCTCGCGCATGAAGTGCTGGATGAAGGCCTTGTCGGCAAAGGCATCGTAAGCCCGGCCGTTGATCACCAGCAGCACCGTGTTCTGGTTGCAGGCCTGGTGGCCGGCGGCCAGCACATTGAAGCTCAGCGGCGTGTCGGCGCCCTGCTGCAGCGCGGCCGCCACGCTGGGGTTGTCGATCGCGCCATCGCGCGTGCCCAGCACGCCCCGGCCGGTGTCGGCCTGCAGCTGGAAAGACGCAAAGCGCACCGCGCCGGCCTGGGCCACGAAGAAGGCCGCCAGCATCGGCAGCTCGGCCCGGTTGCCGTCGAACACGGTGGTGTTGAAGAACACCCCGATCGGCAGGCCCCGGGCGCGGGCGATGTAGTCCAGCCGCAGCGGGTTCAGGTCGGCCTCGCTGCGATAGCCGGCGCGCTGCTGGGTGAGATCGACATGGAAGGCCACCTCGCTCAGGCCGGCGTCGGCCAGGTCTTGCAGCAAGGCCCGGGTGGCCAGGATGCCGTTGGTGAACAGTGACGCCCGCAGCCCGCGCTGGGTGATGCGCCGCACGATCGCCAGCAGCTCGCCGCGCGGCCGCAGCGTGGGCTCGCCGCCCGAGACCTGCACATCGGTGCCGGGGCCGTAGTGGGCGGCAATCAGATCGATGCGGCGGTAGATTTCCTCGAGCGGGAAGTCGAGCACCGCCTCGGACGAATCGCTCAGGTAGCACAGCGTGCAGTCCAGGTTGCAGCGCTGGGTGATCTCGAGCGACACACAGGCCACGTCCCAGCGCCGGCCGGCAGTCTGGCCTGGCAGCCATTGGCCGGTGCGCTGCATGCGTCAGGCCAGGTCAGCCTGGGGCTTGGCCAGCGGCTGGGCCCTGGGCACCACCGCACGCGCATCGACCAGGCGCATGACGGGCTTGCTGGCGGCCACCAGGCGGAGAAGATTCAGGCTCATCGGCATGCGTCGCGGGCGACGGCCAGACCTTACAGGCGCCCGCCCGCTGCCTCCCCGCGGATGAGGGGGCGGCTCACGCGGCCAGCCGCTCGCCCACGGTGATGCGGTGCAGCAGCCGCCGGTGGCCCTGGTAGCCACCGGTGGCGGCATGTACCAGGCAGCGGTTGTCCCACATCAGCAGCGTGCTCTGCTGCCAGCGGTGGCGATAGACGAAGCGCTCCTGGCCCTGGTGGGCGAACAGCTCGGCCAGCAGGGCCTGGGCCTCGTCGTCGGGCAGGCCGGCGATGCCGATGGTGTAGCCCGGGCTGACATAGAGCGCGGTGCGGCCGGTCTCGGGATGGCGCCGCGCCACCGGCTGCAGCTGGGTGGCCAGGGCCGAGTCGTCGAACCTGATCGCCATCGAGCGGCCTTCGTCCTTCTCGCCGTAGCGGCCCTGGCGCGAGTAGCCCCGGCGCGCCGAATGCACACCCTGCAGTGGCAACAGCTGCGCCTTCATCGCCTCGGGCAGCGCATCCCAGGCGGCGTACTGGTCGGCAAACAGGGTGTCGCCGCCCACCGGCGGGATCACATCGCCATAGAGCAAAGTGGCGGCCGGCGGACTGGGCAAGAAACTCCAGTCCGAGTGCCAGTTGTCGGCAAAGATCGAGCTGGTCTCGTCGGCCTCGCGCTTGACCTGGGCCACATGCGGATGGCCCGGGATGGCCTCGAAATAGGGGTCGGGGCTGAAGGGACCGATGGCGCTGGCGAAACGCTCCAGGTCGTCCACGCTCATAGGCTGATCCGGGAAGGCCAGCACCTGGTGGGCCAGCCAGGCCTGGCGGACTTCGTCGGCCTGGGCGGCGCTGAGCGCCTGGCACAGGTTTACGCCGCGCACGATGGCGCCGCAGGGGGCGGCTTGGGGGGTCACGCTCAGGGGCATGGGCTTCTCCGGGGTTAGGCCAGCAGGGCTGACTATCCGGCTGGCGGGGCCGGTCGGCAATGCCCTGGGCGACAGCGCGGCGCGGTGTCGGCGCCCACAATCAAGGCCCCCTCACCCACCAAGGCCAGCCCCATGATTGTTGTCCACCACCTCAACGATTCCCGCTCGCAGCGTGTGCTTTGGCTGCTGGAAGAACTGGGCGCGCCGTATGAGATCCAGCATTACGCGCGCGACGCCACCACCCGGCTGGCTCCGCCCGCGCTGATGGCCATCCACCCGCTGGGCAAATCACCGGTGCTGCAGGACGAAGGCCGCACGATCATCGAGTCGGGCGCCATCGTCGATTACCTGATCCGCCGCCATGGCGGTGGCCGCTTGCAGCCGGCCGCCGGCAGCGACGACTTCGAGGCCTACAACCAGTGGCTGCACTATGCCGAAGGATCGGCCATGCTGCCGCTGATGCTCAAGCTCTACACCTCGCGCCTGGGCGATGCGGCCGCGCCCCTGGGCCCGCGCATCGAGAGCGAACTGGCCAACCACCTGGGCTATGTGAACCGCAGCCTGGAAGGCCGCGACTTCCTGGTGGGCGACAGCCTGACCGGTGCCGACATCCAGATGAGCTTTGTGGGCGAGGCCGCCCGCGGCTTGCGCGCCAGCTACCCGGCGATGGATGCCTGGATCAAGCGCCTGCAGGCCCGGCCGGCTTACCAGCGCGCGCTGGAACGCGGCGGCCCCTACGCCCTGGCCAGCTGAGCAGCACCGATCGCCGCCCGGCGTGGCGGCTCAATCGCGGCGCCGCCCTACCAGCACGGTGCAACCGGCCGGGCCGTAGTGCTCGGCATGGCGGGTGCCGCGCGGCACCTCGCAGCCGTGGCCCTCGCCAAACCACTCGGGCCCGTCCGCCCGGGTCAGCGTGAGGCCGCCGCGCAGCACCAGCAGCCGGGCGTCGAAGGGGTGGTCGTGCTCGGCCAGCACCAGGTCGGGCGCCCATTCGCGCACCAGCACCTCGTTGAAGCCGTCGTGCGCCAGCGTGGCGCGGAATTGGGTTTCGTCCATCACCATCCTTTTAGCGCAATGAAGCATTCAGTTTAGCCAGCGCTGCCGACCCTGGGCACAGCTCGGCTTCTGCCAACTGGTTGAGCGGCCGAGCCACGGTGTTCAGGCCCTGGTGCAGGTCGCCGGCTTCGGGGTCGACGAAGAGCAGGCCGGTGGCGATCTCGCCGCGCGCGCTGTGGGCCATCACCTGGTTCATCGCGCGGATGCGGTCGGTGGGGTCGTAATCGGCCACCAGCTTGCGCAGGCGCATCGTGCTGCCGTCGTGCTGGGGCAGCAGGATCACCTCGCCGGCGCCGGGCTCGGCCTTTATTTCCTCGGCCAGATCGATGAAGTCGATGCGGCTGACCGCCTCGTTGTGCTCGCGCACATAGTCGTAGCTGCGGGTGCTGCCGGCATGGTTGTTGAAGGCCACGCAGGGGCTGATCACGTCGATGAAGGCCGCGCCGCCATGGGCGATCGCGCCTTCGATCAGCGGCACCAGCTGGCCCTTGTCGCCCGAGAAGCCGCGTGCCACATAGGTGGCGCCCAGCTGCAGCGCCATGCCGATCAGGTCGACCGGCGAGTCGGGGTTGACCACCCCCTTCTTGCTCTTGGACCCCTTGTCGGCGGTGGCCGAGAACTGGCCCTTGGTCAGGCCGTAGACGCCGTTGTTCTCGACGATGTAGACCATGCGCACGCCGCGCCGCATCGCGTGGGCAAACTGGCCCAGACCGATCGAGGCCGAATCGCCGTCGCCCGACACGCCCAGGTAGAGCAGGTCGCGGTTGGCCAGGTTGGCGCCGGTCAGCACGCTGGGCATGCGGCCGTGCACGGTGTTGAAGCCGTGGCTGGCGCCCAGGAAGTAATCGGGCGTCTTGCTGCTGCAACCTATGCCCGAGAGCTTGGCCACCCGGTGCGGCTCGATGTC
>JANNZD010000387.1:0-8610 GCA_031410435.1 Betaproteobacteria bacterium | reverse complement strand
CCCGACGTGCTGGCCACCAGCATGGCCCTGGCCAAGAAGATCAAGAAGATCGCGGTGGTCTCGGGCGTCTGCGACGGCTTCATCGGCAACCGCATGCTGGCCCGTTACGGCGCGGCGGCCCAGGGTCTGCTCAATGCCGGCGCTGCGCCGCAGCAGGTGGATGGCGCCTTGCAGAAATACGGCATGGCCATGGGCCCCTTCCGCATGGGCGACCTGGCCGGGCTGGACATTGGCTGGGCCACGCGCAAGCGCAAGGCCGCCGAGGCCGGGGTCGAGATGAAGCCCAACGTGGCCGACAAGCTGTGCGAGGTGGGCCGCTTTGGCCAGAAGACCGGCGCCGGCTACTACCGCTACGAGGCCGGCAAGCGCGACCCCATCCCCGACCCGCTGACCGAGCAGCTGATCGCCGACTACCGCGCCGCGAACGGCATCACCGCCCGCAAGATCAGCGACGCCGAGGTGGTGGAGCGCTGCATTTTTGCCCTGGTCAACGAGGGCGCGCGCATCCTCGAAGAAGGCATTGCCGCCCGCGCGTCCGACCTGGATGTGGTCTACCTCAATGGCTACGGCTTCCCGCTGCACCGCGGCGGGCCGATGCTGTATGCCGACACCGTGGGCCTGCCCAATGTGGTGCGCAGCCTGCGCCGCTTTGCCGCCGAGCCGGGCGCCGATGCATCGTGGCAGCCGGCGCCGCTGCTGGTGCGGCTGGCCGAAGAAGGCAAGTCGTTCAACTGAGCCCCAAGGAACCCATCATGATCGACGCTGTCATTGTTTCAACCGCCCGCACCGGCCTGGCCAAGAGCTGGAAGGGTGCCTTCAACATGACCTATGGCGCCACCCTGGGCGGCCATGCGGTGCATCACGCGGTGGCGCGCTCGGGCCTGGACCCGGCCGAGATCGAAGACTGCATCATGGGCGGCACCTTTGGCGAGGGCACCACCGGCGGCAACATCGCCCGGGCCATCGCGCTGCGCGCCGGCCTGCCGGTGACCACCGCCGGCCTGAGCATCAACCGCTTCTGCTCGTCCGGCCTGCAGAGCATCGCGTTGGCGGCCCAGCGGGTGATGACCGAGGGCTGCCCGGCCATCGTCGCCGGCGGGGTGGAGAGCATCAGCTGCGTGCAGAACGAGGCCAACCGGCATATGCGGGTGGACCCGTGGCTGATGGAACACAAGCCCGAGCTTTACTGGAACATGCTGCAGACCGCCGAGCAGGTGATCAAGCGCTACAACATCCCCAAGCTGGCCCAGGACGAATACGGCGTGCGCAGCCAGCAGCGCGCCTTTGCGGCCCAGGTGGCCGGCAAGTTCAAGGACGAGATCGTGCCGATGACCACCGTGATGGGCGTGGTCGACAAGGCCAGCGGCCGCCTGACCCGCAAGGAAGTGACGATAGACAGCGACGAAGGCATCCGCGGCGACACCACGCTGGAGGCGGTGAGCGGCCTGCGCTCGGCGCTGCCGGGCGGCATCGTCACGGCCGGCAATGCCAGCCAGTTCAGCGACGGCGCCAGCGCCTGCGTGGTGATGAACGGCCAGCGCGCGTCACAGCTCGGCATCCAGCCGATGGGCATCTTCCGCGGCTTTGCGGTGGCCGGCTGCGAGCCCGACGAGATGGGCATAGGCCCGGTGTTTGCGGTGCCGCGCCTGCTGCAGCGCGCCGGGCTGAAGGTCAGCGACATCGGCCTGTGGGAGCTGAACGAGGCCTTTGCCTGCCAGGTGATCTACAGCCGCGACACGCTGGGCATCCCGGATGAGCTGCTCAATGTCAATGGCGGGGCCATCGCGGTCGGCCACCCTTACGGCGTCAGCGGCGCGCGCCTGACCGGCCATGCGCTGATCGAGGGCAAGCGGCGCGGCGCCAAGTACGTGGTGGTCACGATGTGCATCGGTGGCGGCCAGGGCGCGGCTGGCTTGTTCGAGGTCTGCTGAATGCGGGCCGTCAACAGCGTGTTTGATCCGGCCTACCGCCGGATGTCCGAGCCCCAGCCGCAACCGCAGGCACCAGTGCGGCCGGTGCTGCGCAGCGAGAGCCGGCCGGCCCTGCGTGCCGATATCCGGCCCGATCCGCACCCATTGCTGCGCCCGGCGGCGCTGCCCATGGTGCTGGGCTTGCGGCCGGCGGTAGCCGAGATGGCCCGCACGGTATCGCTGGACGGCCTGCGGCCGGCCGAGGCCCGCAGCGTGGAATCGGGTGCCTGGTTTGCCGGCTTGTCGCTGTCCCTGCGCCAGGCGGTGATGGCGCGCTGCCGGGTGCAAAGGGTGCGGCGCGGCACCACCTTGCTGCGGCGTGGCGCGCCGGCCAGCGATTGGGTGGGCGTGGCCGGCGGCGCGCTGGGCCTGAGCACCCATGCCCGCGACGGCCGCGCCTTCACTCTCGATATGCTCGGGCCGGGCGATTGGTTTGGCGACATTGCGCTGATCGACGGCAGCGCGGTCGACCTGGACATCGTGGCCCAGGCCCACAGCACCGTGTTGATGATGGACCGCGCGGCGCTGCTGCAACTGCTGCAGACCCAGCCCGAGCTGCGCGAGGCCTTGCTGCAGCTCGATTGCCGGCGCCTGCGTCATATGTTTCGCCGGCTGGAAGAGGTGCAGACCTTGCCGCTGCCGCAGCGCGTGGCATTGCAGCTGCACCGGCTGATGCGCCAGTTCGGCCGCACGGCCGACGCCGAGCAGCTGCCGCCCGGCGCCCGGCGTATCGAACTGACCCTGACCCAGGGCGATCTGGCCGCCCTGCTGTGTGCCAGCCGGCAGCGCATCAACGGGTCCTTGCGGCAGATGCAGACGCTGGGCATCCTGGGGGCCAGCCACGGCCGTATCGAGGTGCTGCAACCCGCCCGCCTGGCCGACGTGGCCCAGGGCCGGGTGGTGTTGGACACTTGAACCGCGCGCCGGCGCTCATCGACGCAGCGGCGGACCGATGCGCCATACCACCGCACAATGCAGCTTTGGCTTGGTCGTACCGGGCGTACCGGGCAACCCCACCGGCACGCTTGTCATGACATCTGAAGAGGAGGCCCGCGTCCGGGCCGCAATCCGCAGCGATCAGGAAATGGCTGCGTATTTTGAAAAACGGGGCAGCGAATACGACGGTTGCTATGACCCGGGGCCCGAGTTTGACAAGGCCGAAGCGCGCACCCGGTCCGTCGAGGCGCTGCAGCGACGACTCGAAGCTGCCGGCAAACCGCGCGAACCTCACCGGGGTCGATGGGACTTCAAGCTGCCTTGACGCGGCAAGGTATCGGCCGGCCTGGGCAAGCTGCGCCGCGCGCTGCCGGCCGCGACGCCACCTCGGCCCCGGCCGACGCCCGCGCACGAGGGGGCGATCTCAGCCCGCAGGCCAGACCGGTGCATGGCTGCCCGGAGGCATGGACGGCCGCGCTGATGCGGCCGGCGTGTGCGCAAATCGCGCAGCATGGCCCACGTGGCGCAGGGTGGATTGGCCCCGGGGGCCGAAGCCGCACAGGCATGCTTGCTGGTAGCGCTTGAAATCGGGTTTGGAGGCCTTGAAGCCGTCGCTCAAACGGCCCAGGCCGCGCAGCCAGTGCCCGGTTTCCGCCAGTGACACCTCGACCAGCCAACTGCCACCCTGGGTGGCCTGGCGCCACAGTGCGGCCTGCAGGCCAAAGGCCATCAGGTAGCCGGTGCTGAAATCCAGGATCTGCATCGGCAAGGCCTGGGGCGTGGGGTTGCCGGCGGCCTCGGCCTCGGCGTGGTTGAAGCCGGTGGCGGTTTGCACCAGGGAGTCGAAACCGCGACGCTCGGCCCAGGGGCCGATGCCACCGTAGGCTGAAAGGGACCCGACGACGATGCCGGGGCGGCGCCGCGCCAGGCTGATCGGATCGAGGCCCCGGCGCGCCAGCGCGCCGGGCCGGTAGCCCTGCAAGAAGACCTGGGCGCTGTCCAGCAATGTCAGCAGCCGGTCCTGGCCGGCCGCCTCACGCAGATCGATCTGGGTCGATAGCTTGCCGCGGCTGGTGTCGGCGATGGCGTCAATATTGGGCAGGTGCGGGCCATTGACCAACATCACGTCGGCACCGTAGGCGGCCAGGCAACGCCCGGCCACGGGGCCGGCCAGGATGCGGGTGAGGTCCAGTACCCGCAGGCCGGTAAGGGGGCGCTGGGTGGCGCCGAGGGTGGGCCAGGCCAAGGGCGCGGCCGGTGGCTGGCCAGTGTCTATGGACTTGATCCGCAACACGGGCCGGCCCGCCAGGGCCAGTGCCTGCGGGTGGCTGTCCCATTGCGCCAAGCTGCGCAGCGCGGCCACCACCAAGCCGGCATCGGCGGCGGCCTGCTCGAAGGCCTCGGCCGTCCAGTGCTGCAGCGCCTGGGCCACCGCTGCCCGGTCGACGCCAGGCCCGGCAGGCAGGCCGAGCAGGCGCAGCGCGCCGTCGCGGTGTTGGGCAAAGTTGGCATGGATGCGGACCCAGCCGCCGGGCGCATCCGGCCCGCCACAGGGGTATAGGCCGGAGACCGGGTCCCATATCGGTGGTGAGGTGTCATCCAGTGAAAACCAGGCCGTGCATTCCACCGCCGCATGTTCTCGGTCGACGCTGATGGTTTGGCGCGGGGCGCCGCGCAGATGGCCGATCTCGGCAGCGGCCAATGCCGCCAGGCCCAGGCTGGCCTGTGCCGCCGTGCTCACGTCGAAGGACGAGGGCAGGGCCGGCAGGTGGCCAGGCAGATCGGCATGGTCCAGTGCCTGCGCCGGCAGGCCGGCAGCCTGCCAGAGCGCTGCGGCCGCGCGGTGGGCGGGGGTTTCGGCGAGGGTTGGCAAGCGCGGGTTCGGGGCGGACTCTGGTGTGGGCATGGCGACGGGCTCCGTGGGCAAGCAGGCCTGCGCAGGTCGGGCGTGACCGGCTGGGCCGGGCGGGACAGCGCGTTTCGCGCGCGCTGGCCTGAGGGTGTCGGTGGGCGCCAAGAACCGGGCCTGCCTGGAGGATTGTGCGCCAGCGGATGTTTGAACCGGGGGTAAGCGGCAGGGGCTGGATCGGGAGGCGAAACCAAATAAATGAACTAACGCCATCGTGAAAGTAGACCGCATCGTTGGGCATCTAGGCCTGTGAGCCTCGTGCTTCGCTCGGTGGTCCACGCGCTTGATTAAATAGCCAGATAGTGGTGGAGCGATTTGTGTGTGTTGCTACTATCCTGGCGTTAGTTCGTTTTGTCGTCATGAAATCAACCGCACCATCTGCTTCAACGGGGTTTGGCCAAGGCGGCGTTCCATCCCCGCTGAGCGGCAGTTTTATGGCCTGGTGCGCCCACCAGCGCCAGACCGGACGTCTGCGCTACCAAAGCTCGGTGCAGGTCTACACGGCCATGTGGCAGGCCCTGGCCGACTGGTGCGCCAGCCAACCCGGTGGCGTACCGCTGCAAGCGCTGGGCAGTGGGCTGCTGCAGCGATATCTGGACAGCCGTAGCGGCATGGCCGGCCCCGGGCAGGCGCTGACCGCGCGTTATCGGCTGCGCCTGATCAGCCTGGTGCGCCGGGTCCAGTCCCATGCCTTGGGCCAGCAGGACGCGCTGGCCAGTGCCGCCCTGCCCTCCCACCCGCTGCACCGCATGGCGCTGCCCGCCGCCCTGGCCTGGTCGGCCGCCAGCCTGGCTGCCAAGCCGGCCGACTTCATGCGGATACCGGATGCGCCGGGCAACCTGGGCAGCGCGGCCACCCAGCAACTGATCCTCTGGTTGACCACGGGCGCAAGCAACGACACCCCGGCCGAACGCTGGCAGACCCAACGCGACCGCTGCGCCCTGGCGCTGCAGCTGGGCGCCGGCATCGGCCCGGGCGATCTGCGTGCCCTGCGCCTGGCCGACGTTCTGACGCACGCCTCAGTGCCGGCCCCGATGGCGACGGCACCGGCGGTGGCCGAGCACGCCCCTGCCGCCGGATGGCAACTGGTCGTGCCGGGCAATGGCAATGCCCGGCCCTACTTGGCGCCGCTGGCGCCCTGGGCGGTGCCAGTCTTGCAGCAATGGCTGGTTTGCCGGGCCCGGCAGGGCCTGGCAGGCCTGCAGCTCTTCCCGTCCACCCGCAGCGGCAAGGCCTGGGGCAAGGTGGCGCAATATGCATCGGCGCAGCGTTGCCTGGCGGACGCCGGCTTGCCAGACCGGGCCGGTGGTTCGTTCCGCCTGCGCCACAGCTTCGCGCTGCGCCAACTCGCCCATGGCCACGCCAGCGAGACCGTGGCGGCCTGGCTGGGCATCAGTGACCCGGCGGTCATGCAGCGCTATCGGCTTGCCCTGGTGTCCAGCACCAGCCCGGCCCAGCCTGTGGCGGTGCCGCCCCTTCAAGTTTCGCCCGACCGCGACCCGCACCCCGCACCGGATGGCGCCAGCGCTTGGCCAGTCTGAGCCGCGGTCGCCAGCCTTTTCAGCCCGGCGGTAGGGCGCACCAGGCCTGCTGCAGCACCTGGGCCGACGCCGCCAGCGCCAGCGCCTCGGTCGGGTCCATGGCCGGTGCCAGCACTTGGGTGCCACCGTCCTGGCCCACCACCGTGGGCAGGGACAAGGCTACCCCCTGAAGCCCCAGCGCACCCGTCTGTACCCGCGACACGGTCAGCAAACGGCGTTCACCGCGCAGCAGGCTGCGCAGCAGATCGGCCGTCACCAGGCCGATGGCATGATTGGTGGCGCCCTTGCGCCGGATCACCTCATAGGCGGCGCTGCGCACTTGCGCCGCCAGCACGGCCTCTTGCGCGCGGTCCCAATCAGGCCAATCGCGCAGCGCCACGCCGCCCACCCGCGCGCCGGACCACAGCACCACCTCCGAGTCGCCATGCTCACCTACCACCTGGGCATGCACTGACTGCGTGGCCAGGCCCAGGTGCAGGCCCAACCCTTGGCGCAGCCGCGCGGTGTCCAGCATGGTGCCGGTGCCCAGTACCCGTTCGGCCGGCAGGCCGCTGGCCTCGACCATCACCCGGGTCAACACATCCACCGGGTTGCTCACCATCACCACGGTGCCGGTAAAACCCGCCAGGGTATGGCCGATGTCGGTCACCAGCCGGGCGTTGTCGCGCAATAGGTCCAGGCGCGACTCGCCCGGCTTGCCACCGCGCCCAGCCGCCACCACCACCACCTGGGTCTGGCGCATCTGCTCCACGCTGGCCGCCTGCACACTGCAGCGCGGATAGAAGGCCGCCCCGTGGGCCAGGTCCATGGCTTCGCCTTCGGCCAGATCCTGGCGCAGGTCGTGCAGCCAAAGCGCATCGGCAACGCCCGATTGCAGGGTGGAGATGGCCACACTGGTGCCGACCCAACCACAGCCGATGATGCCCACCCGTTTGTCCATCTTGCCCCCCTGGTGCCCCACCCGCCGGTCGACGTTGACCCCCGCCAGGCCGCAGTATCTGCCCCGGCCGCACCCTGCCGGCGCCGGGCACCCGCCTCAGGCCGACGCGCCGCTGAAGCGGCTCTCGGCCTGGCGCCGGAACTCGGTCGGCGTCAGGCCCTTGATCTCCAGAAACCGGCGGTTGAAGTTGGCCAGGTTGTTGAAGCCGACCTCGTAGCAGATCAGGCCCACCGCCCGGTTGCTTTCCATCAGCAGCTGGCAGGCGCGGTTGATGCGCACCCGGTTGACGAAATCGGTGAAGGTATTGCCCGTGGCGCGGCGGAAGAAGCGCGAAAAACGGCTCTCGCTCATGCCCAGGCCGGCCGCCACTTCGGCCGCCACCAGGGGCTGGGCCACATCGCCGGTCAGGCGGTTGACGATGGCATTGATCTGGTCCAGTTCGGCATCGTCGTCAGCCGCCTGCATTTGCACCGCCGAGAGCAGCCGGTAGTCGGTGCAGCGGGCCAGATCGTCGAGAAAGTCGATGAAAGCGGCCAGTCGCTGCAGTCCTCGATGGGCCCTGACCCGTTGCCAATGCGCCTGCGCCCGGTCCCCCAGGCCGAAGAACTCGATGCCGTGACGGGCCCGGTCCAGCAAAGGCAGCGCCTCGGCCAATTCCGGCAGATGCTGGGCGGCGGCCGCGATCGGGCCATGGGCAAACTGGATCACCAGGTCGCGCTGCGCCACGCTCTGGCCGTCCAGGTCCATCGAGACCCAGTTGTGTGGCAGGCGCGGGCCCACCAGCACCAGGTGGCCGGGGCTGAAGGGGCCGATCCAGTCACCGACAAAGGCCTTGCCCGAGGTGGCGACGATCAGGTGCAGTTCGTACTCTTCATGGTGGTGCCAGCGCGCCAGCGGCGTGGGAAATCCATGCGCAAGGCAACGCACAAAACCCACGTCTTCGGGCGCCTCGTAGCCCAGCGCCGGGTCGCGGCTGATCTCGCGCTCCAGCTCGGGCTGGCGCTGGCGGGGCAGGTGACGGGCGCTGGCGGCCATGGTGGATTGTGAAGCGCCGGCCGCTATTCAACCCAATCAGCTCATCACCGCGCCGCCGTCCACATTCAGCGTCTGCGCGGTGATGTAGCTGGCTTCATCGCTGGCCAAAAACACCGCTGCGCCGCTGATGTCGGCCGGTGCGCCCATATAACCCAGCGGCACCGCCAGACCCACCTGCTTTTTCTTCTCGCCGAGGCCCAAGTTTTCGTATTTGGCAAACAGCGCATCGACATGCGCCCACATCGGCGTGTCGATCACGCCGGGTGAGATCGCGTTGAC
>JANNZD010000386.1:0-1857 GCA_031410435.1 Betaproteobacteria bacterium | reverse complement strand
GGCGGGATGATCACCCCGCCCGCGCCCTGCACCGGCTCGGCAATGAAGGCGGCGATGGTCTCGGCGCCTTCGCGGGCGATCAGGTCTTCCAGCTCCTGCGCCAGGCGGGCCACGAACTGGGCCTCGCTCTCGCCCGCCAGGCCGTTGCCATAGAAGTGCGGCGCGCTGACCCGCAGGATGCCCGGCAGCGGCAGGTCGAAGTGCTGGTGCATGGTGGCCAGGCCCGACATCGACGCCGCCGCTGCGGTGACGCCGTGGTAGCCCTTCTGGCGCGCGATGATCTTTTTCTTGAGCGGCCGGCCGCGCGCATTGTTGTAGTAATGCACCAGCTTGAAGGCGGTGTCGTTGGATTCCGACCCCGAGTTGGCAAACAGCACCCGGCCGCGCTGCAGCGCCGGGGTAGGCGCCCACCGCATCAATTGAGCGACCAGCTCGGTCACCGGCCCGGGCACCTTGCCCGAGAACGAATGGTAGTAGGGCAGGGTGCGCATCTGGCGCTCGGCGGCAGCGGCCAGGCGTGGCTCGGAGAAACCCAGCGATGCGCACCACAGCCCGGCCATGCCCTCCAGGTAGCGCTGGCCATGCTCGTCGATCACGAACACGCCGTCGCCGCCGGTGATCACCAAGGGGCCGTCCAGCTCCAGCTGGCGCAGCTGGGTGTAGGGGTGCAGGTGGTGGGCGATGTCGCGCCGCCCGGCGGGCGACATCTCGGGCGTGGGTGGGGGCTGCAGGGCGGTGGGATGGGCCATGCAATCGATTATGGGATCGCCCCGGCGCCCATCGCCTGCGGGCAAGCCCTCAGGCCGGGGCGGGGCCGGCCCCGGCCTTGCTGCAGATCAATCGGCCGCGAAGCAGTAGAACAGGCCCGCGCCGCCGCTGGCCTTGAGCTGGTCGGGGCTGCAGCCGCGCGACTGGTGCGACGAGTTCCAGGACTTGGCCGGCGCGCTCTCGTCCAGCCCGGTCTTGTCATGGTGGCCCACCATCGCCGCGCCGCCGCTGTTCATGCGCCAGTTGCCGCAGGTGGAATTGGCGTCGCCGGCAATGTAGGTGCCGTTGGGCTGCGAGCCGGTCAGCAGGTCGTGCTGGTTGGGGGTGTCGCCGCGGCCGTTGATGCCGGCGCCGGTCTCGGTCAGCGCGGTGGCCTTGCTCAGGTTGTTGGCGCCGTGCAGGTTGTCCACATCGGTGGCCACCACCACGCCCTTGGCGTTGGTCCAGGGGCCCTTGCCGATGCGGTCGCGGGCATTGACGCCGGCCTGGCCGCCGGCGGGCTGGGCACTGAGGTAGGCGCGCCAGCTGCGCTGGCCGGCACCTGCGGCGGTGGCCAGCTTCTGGCAATGCGCGTCGGCGCCGGCCAGGCCGCCCAGGTTGCCACCATCACCGGGGCCGATGCTGGTGACGAAGAAGCCCATGCCGCCCTTGCCGGGGATCAGGCTGCCGCAGGCGGCGAGGGTGGCAGCGGCCACGAGGGCGAGGGCGGTCTTGACGAGGCGATGGCTGGGCATGCTGGTCTCCGGTGGGGGGGTGGCTGAGTCTGCCATGCGGCCGGGCTGCGGCGAGGCCGGGCCTCAGCGGCCGGTCTTGCGCGTCGCCCCGCGTGCGGCCGGGCGCGAGCCTGCCGGGCTTCTGTCCAGGGTGCGGGCCTTCCAGGTCTTGTAGGCATTGGGCGTGAGCTGTTGCTTGAGCAGTTGCACCACCTGGCCGGCGTTCAGGCCATGCTGGGCCAACACTGCATGGAAGGGCGGCTTGTCGTCCCAGGCGGTGGCGATCACCGCGGCGATCTCGGGAGGGCTCAGGCGGGGCAGGGGTCGGGCCATGCGGGCATTGTCCGCCGGGCCGTCTCCCTTGAATGACGGGCGG
>JANNZD010000385.1:0-1624 GCA_031410435.1 Betaproteobacteria bacterium | reverse complement strand
CTTCGACCAGGTGCAGGTGGGGATGAGCCGCGACGCCTTGTTGCGCCTGCTGGGCCGGCCGGCGTCGCGCCAGGGCGAGTGGCAGAAGCGCGAGACCTGGTCCTGGCGCTATGACAACCATGATTGCCTCTGGCTTCGCGTCACCCTCGATGCCAGCGGCAAGGTCTGGAGCGGCCCGGCCACCTTGCCCGACCCGCTGTGCGACCCCTATGTCTAAGCCCGCCGACATGCCCGTTACGCTTTATGGCATCCCCCACTGCGACACCGTCAAGCGCGCCCGGGCCTGGCTGGCCGGGCAGGGCGCCGAGGTGGTTTTCCATGATTTCAAGCAGGCCGGCGTGCCCGAGGCCGCCCTGGCCGCCTGGGTGGCTGCGGCCGGCTGGGAACGGGTGCTCAACCGCAAGGGCAAGACCTGGCGTGCGCTCGACGAGACCGCGCGCGCCGCAGTGGTGGACGCGGCCAGTGCCAGCGTGCTGATGCGGGCCCAGCCCAGTGCGATCAAGCGGCCGGTGGTGGCCTGGCCCGATGGGTCGATCACGGTAGGCTTCGATCCGGATGATTTCGCGCGGCGGCTCTGACCTGACTTTGACAGTTCCGGGGCACATGGACCCGGCTCTGGCGCGTCGAGCGGGATGTGTCAATGACTTTGCGACACCCTCGGGCATTTATTTAGTGTGCGGCCGACGGTTCTCTGGCTGGCTTTTTCTCCTCAGGTGGTGGGTTGATCCAAGCGGCTGCTGGCATCGGCGGCAACTGTGGGCGCCTGCTCTTGAACCGGTTTGGATTGGCCAGGAATGCGGCGTCGAGGGTGGCCTGGCGCAGGACACGCATATCTGCGGCCAGGCCACAGTGCACGCTGTGCGGCGTCATGTAGCCGATGCCCAAATGCCGGTGCTCGTTGTTGTACCAGGCGAAGAACACCTGGCCGCGCGGCAGGCGCAGACCATGGTGGACGCAGGCGACCTGGTTCGATGACCTGCCCACTGCCGCGCCAGCCAGCGGCGCGGCCATGCAGGCGATGGCAGTACCGGCCGCCCAGCCGAACAAGCCGCAACGCCTGTGCCCCCGACAAGCCGAAAGTGTCGGCGGCGGCGCTGGTGGCCCGCGCAGCAGGGCGTGCGCCGGGCCGATGCGGGGCATTGGTGGCAAGGAGGATCGGCAGGCAAGCGCCCCTCGCGCCAGCGCACTTGCTGTCCGCTGCATCGGTTGTTGCAAGTTACCAACGGGTTCACGCTGGAGGTATTAGTGAACCGCCCCTAATTGGCGCTGGCAGGTGCCTGCCATCTGACCCTTGAACGCAGCGCAACCCTTTGATTAAACGAGGTTTTTCGCACGCTATCGGTGCGTTGATGACGCTCTTCGGGCGGGTGGGAGCGGCGCGGCTTGGGTGCCAAGGGTTTCCCTAGAACCGACCCCGGCGACAGCGCAGCGACAATAAAAATCACAAGCTGCTCGCATCCAGTCATCAACGGTTCACAAGGCCAGGGTGAAGAGGATGTCGGGCTCATCGGTCTTCGGATCACACCGTTTTGCCAGAGGAACCTACATGTTCAAGAGAACCAGGATCAGCACAGGTGCGTTGCTCGCGCTCGGCGCCATCGCGGCACTGCCGGCTGCAGCACAG
>JANNZD010000384.1:0-1744 GCA_031410435.1 Betaproteobacteria bacterium | reverse complement strand
CACCAGCGCCAGCCCCATCAGTGAGACGACCGGGTGCAGGGCCAGCACGGCCCGCGGCACCTGGCGCAGCTGCAACATCAGCACCACCACCGCGCTGGCCAGGCCGGCGATCAGGCAGGCCAGCGCCAGGCGCTTGACCTCCCCAAAGCCCGAAAAGCGCCACATGCCCTGCGGCACCTTCAGCGCGCTGAAGGCCACCGCATAGGCCGCCACGATGCCCAGCATCACCCAGCCGTCGTATCCCGGCCGGGCGCTGATCCAGCGCTCGAAGCCCAGGCGAAACAGGTAGGTGATGTTCCAGGCGATGGCCACCACCGCACCGTCGATCAGCAGCGACAGCGGCTCACGGTGAGGGCGCAGCCGGGCCAACAGGCGGTCGAGCCGATGCCAGAACGAGATCATGCAGCGAAGCCCAGGTCCTGCCAGCTCAGCACCCGGTGGTCGGGCCGCTGGTGGCTGTGATCGCCCCCATAGACCAGCAGCGGCCGCGCGGCGTCGGACCCGGCTGCCTGGCACCAGCGCCGCACCGGCCCCAGCCAATCGGCACTGTAGGTTGCACCGGATTTGCACTCCACGGGCTGCAAGCGGCCAGCCAGCTCGACCACCAGGTCGACTTCCAGGCCATGGTTGTCTCGCCAGAAATACAGGTCAGCCGCCAAGGCACGGTTGAAGCGGTGCTTCAGCGTCTCGGCCACCACCCAGGTCTCGAAGACGGCGCCACGCTGTGCATGGTGCAGCAGGTCGTCGGGCGAGCTGATGCGCAGCAGATGGCACAGCAGCCCGCTGTCCATAAAGTAGAGCTTGGGCGCCTTGACCAGGCGCTTGCCGAAGTTGCGGTGGTAGGGCGGAAGCAGTGCCACGAGGTGGCTGGCCTGCAGCACAGTGAGCCACTGGCGTGCGGTGGGCTGGCTGATGCCGCAATCGGACGCCAGGCTGTTGAGGTTGAGCAGTTGGCCGCTACGGGCCGCGCACATGCTGATGAACCGCTGGAAGGTCAGCAGGTTGGACACGTTCAACAGTTGGCGCACGTCGCGCTCGATGTAGGTGGCCAGATAGCCCGCAAACCAGTGCGCGGGCTGCGGGTCACGGTGTTGGGCATGCAGGGCTGGGAAGCCGCCACGCCACAGGCGCTGCTCCAGGGAGGCGGCGGGCGGCAGTTCGGCATGGCACAGGGGCAGCAGGGTCAGCATGCCCACCCGTCCGGCCAAGGATTGACCGATGCCGTCCATCAACCCGAACTGCTGGGATCCGGTCAGCACCCACCGGCCCATGCGCGCGGCGCCGTCTGCAATGCTCAGCAGATAGGACATCAATTCAGGCGCACGCTGCACTTCGTCCAGCACGGCCCCGTCGGCCAGGCGGGCAAAGAAGCGGCGCGGATCGGCCAGCGCCATGTCGCGGGTATCGGGGTCTTCCAGGTTGACGTAAGGCAGCTGCGGAAAGGCACTGCGCGCCAGCGTGGTCTTGCCCGATTGCCGCGGCCCGGTGATGGCCAGCACCGGGAAGCCGCTGGCCAGGGCCTTCAGCGTATGGCGGGCGTGACGGGCGAGCATCTCTGTACTGTTTCAAGTTTGAATTTTGAAATTGTACAGATCGACGCCCATCAGCGCGCCAGCAGCATGCTCAAAGTGCGGCCCAGCACCCGCAGATCCGACCACAAGGTGGCGCTGGCCGCGTACTCGGCCTGCAAGGCCAGCTTGCGCGGCAGGATGCGGCGGATGTATTCGCCCTCGGGATCGGCCGA
>JANNZD010000383.1:0-3067 GCA_031410435.1 Betaproteobacteria bacterium | reverse complement strand
GCTGCCGAAGTAGTAGTAGATCATCCGCTTGCTGGTGCGCGTGGCGGCGGCGATCTCGTCGATGCGCGCGCCGGCCAGGCCCTTGTCGGCAAACTCGCGGGTGGCCACCTCGACGATGTCGGCCATGGTGCGCTCGGGGTCATTGGTGCGTTGCGGCGGCAGCGCGCTGGCGCCGGCCGCTTGGGCCGCAGCCGGCGCCGCCGCGGGCTGCTTGCGCGGCCGCCCCCGCCCGCGCTTGGGCACCGGGTCGGCAGAGGTTTGTACTGGTTGGTTCATTTGCCAACAAGCTTAGCAGGCCGGCGCACAGGCCCGCCGACGCTGCTACCTTGGCAGCGCGCCCGCGCCGGCCCTACATGGCCAGCTTGGCGCTGATGCGCTCCAGCAGCATCTCGGTCGACCCGTCGACAAAACCGGCCACCCGCGCGCCCATCAGGTGGCGCGCGAACGGGTAGTGCTCGCGCAGGCCCTCGGCGCCCATGGCCTGGGCCAGCGCCGGCAGTTGCCGGTCGGCCAGGCGCGTGGCCAGCAGCTTGGCCTGGGCGGCGCTCAGCTGCGCATCCTCGCCAGCGTCCACCTGGCGCGCTGCCGCCGCCACCAGGCCGCGGCAGGCGGCCAATTCGCTGGCCGCCTCAGCCAGGCGCCAGCGCCAGCCCTGGTGCCCGGCCAGCGGCTGGCCAAAGGCCTGGCGCGTGGCGCCATAGGCCGCGGCCACGCGCAGGGCCTCGGCCACCATGCCGCAACACATCGCGGCGATATAGGTGCGCGCGCCATTGATCGAGCCCAGTGCCGCCTTGAAGGCCTGGCCGGGCGGGTGCAGCATTTCGTCCTGCCGGGCCCGGTAGCCGTCCAGGCGAAAGCCCCCGGCGCCGATGCTGTGCTGGCCGCCCAGGTCGTAGCCGGGCGCGCGCTCAAAGCCCGCACGCCGACCATCGACCAGAAAGCCAGCGATGCCGCGCCCGCCCGCGCCGGCTTCGGTCTGGGCATACAGCACCACCACGTCGGCCTCGGCGGCATTGGTGATCCAGGCCTTCGCGCCGTCAATGCGCCAGCCGCCGCCCACCCGGGTGGCCAGGGTGGAGATCGCGGCAAAGTCCGACCCGGCGCCGGGTTCGGTCAGCGCGGTGCAGCCCAGGCGCCGGCCGGCGATCAGGTCGGGCAGGTAATGCGCGGCCAAGGCCGCTGGCGCATCGCGGGCCAGCTTGGCCGCCACGTTGTGGGTATTGATCCACGACATGGTGAAGCCGAAGTCGCCGCCGGCCAGCACCTCGGCCAGCGCCGCCTTGCAGCTGAAGGACAGGCCCAGCCCGCCTGCGGCCACCGGCACCTGCACCCGGGTCAGGCCCAGCGCCACCGCCTCGGCCAGCACCTCGCGGCCGATGCGGCGCTCGCGCTCCCAGCGGGCGGCCAGCGGGCCGACCCGCTCGCGCGCCAGCGCAGCGGCCTGGCCGACCAGCGCCGCCTCACCGGCGGTCAGGTCGAAGGGGCTGTGGGCCGGTGCCATCACACGCGCTCGAGCACCAACGCGATGCCCTGGCCCACGCCGATGCACATGGTGCACAGCGCATAGCGCCCGCCGCCACGCTGCAGCTGGTTGACCGCGGTGGTGACCAGCCGCGCACCGCTGGCGCCCAGCGGATGGCCCAGCGCGATCGCGCCGCCCCAGGGGTTGACGCGGGCATCGTCGTCGGCCAGGCCCAGGTCGCGCAGCACCGCCAGGCCCTGGGCGGCAAAGGCCTCGTTGAGCTCGATCACATCCATCTGGGCCAGGCTCAGGCCGGTGAGTTCCAGCACCTTGCGGGTGGCCGGCGCCGGGCCGAAGCCCATGATGCGCGGCGCCACCCCGGCGGTGGCCATGCCCAGCACCCGGGCGCGCGGCGTCAGGCCGTAGCGGGCAGCGGCGGCCTCGCTGGCCAGCAGCAGTGCGCAGGACCCATCGTTGACGCCGCTGGCATTGCCGGCCGTCACCGTGCCGTCGGGCCGCACCACGCCCTTCAACTTGGCCAGGGCCTCCAGGCTGGTCTCGCGCGGATGTTCGTCCTTGCTGACGATGACTGGGTCGCCTTTCTTCTGGGCGATGCTCACCGGCGTGATCTCGGCATCAAAGCAACCCGCCTTCTGCGCCGCCACTGCCTTGAGCTGGGACGCCAGGGCCATGCGGTCTTGGGCTTCGCGCTCGATCTTGAAATCGGTGGCCACGTTCTCGGCGGTCTCGGGCATCGAATCCACCCCGTAGCGCTCCTTCATCAGCTTGTTGACAAAGCGCCAGCCGATGGTGGTGTCGTAGACCGCGTTATTGCGCGAAAAGGCACTCTCGGCCTTTGGCATCACGAAGGGCGCGCGGCTCATGCTCTCGACGCCGCCGGCAATCATCAGCTGGGCCTCGCCCGATTTGATGGCACGCGCCGCCGTGCCAACCGCGTCCAGGCCCGAGCCGCACAGCCGGTTGATGGTGCCGCCAGGCACGCCCACCGGCAGGCCGGCCAGCAGCGCGGCCATGCGCGCCACGTTGCGGTTGTCCTCGCCGGCCTGGTTGGCACAGCCGTAAAGCACATCGGCCAGCGCGGCCCAGTCGACCTGGGGGTTACGCGCCATCAGGGCCTTGAGCGGGATCGCGCCCAGGTCATCGGTGCGCACGCCGGACAAGGCGCCACCATAGCGGCCGATGGGCGTGCGGATGGCATCGCAGATGAAGGCTTGCTGGGACATGGGGGCTCCTGATTCGGGTGAAGGGGGGTGCTGGCGGGGTTGAGGGATCGGTACCGCGATGCTAAGCCGATTGCCGGCGGCGCCGGGTCGCGCAAGGCGCAGAGCGGCAGCGCGTTGGGCGCGCTGCGCAAGGCCGGCCCGCAGGCAGGCCGCGCCGCCAATACCCGACAGCGGCGCCGGCTGGCAACCGTCAAACCCTTAGGCGACAGGGTGCCGCTTTGGGCTCGTTGCAGTCCTGGCGACGGGCTGCTCTGGGCAGGCCTGATGCAGGCACTTTGACGCCCGCGCGAGGCCAAGGCCACCGGGTGGCCGGCTGCCTCCGTGCCATTGGCCAGAGGCCAATGGCGTTCGCCAGGCACAA
>JANNZD010000382.1:0-4165 GCA_031410435.1 Betaproteobacteria bacterium | reverse complement strand
CCGGCGCCGGCGATATCGAGCGCATGCTGGCCGACTACCAGAGCGTCTACGCCTCGAGTTGGAAGCAGGCCGAACCCCATGTTGATTTCATTCCGGGGCTGATCAGCCTTTGTGCCCGCAAGGGCTGGCTGCGCATGGGCGTGGCGCGGCTGCAGGGCCGGGCCATCGCAGTGCAGCTGTGGATGGTGGCCCAGGGCAAGGTCGAGATCTACAAACTCGCCTATGACGAGGCCTACAAGGCCTATTCGCCCGGCACCCTGTTGACCCAGCTGCTGATGCAGCATGTTTTCGAGCAGGATGCCGCAGTAGAAATCGACTACTTGATTGGCGACGACGATTACAAGCGCGGCTGGATGAGCCAGCGGCGCGAACGCTGGGGCATCATCGCCTTCAACCCTCGCACCCTGGGCGGCCTGATGGGCTGGGCGCGCGAGGCGCTGGGCCGCCTGGCGCGGCGCTTCAAGTTCCTGCGTTTGCCGGCCGCTGCCCCTGCAGACTGATGGCCCCTACCTGACCGCCGGGCCGGCCGCAACCAGTGCCCGCCGCGCATCCCCTGTCTCGATACCCACCATGAATCCAAAGTCACACGCGCTGATCGTTGGCAAACCCCTGTTCAAGGACGCCCGGCTGACAGCCCTGGCGGCCGAGCAGGGCGCGCTGGCGGCCTGGCAGCAGGCGCTGAGCGAGCGCGGGGCGGTAGGCGCCGCACAGGCCGTCAACGGTGATTTCGCGGTCGGCCTGGAAGACCCGCAGGGCCGGGTCTTCCTGGCCGTGGACCGGTTTGCGGTGCAGACCCTGTGCTACCGGGTGGTCGATGGCCAGCTGCGCTTTGCGCGCCGGGCCGACGAGTTGGCTGACGCCGAGCCACAGATCGATACCCAGGCGATCTTTGACTACCTCTATTTCCATGCCATTCCCTCGCCGCGCACCATCTACAAGGATGTGTTCCGCCTGCCTGCGGGCCACTGCGCCTGGTTCGAGGCCGGGCGTCTGACGGTCCAGCCCTACTGGGTCGCCACCTTTCAGGAGCCCACAGCGGCCAGCGTGGCCTTCGACGATCTGCGCGATCAATTCCGGGGCTTGCTGCGCGACGCGGTCAGCACGCGCATGGATCGCAGCAAGCCGGCCTGCTTCCTCAGTGGCGGCACCGACAGTTCGACCGTGGCCGGCATGATCCAGGCCTGTGGCGTCACCGCGTCCACCTACTCGATCGGCTTCGAGGCCGAGGGCTATGACGAGATGGCCTATGCCCGGCTGGCGGCGCGCCACTTCGGTGCCAGCCATCACGAGTACTACGTCACCCCCGATGACCTGGTGCAGGCCATACCGTCTGTGGCGGGGCATTACGACCAGCCCTTCGGCAATTCGTCGGCGCTGCCGGCCTTCTACTGCGCCCGCATGGCGCGCGACGATGGGGTCAGCACTCTGCTGGCTGGTGATGGCGGCGACGAATTGTTCGGCGGCAATTCGCGTTATGCCAAGCAGCGGGTCTTTGGCTGGTATGGGCAGGCGCCCGCCTGGGCCCGGCGGGGCCTGGTCGAGCCCCTGGTCGAGCGGCCAGCCCTGCAGGCCGTGCCGCTGATCCGCAAGGCGGCCAGCTATGTCGAGCAGGCCAAGGTTCCCATGCCAGACCGGCTGCAGATGTACAACCTGCTGCTGCGCCTGACGCCGGGCCGGGTGCTGACACCAGCGCTGCTGGCGCAGGTGGATGCCAATGGCCCGCTCGCGCAGCAGCGCCAGGTCTGGGCGGCTGCGGTGACGCCCAGCTGGCTCAACCGTACCCTGGCTTTCGACTGGCGCTACACCCTGGCCGAGAGCGATCTGCCCAAGGTGATGGGTACCGCGCAGTTGGCCGGTGTGGCGGTTGCGTTCCCGATGCTGGACGACGCCTTGCTCGACTTCTCGCTGGGCCTGCCACTGGATTACAAGCTCAAGGGCCAGCAGCTGCGCTGGTTCTTCAAGGAGGCGCTGCGGGGCTTTCTGCCCGACGAGATCCTGCGCAAGAAGAAGCAGGGCTTCGGCCTGCCCTTCGGCGTCTGGACCCTGCGCCACGACGGCCTCAAGCGCTTTGCGGTGGCCTCACTGGCCAGCCTGGCCGAACGCGGCATCGTGCGCGCCGATTTCATTGACGCACTGGTCAAGGTACACCTGCACGAGCACGCCGGCTATTACGGCGAGATGGTGTGGATCCTGATGATGCTGGAGCAGTGGCTGCAGCAGCATGCGCCGCGCTTCAAACTGGCGGCCTGAGGCCTGGGCAGCCCGATGAGCCGGGCAGCGCGGTGATCAGGCGCCGGCCCAGGCCATCTTCAGCCGGGCGTGGGCCGTGTGGACCCAGAACGACAGCCGCCCCGGATGGGATTTCAGGATGTGGCGGTAAGTCTTGAAGGCGATCTGGGGGTCGCCGCGCAGCAGATGGATGTGGGCATGCTCGGCCTGCAGGCGCAGCATCCGGCGTTGCATCGTGGACGCGTCCACTGCCGTGCCATCGGGCCCGGCCAGGCCCCAGCGCGCCAGTGCCTGCGCCAACACCTTGTGGCCATAGTTCACCGCATTGGGCTTGCGCGAAACCGAGCCCGGCACGCAGCGGTAGAGCGCGCCCACCGATTGCAGTTTGGTGATCTTGCCCTCGCGCGAGGCGCGCAGCCAGTAGTCGTAATCGTCGCCGTTCCACAGTGCCAGGTCGAAACCGCCGATGCGCCGGACCATGGACGCGCGCAGCATCACGGTGGTGGTGAGCAGTTCGCAATCGAGCAGCAGGCGGTGGTAGAGCCAGCCGGAGTGGGCTTCGTCCACCGCGTCAGTGACGGCGTGGCGCTCGATTTCAGGCGGGCGCACGAAGCGGCCATCGGCGCCGGGTTCCCACACATGCCAGCGGGTGAAGACCGTGTGCACCTCCGGGTGGGCCTGCATATGCCGCACCTGGGCCGACAGCTTGCCCTGCAACCAGACATCATCGGCGTCCAGGAAGGCGATGTAGTCGCCGCGGGCTGCAGCGATGCCCTGGTTGCGCGCCGCCGGCGGGCCGGCATTCTTCTGGTCGATCAGCCGGATACGGTCGCCAAACCCCTGCAGCACTGACAGGCTGTTGTCAGTCGACCCATCGTTAACCACCACCACTTCGGTGTTGGGCCAGTCTTGCGCGAGCGCGCTCTCGATGGCCTCGGCCACGTAGCCGGCGCAGTTGTAGACCGGGATGATGACGCTGACCAGGGGGCTCATGGCGCGGTGCTGAGCGGGTGCCTGCAGGCCTTCAAGCGGGGGCGCTGTGCGCGCCGATCAAGGCCGCGAAGTAGGCAGCGGTCAGCTTCAGGCCCTCGTCCAGCGCCACGCACGGCTCCCAGCCCAGCTTGGCCCGTGCCAGGGTCAGGTCGGGCTGGCGCTGCAGCGGGTCGTCGCTGGGCAGGGGCTTGCGGATGATCTGCGAGGCCGACCCGGTCAGCGCGATCGCCTTCTCGGCCAGCTGCAGGATGGTGAATTCACCCGGGTTGCCGATATTGACCGGCCCGGTGAAGCTGTCTTCGGTGCCCATCAGCGCGATCAGGCCGGTGATCAGATCGTCGACATAGCAGAACGAGCGGGTCTGCGAGCCGTCACCGTAGACCGTGATCGGTTCGCCGCGCAGCGCCTGCACGATGAAGTTCGACACCACCCGGCCATCGTCGGGATGCATCCGTGGGCCATAGGTGTTGAAAATACGCGCGATGCGAGTCTCTACACCCCGATGCGCGCCATATTCCCAGAACAACGTCTCGCCGGCCCGCTTGCCTTCATCGTAGCAGGCCCTCGGCCCGCAGGTGTTGACGCTGCCGCGATAGCCTTCATGCTGCAGCGGAATTTCGGGATCGCCGTAGACTTCCGAGGTCGAGGATTGCAAAATCCGCGCGCCCTTTGCTTCGGCCAAACTCAGCAGATTGAGCGTTCCGTCGACGCAGGTGCGGAAGGTGTGGATCGGATCGATCTGATAGCGTGGCGGCGACGCAGCACAGGCAAGGTTGTAAATCTCGTCGATGCGGCCATCAATGCGCAAAGGCTTGATGATGTCATGACGGCGAAAGCGGAATCCCGGCCGCCCCATCAACAGCGCGATGCGCGAGGCGCTCAACAAGCAGGCGCCGCAGCTCAGCACCGACGATGAGATGGATCTCAACCAGCGTTTCTCCAC
>JANNZD010000381.1:0-15256 GCA_031410435.1 Betaproteobacteria bacterium | reverse complement strand
GTCGCTGCGCCTGCCCGAGGTGGAAGACGCGGTGCGCGCCGCCCAGGCCCGCGCCAATGCGCAGCGCAGCCAGGTTCATGCGGTGCAGCAGCAGATCCAGGTACTGGCCGCCGACAGCCGCCACCTCGAGGAGCAGGGCCGCGGCCTGCGCGCTCGGCGCGAGCACCTGCAGGCCGAGCGCAAGACCCTGGCCGCGCCCGATCTGCAGCGCCTGGATGCGCTGCGCGGCCAGAGCGCCGCCGCCGGTGCGACCCAGGCGCTGGCCGAGGGGCGCCTGCACGAACTGCAGGACCAGGCCCCAGCGCTGGAAGACCAGCGCCGCAACCAGCAGGCCCTGGCCAATGCCGAGGCCGGCCGGCAGGCCGACATCGCCGCCCGCCTGTCGGCGCTGCGCGCCTTGCAGGAAAAGGTGCAGACCGAAGGCAAATTGAAGCCCTGGCTTGCACGCCATGGCCTGGACGGCCTGGCCGGCCTGTGGACCCGCGTCCACATCGAGCCGGGCTGGGAGCCTGCGCTGGAGGCGGTGCTGCGCGAGCGCCTGGGCGCGCTGGCAGTCGGCCGCATCGACACCGTGCGCGCCTTCGCCGCCGACGCGCCCCCGGCCCGGCTGGCCTTCTACACCCTGCCGCAGGGGCCGCTGCCGGCCTCGCCCGCGCAGGCAGCGCAGCACCTGCCGCGCCTGGCCGAGCAGCTGCGCCTGGGTCATCAGCTGGACGACGCGGGCCTGAAGACGCTGTTGTCCGATTGGCTGGAAGGCGTCTACACCGCAGACAGCCTGGACCAAGCCCTGGCCCAGCGCAGCCAGCTGCTGCATGGTGAGGTGATCATGACCCGCGAGGGCCATGCGGTGAGCAACTTCGCGGTGGCCTTTTACGCCCCCGACAGTGAGCAATCCGGCCTGCTGGCGCGGGCCCAGGAAATCGAGAGCCTGGACCGCCAGCAGCGCGCCCAGGCCCTGCTCAGCGAGCAGGCACGCAGCGCCCTGGTGCGCATCGAGGCCGCCTGCACCGATGTCAACCAGCGCCTGGCCCTGGCCCGGCGCGAGGCCGCCGAAACCCAGACCCGGGCCCACCAGCTGCAGGTCGAGCTGATGCGCCTGGTCCAGCAGGCCGAGGCCACCCAGGCCCGCAGCGGCCAGCTGGACGCCGAGCTGGCCGAGCTGGACGGCCAGCAAGAAGCGCTGGACCAACGCCGCGCCATCGGCGAGGCCCGCTTCGAGGAGCTCGACCTGGCTCTGGCCGACACCCAGGAGCACCACGCCGCGCTGGAAGAGGCCGTGATCGGCGCCGAACGTCGCCTCAGCGACGCCCGCGAGCAGGGCCGCGCACTGGAGCGCCAGGCCCAGGAAAGCCAATTCCAGGCGCGCGCGCTGGTGGCCCGCCGGGCCGAGCTGCAACGCGCCATCGAGACCGCCCAGGCCCAGGCCGTCAACGATGCCCAGGCCGGGCAACAGCTGGAGTTGGAGCTGGGCCAGCTCAATGACGCTGCGGCCGAAGCCGGCCTGCAGACCGCGCTGGCACTCAAATTGCAGCGTGAACAGGCGCTGGGGGCCCAGCGCAGCCTGTATGACGCGCTGTCGGCCCAGCTGCGCAGCGCCGACGAGCAGCGCATGGGCTTCGAGCACAGCCTGCAGCCGCTGCGCGACCAGATCCAGAAGCTGCAACTCGAAGCCCAGGCGGCCCAGCTGGGTGGCGCCCAGTACCTGGAGCAGCTGGCCCAGGCCCGGGTCGACCTGGACGCGCTGGCCACCCAGGTGCAGGCCGACCAGGTCAAGCTGTGGGGCCTGCAGGGCGAAATTGACCGCATCACCAAGGAGATCACCGGGCTGGGCGCGGTCAACCTGGCTGCGCTGGACGAGCTGACCAGCGCGCGCGAGCGCAAGACCTTTCTCGATGCCCAGTACACCGACCTGACCGACGCCATCCGCACCCTGGAAGACGCGATCCGCAAAATCGACCTGGAGACCCGCGACCTGCTGGGTGCCACCTTCAACCAGGTCAACGCCCACTTCGGCCGCATGTTCCCCAGCCTGTTCGGCGGCGGCACCGCCCGGCTGCAGATGACCGGCGACGAGATACTGGACGCCGGCGTGCAGGTGATGGCCCAGCCCCCGGGCAAGAAGAACAGCACCATCCACCTGCTGTCGGGCGGCGAGAAGGCGCTGACCGCCATCGCCCTGGTTTTTGCGATCTTCCTGCTCAACCCGGCGCCCTTCTGCCTGCTGGACGAAGTGGACGCGCCGCTGGACGACGCCAACACCGAGCGCTATGCCCGCCTGGTGGCCGAGATGAGCCAGAAGGGCACGCAATTCCTCTTCATCAGCCACAACAAGATCGCGATGGAAATGGCCGAACAACTGATTGGGGTGACGATGCAGGAACAAGGCGTGTCGCGCATCGTCGCGGTGGACATGGAAGCCGCCCGCAGCCTGGTGGAGGCCGGATGAACTTCACCCTTGCCGAAGGCCTGGCCATCGCCGGCGCCCTGGTCTTGCTGGGCGTGCTGGGCAATGGCTGGTGGCAGGCCCGCAGGGCCAGCCCGCGCCAGGCCGATGAAGCCGACCCGGCCAAGCGGGTCGACCCGCAGCTGGGCAGCGCGCCGGCCGGCGCAGGGCAGGGCGATGGCGGGGCCGGCACGCCAGCCGGCGAACGCGCGCTGGCTGGCCGTGATGGCGGCGCGGTCGATATCGACCTGGCCGGCCTGCCGCTGGACCTGCGCCCGGCCGCACCGCGCAAGACTGCCCGGCTCGACCCGCTGATTGACGCCATTGCCACCTTGGCGCTGGAGGCCCCGGTCACTGGCGAGTTGGCGCTGGTGCACCTGCCGCCGTCGCGCCGCGCCGGCACCAAGCCCTTTCTGATCGAAGGCCTGAACCGCGACAGCAGCGAATGGGAGCTGCCCACCGCCGGCCAGCGCTATGGCGAGTTCCAGGCCGGGGTGCAGCTGGCCAACCGCAGCGGCGCGCTCAACGAGATCGAGTACAGCGAGTTCGTGCAGAAGCTGCAGGCCTTTGCCGAAGGCGTGGGCGCGATGGCCGAACTGCCCGAGATGCTGGATGTGGTGGCCCGCGCACGCGAGCTCGACAGCTTTGCCAGCGACCACGATGCGCAACTGTCGCTGACGCTGCGGGCCAATGGCGCGGCCTGGAGCGTGGGCTACCTGCAGCAATGCGCCGGCCGCCACGGTTTCATCCCCGGCGTGCTGCCCGGCCGTCTGGTGATGCCGGGTGCCGAAGACGCGTCGCCCCCGGTGCTGGTGCTGCATTTCGACCCGCAGGTGGCGCTGGCCGACGACCCGGCCGCTGCGTCGGTGCGCGAGGTGCAGCTGAGCCTGGACGTGCCGCAGACGGCCGAGGCCGCCGAGCCCTTCCCGGCCTGGCACGAGGCCGCGCGCCTGCTGGCCGCCGACATGGACGCATCGATGATCGACGACAGCGGCCGGCCGATCACCCTGCATGCCTTTGCCGGCATCGGCAACGACCTGGCCACGCTCTACGCGGCGCTGGCTTCGCGCGACCTGGCGGCAGGTTCGGCGGCCGCGCGTCGACTGTTCAGCTGAGGCTGGCCTCTGGCCAAGCGGTGCGCCGGCGGTTACGCTGGCCGCGATGCCTGCCCCGCCTGCCGCCTCACTGCCCTGGCGCCTGCGACCCGCCGGGCCGGCCGATGTGCCGGCACTGGCTGCGCTGTATGCCAGCACTGCCCGCTGCCTGGGCCCGGCTTGCTATACCCCTGCCCAGGTAGAAGCCTGGGCCAGCTTTGGCACCGACCTGCCGGCCTTTGCCGACTATGTGCTGTTGGCCGACACCTGGCTGGCCGAGGCCGCTGGCCCGGCCAGCGCCAGCGGCCCGGGTGAAGGCCCCGCCCCGCTGGGTTTCTCGGGCGTAGACGCTGGCGGCGAGGTGAAGTCGCTCTACGTGCGCCACGACAGCCAGCGCCGCGGCCTGGCCAGCCATTTGCTTGCGCACGCGCTGGCGCGCGCCCAGGCGGGCGGCATCCACCACTGCGCGGCCTGGGCCACGCCGTTCAGCCTGCCGGTGTTCCAGCGCGCCGGTTTCAGGCTGGTGGAACGGGTGCAGGCACCCTTTGCCGGCACGCTGTTTGAGCGCTTCCGGGTGGCCAGATGACCCGGCCGGCCGACCGGGGCGCAGCCGGCGCCAGACCTTCGGCGGGTCTGAACCCGGCTCGGTGGCTGGCGCGATGGGCTTTGGCTTGTGCTTGTCTTCGTTGAATCTTCGACTGCAAAATTCAATATGACCTACCTACTCGAGGCGCACCGGCATTCCACCAACAACCGGGCCACGGTTGAGCGAAGTTCGGTCTGCGGCTGCTTCTATTGCATGCATGTCTTCCGGGCCACCGACATCGTGGCCTGGACCGGCCTGGACCTGAGCAAGTTCGACGATCCCGAGGCCAATGCCGATACCGCCCTGTGTCCGCGCTGCGGCAGTGAATCGGTGCTCGGCGATGCCGCCGGCTACGCGATCAACCACCAGTTCCTGAGCCAGATGCATGAGGCCTGGTTTGAGCGCACCGTCATCCACCGGCCGAGCCTGAAATGACGGCCCTGGGCCAGCGCCAAGGCGCGCTGACGGACGGCCGGGCCCGTCGGCTGGCCGACAGGCCCGGCCGCGATGCCGGGCCTGGGTGGCGTGAAGCATGCGCATTGTCCAGCTGACCGCCGCCGATGCCCGGCCCTACCGGGCCGTGATGCTGCATGCCTATGCGCATGCGGCCGATGCCTTCACCTCAACCCCCGAGGAGCGGGCGGCTGAGCCGCAGGGCTGGTGGGTCAAGCGCATCGCCAACCCGGACGGTCTGACCGTGGCCTTCGGCGCATTCGATGGCCACGCCTTGCAGGGGGTGGTGGCGCTCGAATATTCCGCCAAGCCCAAGACCCGCCACAAGGCCCTGGTGGTGGGCATGTATGTGATGCCGGCGGCGCGTGGCCGGGGGCTGGCCAGGTCACTGCTGCAAGCCGCGCTGAACCAAGCGGCAGACCGGGGTGAGATCACGGTGCTGCAACTGGAGGTCACGCAGGGCAATCAGCCGGCCTTCAGGCTCTACCAGTCCTTTGGATTTGAAACCTTCGGCACCGAGCCCATGGCACTGCGCACGCCCCTGGGCTACCTGGCCAAGCTGCATATGTGGCGCCGGCTCGGTGACCCAGGGTGAACCGGCCCGGTTTCAAGACTTTCGCGCGCTGCCCAGCAAGATCAGGCCACCGCCCACCACGGCGGCAATGCCGGCCCACAGGGGGATGTTGACGTCCTTCTTCTCCTGCACCTTCAGCTCCATGGGCCCGAGCTTCAGGGCGGTGGTTTCCTGGGTGTACGAGAAGCCGCCGTAGCCGATGGCGAGCACGCCCAACACGATGATGGCAATGGCCAGGGTTCGCAGGCTGTTCATACAGGTCTCCGGTGGATTTGATGGACATGCAGGCCGGCTAGAGCACGCGACCGCATGGCCTGCATTTGACTCGCCGGGCGCGCCGCCCGAAGTAGGACAAAGGCCCAATGCAAGACCGGATGGCAGCCCGGGCTGGGCGCCGGCGCTGCGCAGGCTTATATTGCGTGGCTTGCCCGCGCCTCAAAGGCGGGGCGCCCCACGGAGATGCCATGAGCACAGCAGGATTTGTGGCCAGCCACGCCCGTGATGCCCAGTTCGAGCGCGGGCTCCGATCCTTTTTCGAGTACCGTGACCTGGGCATACAGGCTGCCACAAAGGGGCGCGTGCTGGCCCATGTGATCCGCGCGGCCACCGGTGGTGGGTTCTCCAGCCAGCCGCACCTGCACCGCACCGAGTTCCAGCTGGTCTATGTGCTCAAGGGCTGGATCGAGTTCGAGTACGAGGGCCAGGGCATGGTGCGCCTGGAGGCCGGCTCCTGCGTGCACCAGCCGCCCGGCATCCGCCACCGTGAGCTGGGCCACAGCGACGACATCGAAATGCTCGAACTGGTGCTGCCGGCCGGCTTCAGCACCGAAGAAGTGGCCGAGGTCAACCCGTCGGCTTGAGTGCCGGCGCGGCCCGGCATGGACCCCAGCTTGGCGCGGCCAACCCCGGTCGCTGGCATGCCCGCGTGCACGGCGCCTGGCATGGCGGCTGGTGCAACCGCGACGCCGCCCAGGCGCTGAGTGCAGCCGGCCATGGCTTGCACACCCCCGCCCTCACCCTCACCGGCTTGGGAGAGCGGGCCCACCCGTCGGCCGGGACGATTGCGCTGTAGACCCCCTCCGCGGTGTCTGCGGCTGCATCGAGGCCGAGGAACTGCACGACATGATCCTGTGCGGCCTCAGTTACGGCGGCACGGTGTTCAGCGGGATGGCCGGCAGACTGCCCGCGCGCTTCCTTGCCCGGGTCTACCTGGACGCCTTCGTGCCCGAGCATGCGCTGCTGCTCAATGCCTTGATGTGCGGGTGGACAGGCCCCAGGCGCTGGCGGCCGAGCTGATCAAGCGGGCTTGACGCCGCCCGCCGGCAGCGGCCCGTTCAGCGCGCCGCAGACTCACGCCAGGCGCTGCAAAGGCGCACAGCCTCCAGCACCTGGGCCAGCGCGCGCTGCCCGCCCTGGAAGCGCGCCGCATGCGGGGCGAACACCGCGTCGATCTGGCCTGCCTCGTCGGCGCTGCAGGCCGGGTTGAACGGCTCGGGCAGCCAGGCCGGCTCGTCGCGGCCCAGCCGCTCCACCAATTGGGCATGCTGGCGCTGCACGAAGCGCAGCAGGTCCCGTCGGGTCGCGGCATCGTCGGCCTGGGCCCGCATCAGCGGGCGGCGCGTCTCGCGGATGTCGAGTTGCGGGTTCAGCAGCAACAAGCGGGCCCGCTCGGCCAAGGCCGGCGCCCGGAAATGACCCAGCGCGCGCAGCAGATCCTGCCGCTCGGGCCGGTCGCTGCTGGCCAGCAGTGCGGCCTCCAGACCATCGAACAGGGCCGTGTCATCGCTGAGTGCCGCGCCTTGCAGCACCGCCTCGCGCTCGGCCCTGGGCAGGCTGGCGCGGTCGCTCAGCCAGCGCCGGGCCAGTTCGGCGGCCTCGGCCCGCAAGCCGGCGTCCTGGCCCAGATCGGCCAGCGCTGGCAGCAGGCTCTGGCGCAACAGGCGGTCGTCGTCGCTGTCCTCGGGCCGGGCCAGCCAGCCCAGGCGGCGCGCCCGGGCGCCCAGTGCGGCTTGCCAGCGTGCCGCGTAGCCGGCCAGATCGGCCGGGGCGATCAGCGGACGCGCGGCGGCCAGCACGGCGGCCGCCAATTCCACCACCCGGCGGTCGGCCTGGCTGGCCTGGGCTTGGGCCAGGGCCAGCAGTTCGGCCAGCGGCAGATCGCCGGCCTCGGACAGGCCCTGGGCATCGTCCAGCCCGGCCAGGCGCTCGGCCACCGGTAGATCGGGCCGGGCCAGCAGCGTTGCCAGCCCGCCGGGGGCATAGACCGGCCGGTAGTAGCCCAGGCCGCCCACATTGGCCTGCACCCAGGCGGGGCAGTCGCTATCGGGCAGCCGGTGCTCGGCCTCGGCCTCGGTCAGCAGCAGGCCGGTGCTGCCGCCGGGCGTGCGCAGCACCATCGGCACCTGCCAGCGCGGGCTGCCAGCATCCCTCGCGCCTGCGGTGCCCAGGGCCAGCAGGCGCGACTGGCGCAGGCGCAGCCGGGGCGGGCCGTCCTTGCACAACAGGTCCACCGTCACGCGCGGGATGCCGGGCTGGTGGGTGAAGCTGTGCAGCGCATCCGGCAGCCCGGGATCGTCCTGGGCCAGCGCGGCGGAGAAATCCGCCGCCGTGGCGCTGCCCCAGGCATGCCGGCCTATGTAGCGCCGCACGCCGGCCTGGAAACGCTGCGGCCCCAGCCATTGCTCGAACATCGACAGCACCGCCTGGCCCTTCTGGTAGGTGATGCTGTCCCAGACATTGGCCAGGTCGTCGTCGCTGCGCACCGGCTCGGCGATGCGGCGTGCCGACAGCAGCCGGTCGCTGCGCATCGCATCGCGCCGGGCCGCCAGCGCGGCGGTCTCGAAGCCCCAGCCGGGTTGCAGCTCGGCGGTGATGCGGTCGCCCAGCCAGGACGCAAAGGACTCGTTCAGCCAGAGGTCGTCCCACCAGGCCATGGTCACCAGGTTGCCGAACCATTGATGGGCCAGTTCATGCGCGGCGACGGCCACGTAGTCGCGCTGAAAGCTCGGCGTGGCCTGGCCAGGCGGCGCCAGCAGCACATTGCTGGCATAGGTGATCAGCCCGGCATGCTCCATCGCGCTGAAGCCCACCGTCACCGGCACCGCCAGGCTGTCCAGCTTGGGATAGGGGTGGGGCTGGTCGAAAAAGGCCTCCAGCCGCTGCACGATGGCGCCGGTACTGGCCGCAGCAAAGGCCACGTCGCCGGCCCGCCCGGCCGGGGTGAAAAAGCGCATCGGCGTGGGGTTGAAGTGGGCCGGGGGCAATGCCCCGGTAACTGGCACCGGGCCGCTGAGCCCAGCGTCGACGATGTCGAAAGGCCCCACCGCAAACGCCAGCAGGTAGGCGGGCAGGGGTGGCGTGGGCTCGAAGCGCAGGGTCTTCCAGCCGGGCCGTGCGGTGGCTTCATTGGCCACCGGCATGTTGGACACCGCCTGCAGGGCCTCGGGCACGGTGAGGCTCAGCGTCCAGGGCAGCTTCCAGCCGGGCTCGTCGAACAGCGGGAAGGCCAGGCGCGCGCCCGTGGCTTCGAACTGGGTCATCGCATACCAGCGGCCGGCCTCCTGCTGGCGGAACAGGCCGTAGACGTCCTTGTCCTGCAGTGCGCCGTTGAAGCTGAGCGACAGTCGGGCCGGCCCGGCCGGCAAGGCCTTGGGCCAGACCAGTTCGAGGCTGCTGGTGTCGAGCGGGCGCACCTGGGCCGGCCAGCGGCGCGCGCCCACCTCGGCAAAGGCCTGCTGCACCTGCAAGGCCTTGGCATGCAGGCGGATGCGCGCGGTCGGCTGGCGCAGCAGCAGGTCGATCTCCACCGAACCGCTGTAGCGGGGCTGGGCCGGGTCCAGGGTCAAGGCCAGCGCATAGGCGCGGGGCTGGATGTCGGCAGACAGGCGCATCGGTGCCGGTGCCGCGGCCGGCTGCAGGGCTGGCTTGCCTGGCCGGGCCGGGGTTCGTGTGACCACCGGCGGCGGCCGCGCGCTCGACGCCGGCAAGGCCAATGCCCAACCCGGGCTCAGGCTGGCCAGGCAGAGCCAGGCGATGGCCAGGCGGCCGGGCAGCGTCATTGAGGGCAGCATGGGTCGGCACTCTATCGTTTCTGTCCAAGCGTGGCCCGCCGCCAAGACCGCCTGGCTTGTCGGGAAACCTTACAGCGTCGCGGCTGTCAAAAAAAAACCCGTTGTATATCAAACGCTTGCAGAAGCGGCCCGTAAATTGCTCACGCTGCTCTCCAGCAGTTCCGCGCAGACCCGACAGGTCTGGGCTGCAGGTTTTGTGCGGCAGCCTCAGCCCTCTCGTCGCTGCCCATTTGACTTGCAGGAGACCTTTGACCATGAGCACTGTTTTCAAACCTCGCGTTCTTTGCCTGGCCCTGGCATCTTTGCTGGGTGGCGCCACAATGAATGCCCACGCCACCCCGGCGGTGTCCTTGACGGCGGCCGAGAACGTGACCGGCGCCAGTGGCCCGGGTACCGCGCTGGTCACACCGGGGTCACCCGCCGGGGGCGATTTCTTTCACAGCGGCGGGTCGGCATCGGGCAGCACCGGCACCACTTTCTTCCACACCTACGGCTTCAACACCGGCCTGACCTATTTCGGCGCCCGGGTGTCGGGTACGGGTACCTTTTTCGGCCGGACCTCGGCCACCTACACCGACAGCTACACCAACAGTTCGGCAGTGGCCCAGTTGGTGACTTTTGCGTACAACGTCGACACGGGCCAGATTGGCCTGTCGGGCACCGGCACCGGCTATGCCGACCTGCTGCTGAGCCTGGCCTTCAATGGCACGGTGGTGGCGCGCGACCATGGCCGAATCGATTACGCCGGCAGCAGCGCCACTTGCAATACCAATGTCGGCGGGCAGGACCTAGGGGTGCTGGCCGGCTATCTGGCCTGCGCGGGGGGGTCGGCCACGGCCAGCTCGGCCGCTGGCAACAGCGGGTCTTACATCGCTACCCAGATCCTGGCGGCGGGCGCCACGCTCAACATCAGTTACGCCATCGAGGCCGAGGTCGCGGGCACCCTGTCCGGCACCACCACCACGCTGTGCAGCGGTGGCGACCCCGGTGGCCAGACCCTCAAGGCCGGCGCGGCCGGCACGGATCTTCTTGTGCGCATCAATGACGTGCCGGGCAATTCGGGTTGCACCAGTTTCAATGCCATCGCCCGGTCCGGTGACCCGGCCGGCTTCGCGCCCGCGCCCTTCAACCCGGGCCGGTTCAATGTGTCTGGCGTCACAGCAGTGGTGCCCGAGCCTGACGCGCTGGCCCTGGTCGGCCTGGCACTGGCCGGGCTGGCCTGGGTGGCGCGGCGCCGCGGCTGATCGTCGTGCGGCGGCGCGCCGCCGCCACCGCAACAACGGCACCTCGGGGTGCCGTTTTTTTGCCCGGCTGCCAGACAATGCCGCGATGTCGATCGAAAGCCCCACCGACGCCGGCCCGGACAGCGCTGCACTCGCGGCCCAGGCGGCCGCGTTGCGCGCCCAGTTGCGCCACCATGCCCACCGCTATTACGTGCTGGACGCCCCCGAGCTGCCTGACGCCGAGTACGACCGCTTGTTCCAGGCCCTGCAGGCGCTGGAGGCTGCCCACCCGGCGCTGCTGACAGCCGATTCACCGACCCAGCGGGTGCTGGGCCAGGTGCTGGACGGTTTTGCGCCGGTGCGCCACCGGGTGGCCATGCTCAGCATCCGCACCGAGACCGACACCGAGGCCAGCGGCGCCGAGGCCTTTGATGCCCGGGTGCGGCGCGAGCTGGGCCTGCCGGCCGAGGCGCCGCCGGTGCAATACGCCGCCGAGCTGAAGTTCGACGGCCTGGCCATCAACCTGCGCTACGAGCAGGGTGTGCTGGTGCAGGCCGCCACCCGGGGCGATGGCGAGACCGGTGAAGACGTCACCCAGAACATCCGCACCCTGCAGAAGATCCCGCTGCGGCTGCGCGGTGCCGCGCCGGCAGTGCTGGAGGTGCGCGGCGAGGTCTACCTGCGCCGCGACGATTTCGAGCGGCTCAACCAGCGCCAGCGCGACCGGGGCGAGAAGACCTTCGTCAACCCGCGCAATGCCGCCGCTGGCGCGGTGCGCCAGCTCGACCCGGCCATCGCGGCCCAGCGGCCCTTGAGCTTTTTTGCCTATGGCCTGGGCGAGGTGCTGGGCTGGGACCTGCCGGCCACCCACAGTGCAGTGCTCGATGCGCTGGCGGCCTTCGGCCTGCCGGTCTGTGAACACCGCAGCGTGGCCGACGGCGCCGCCGGGCTGATCGCCTTCCACCAGGCCATGGGCGCCCGGCGTGACGCGCTGCCCTTCGACATCGACGGCGTGGTCTACAAGGTCAATGCGCTGGCGCTGCAGCAGCAGCTGGGCTTTGTCACCCGCGAGCCGCGCTGGGCGGTGGCCCACAAATACCCGGCGCAAGAGCAGATCACCCGGCTGGAGCGCATCGATATCCAGGTTGGGCGCACCGGCAAGCTGACCCCGGTGGCCAAGCTGGCGCCGGTGTTCGTGGGCGGCACCACGGTCAGCAATGCCACGCTGCACAACCTGTTCGAGCTGCGCCGCAAGGGCGTTCGGCCGGGCGACAGTGTAGTGGTGCGGCGTGCCGGCGACGTGATCCCTGAAGTGGTGGGCCGGGTGGTGCAAAGTGCCGGCCCGCGCGCCCCCTATGTGCCCAACTTCCGCATGCCGCGCGCCTGCCCGGTGTGTGGCAGTGCAGTGCTGCGCGAGCAGGGCGGCATCGACCACCGCTGTACCGGGGGCCTGTTCTGCGCCGCCCAGCGCAAGCAGGCGCTGTTGCACTTTGCCGGGCGCCGCGCGCTGGATGTGGAAGGGCTGGGCGACAAGCTGGTGGACCAGCTGGTCGACAGCGGCCTGATCCGCACCTTGCCCGAGCTCTACAGCCTGGGCCTGGCCAAGCTGGCAGCGCTGGACCGCATGGGCGAGAAGAGCGCCGCCAATCTGGTGGCCGGCCTGGCCCGCAGCCGCGCCACCACGCTGGCGCGCTTTCTGTATGCGCTGGGCATACGCCAGGTGGGCGAGGCCACCGCCAAGGACCTGGCCAAGCACTTCGGTGCCCTCGACCGGGTGATGGACGCCCCGCTCGACGCGCTGCTGCAGGTGCGCGATGTCGGCCCGGTGGTGGCGCGCAGCATCCGCGCCTTCTTCGACCAGCCCCACAACCGCGAAGTGGTGGAGCAGCTGCGTGCGGCCGGCATCCATTGGGCCGAGGGCGCCGGCGCGGTAGACCAGGCGGTGCCGCAGCCCCTGGCCGGCAAGACCCTGGTGCTGACCGGCACCCTGCCCAGCCTGGGCCGCGACGAGGCCAAGGCCCTGATCGAAGCGGCCGGCGGCAAGGTGGCCGGGTCGGTCTCGCGCAAGACCGATTTTGTGGTGGCAGGCGAGGACGCCGGCAGCAAGCTCGACAAGGCCCGCGCGCTGGGCCTGGCCGTGCTGGACGAGGCCGGCCTGCGCGCTTTGTTGGCCGAAGCTGCCCAGGCGCCCGAAGCGCCGGTGGCCGCGGGCCCCGAGCCCGCGCTGGGCGGCCGCGCCGGCCCGTGATGCCTGCCTGCAGGGTCATCGTCAAGGCTGGCCAGGCGGTCGAGGCGGTCTGCCCAGGCTTGCGTGGCAGGCCGTCGGTCAAGCTGCAGTTCAATTGCGGCCGGGTCGCGGCGGCCGCTGCGCCAGCGCTGGCCGGCCCCTACACTGGCCCGCCCTGGGCCCTGGAGTGTTGACGATGGCCGTGCGTGAAATCTTGAAGATGGGCGATCAGCGCCTGCTGCGCGTGGCCCAGCCGGTGCAAGTCTTCGGCACGCCGGAACTGGCCGCCCTGGTGGTTGACATGCAGGACACGCTGCGGGCCGCCAACGGCGCCGGCCTGGCGGCACCGCAGATCGGGGTGGACCTGCAACTGGTGGTCTTCGGCTTCGAGCACAACCAGCGCTACCCCGAGGCGCCTGCAGTGCCGATGACGGTGCTGATCAATCCCCAGATCACCGCCTTGGACGACGAGATGGTCGATGGTTGGGAGGGCTGCCTGTCGGTGCCTGGCCTGCGCGGTGAGGTGCCCCGCCATGCGCGCATCCGCTATGCCGGCTTTGACCTGCAGGGCCGGCCGCTGGCGCGCGAGGTCGACGGCTTCCATGCCCGCGTGGTGCAGCACGAGTGCGACCACCTGATCGGTCGGCTCTACCCGACCCGCATGCGCGATCTGACCCGGCTGGGCTACACCCGCGTGCTGTTTCCCGAATTGGGCGACGACGCTGGCGACGATTGATCCTTGCCGGCCCGGCTTTACACCGCGGCAAGGTCGACCGGTCAGCCCCGGCCTGCTGCGCCGCGTTGAAGCACCAGGCCGCTCCGCTCGGGGTGGCGGAGCACGCCCATGACGCCAGCCCACCTGCCCGCCGTTGCCAGCAGCCCAGCCTGCGGGCCCGTGCCGCGCGAGCCCCAGCCGCCGCCCTGCGGCCCCAGGCCCGGCCCATCTGCTCGGGCGGCGGCCAGCCCGCTGCCCGCTGGGCAGCGGGCTGGCCTGCGCGGGTGGCGTTGCTGGCTGGCCTGCGCCATCGGCTTGCTTGGCCTGGCCGGTCTGGCCCGCGCTGCGATCCTGCCCGGTGAACTGCCGGCCCAGGTTGGCCGCCTGAGCGCGCTGCAGGGCGATGTGTACGGCTACGACCGCGACGGCGCAGACTGGCTGGGGGGCGCACGGCAAACCCTGCGCAACTGGCCCGTGGCGGCGGGCGACCGGCTGCGCACCGGCCCCGATGCCCGGGCCGAGTTGCGGCTGGGCAGCACCACCCTGCGGCTGGGCGGCAAGGTCGAGCTGGCGCTGGAGCAGCTGGACCAACACCGGCTGGTGCTGCGCCTGCTGTCCGGGCCACTGGCGCTGCACCTGACTCGCAGCCAGGCCGGTGATGCCATGGCCGTGGAGGTGGTGACGCCCGAGGGCCGCTGGCTGCCGCTGCAGCCCGGGCATTACCGGCTGGAGCGCCCGACCGAGGCCCCCAGCCCTGCCACCCAGGCCACGGTCTGGCGCGGTGAACTGCGTTTCGAGGCCCGTGACAGCCAATTGACCATCCCGGCGGGGCGGCGTGCCGACCTGTGGCAGGAACCCGGCCAGGGCAACACCCGCTTTGCCTGGGCGCCGGTTGACCGCGATGCCTTTGCCGATTGGGTGGCCCGTGACGAGCGCCTGGACGAAGCCCCGGTCACGGCCCGCCACGTGCCGTGGGGCATGACCGGCTGGCAGGACCTGGACCGCCACGGCGACTGGGTCGACAGCGTCGAGCACGGCAGCGTTTGGCAGCCACGGCTGGTCGCGCCCGGCTGGGCCCCCTTCCATGAGGGCCGCTGGGCCTGGGTCGCCCCTTGGGGCTGGACCTGGATCGACGCCGCGCCCTGGGGCTTTGCGCCGTTTCACTACGGCAGCTGGGTGGTGGTGAGCGGGCGTTGGAGCTGGTGGCCGGGCCACCGCCATCTGCCGGCTCGATTTGCCCCGGTGCATGCGGGCTGGGTCAGTGCAGCGCCGCTTGCAGGGGGCCCGCCCGGCGGCGGCTGGCGCCCGCCGCCGCCTCGGGTGGTGATCCCGGTGGTGGCGCCGGCGCCGGTGGTGGTCGTTGTGCCGCCTGCGGTGCCGCCGCGCTGGGCCGGCCATCCGGGCGCAAATCCGGGCGCAAATCCAGGCGCACACCCGGGTGCACACCCAGGGCACCCTGCGGGCGCAACGGGGCCGATGCCGCCTCCGTCGGAAGGCCCTGACGGCGCTCATCGCAACGGCGATCATGGCCGGGGTAGTCCGACCCGGGATCGGCATCCGCCCTGGCATGGCGACACCGCCCATCCGCCTGGGCCTGAGCCGCACTGGCGCCGGTCTGACAGGCCGGCCCGTGCGCCGGAGGCCCCGGTGCCGGCCCCGATCGCGGCGGCCCCTGCAAGGCCTGGCTTGGTCGGCGTGCCCGCAGCGCCCGCCCTTCTGCCGGCGCCACCGGTGGGCGCCGGCCCGCAGCAAGCCCCCGCTCAACCCGGCCCGCTGACCGGTCCGGGCCGGCCGCCAGGGACGGCTGGGCCCCAGACCGAAGGCCCGCGCAACGCCCTGCCGCGCCCCCAAGCGCCTGCGACCCAAGCGCC
>JANNZD010000380.1:0-6691 GCA_031410435.1 Betaproteobacteria bacterium | reverse complement strand
CATGTTGGCGCCCATCAGCGCGCGGTTGGCGTCGTCGTGCTCCAGGAAGGGCACCAGGGATGCCGCCACCGAGACGATCTGTGCCGGCGCCACGTCCATGTACTGGATGCGCTCGGGCGAGGTCAGCACCGATTCACCGGCTTCGCGGGCCGAAACCAGCTCGTCGGTGAGGGTGCCGTTGTCGCTGAGCGAGGCATTCGCCTGGGCGATGACGTACTTGCCCTCCTCGATCGCCGACAGGTAGTCGATCTGGTCGGTGACCTTGCCGTCGGCCACGCGGCGGTAGGGCGTCTCGAGGAAGCCGTATTCGTTCAGGCGGGCATACAGCGCCAGCGAGTTGATCAGGCCGATGTTCGGGCCCTCGGGGGTCTCGATCGGGCAGACCCGGCCGTAGTGGGTGGGGTGCACATCGCGCACCTCGAAGCCGGCACGCTCGCGGGTCAGGCCGCCCGGCCCTAAGGCCGAGACACGCCGCTTGTGCGTGATCTCGGACAAGGGATTGGTCTGGTCCATGAACTGCGACAGCTGCGACGCGCCGAAGAACTCCTTCAGCGCCGCAGAGATCGGCTTGGAGTTGATCAGGTCATGCGGCATCAGCGCGTCGGTCTCGGCCTGGCCGAGACGCTCCTTCACGGCCTTCTCGATGCGGGCCAGGCCCGAGCGGTACTGGTTCTCGGCCAGCTCGCCCACGCAGCGCACGCGCCGGTTGCCCAGGTGGTCGATGTCGTCGACCTCGCCACGGCCATTGCGCAACTCGACCAGGATCTTGACGACGTCGAGGATGTCCTCGTTGTTCAGCGTCATCGCGCCTTCGGGCACGTCGCGGCCGACACGGGCGTTGAACTTCATGCGGCCCACGCGGCTCAGGTCGTAGGTGTCTTCGTTGTAGAACAAGCGGCCGAACAGGGCCTGCACGGCGTCTTCGGTCGGGGGCTCACCGGGGCGCATCATGCGATAGATGGCCACGCGCGCCGCCAGCTCATCGGCGGTTTCGTCAGAGGCCAGGGTCTGGCTGATGTAGGCGCCCTGGTCCAGCTCGTTGGTGAACAGGCACTGCACATCCTTGACGCCGGCGGTGCGCAGCTTTTTCAGCAGCAGGTCGGTCAGTTCGTCATTGGCCTTGGCAATGATCTCGCCGGTGTCGGCATCGACCATATTGCGGGCAACGATGCGGCCCACCACGTAATCCTCGGGCACCGAGACGAACTGGGTGCCGGTCTGCTCGAGGGTGCGCACATGGCGCGCGGTGATGCGCTTGTCTTTCTCGACGACGACCTTGCCTTCCTTGTCGGTGATGTCGAAACGCGCCACCTCGCCCTTCAGGCGGTCGGGCACGAACTCCATCTGCGCGCCCGCATCCATCAGGCGGAAGGTGTCGAACTCGAAGAAATTGGCCAGGATTTGCTCGTTGTTCAGGCCGATGGCCTTGAGCAGGATCGTCACCGGCATCTTGCGGCGACGGTCGACCCGGAAGTAGAGGATGTCCTTGGGGTCGAACTCGAAGTCCAACCACGATCCGCGGTAGGGGATGATGCGCGCCGAGAACAGCAGCTTGCCCGAGCTGTGCGTCTTGCCCTTGTCGTGCTCGAAGAACACACCGGGCGAGCGGTGCAGCTGCGAGACGATGACCCGCTCGGTGCCGTTGACGATGAAGGAGCCGTAGTCGGTCATGAGCGGCACTTCGCCCATATAGACCTCTTGCTCCTTGATTTCCTTGACCACCTTGGCCGGTGACGATTCGCGGTCATAGATGATCATCTGCAGCTTCGCGCGCACCGCGGCGGCGAAGGTCAGGCCGCGCTGCTGGCACTCCCGCACGTCGAACGGCGGTTTGGCGATGTTGTACTCAATGAACTTCATCTCGACCATGTTGTTGTGTGACACGATCGGGAAGGCAGACAAGAAAGCCGCCTGCAGCCCTTCGGGCTTGCGTTTGGACGGCGGCAGTTCTTTTTGCAGGAAGGCGACATAGGCCTCGCGCTGCATGGTCAAAAGGTAAGGAACGCTCAAGACGTTCTCGCGCTTGCCGAAGCTTTTGCGGATACGCTTGCGTTCGGTGTAGCTGTAGGGGGTTGCTTGCGCCATGGAAACTCCGTTTCGATGCCATCAGCCAGGGCCCGGGCTGATGTCTCGTCGGCGACTGGCACCGGGCGCACGTCTACTCAACATCATGAGCGGGACGGCCCGAAGCTTGGTGGCTGGCCACTACCAGCCGCTGGCGGACAACCCCGGCGTTGCACCGGAGTCCGACCAAACTGGTTCTCTGCAGTCGGTTCAGAGAACACTTGAAAAAGCCCTACAGGATAACCCGAAAGGCGTTTTCAAGAATTCACAAGGGTATTTCCGCTGAAATGCCAAAAGGCTGGCAGGCGCGCCGCGCCTGCCAGCCCCGGGCAACGGGCGTGAATTACTTCACTTCGGCCTTGGCACCGGCGTCCAGCAGCTTCTTCAGCGCGGCTTCGGCGTCAGCCTTGGCGATGCCTTCCTTGACAGCCTTGGGGGCGCCGTCAACCAGGTCCTTGGCTTCCTTCAGGCCCAGGCCCGTCAGTTCGCGCACGGCCTTGATGACTTGCACCTTCTGGGCGCCGGCTTCAAGCAGCATCACGTTGAATTCGGTCTGCTCTTCCACCACTGCGGCGGCAGCGCCACCACCGGCGGCCGGGGCCGCCATCGAAGCGGCGGACACGCCGAACTTCTCTTCGATCGCCTTGACCAGGTCGTTGAGTTCCATCACGGACATGCTGTCCATGGCGGTGAGGAATGCGTCTTTGTCGAATGCCATTGGGGTTTCTCGATTCAAAAAATGGTTTGGATACGGGGATCGATCAGGCGGCGGCCGGGGCGTCAGCGACAGGCACCGCGTCGGCGTCTGCGGCGGGTGCCGCTTCAGCTGCAGGGGTCTGCTTCTCGGCCAGGGCGGCCAGCACGGCGGCAAATCGCTGGATCGGCGATTTGAGCAGGCCAGCGATCTGGGAGATCAGCACTTCACGGCTCGGCACAGCCGCCAGGGCCTTGACCCCGTCGGCGCTCAGCGCCTTGCCTGCGTAGGCGCCACCTCTGATGACCAGCTTGTCGTTGCCCTTGGCAAAGTCAGCGATGACTTTGGCCGCGGCGACAGCGTCCTCTGAAAAGCCGTAGATCAGCGGGCCGGACATGGACTCCGATGCCACCTCGAACGGGGTGCCGACAACGGCGCGGCGAGCGAGTGTGTTCTTCAGTACATGAAGATACACACCCTTCTCGCGCGCGTCCTTGCGCAGCTTGTTCAGGTGTTCAACGGTGAGGCCACGGTACTCGGCCAGCGCGAGTGTCTGCGAGCGTGCGGCTTGTGCCGACACGTCCGCGACCACGGCCGCTTTCTCGTTGCGATTGAGACTCAAGGTCTGCTCCTCACTTACAAGCACCGCCCGCCCCGTCTCCAGGGCGGCACAGTGCATCCAGGTTGCAGCGACCAAACCATCCGGCATGCGTCCCGCCCCTGCTTGCACAGGGCCGGACCGATATCCTTCAGGCGGGACCGCCATCTGCGTTGGCCGCCTGCTGCCCACCCTGCGGTGCGCAACACACGATTAAGGGGCAGGCTCATGTGCCTGCCTCGCCAACGGTCTTGGATGGCCCGAGGCCGGGAGTGGCCCGTGAGGGTCACCAGAAATCCGGCCTCAGCCCACCAATTTCTCACCCCGCGCCAGACACGCGCAGGGCATTCAAACCATCCTGCTCAGGCCGAGGTCAGCGACTGAAGGTCGACCCGCACGCCCACACCCATGGTCGACGACACCGCCAGCTTGCGCAGGTAGATGCCCTTGCTCGCTGCAGGCTTGGCCTTGGTCAGCGCATCCAACAGCGCGGCCAGGTTGCCCTTGAGCTTGTCGCTGTCAAACGAGCGCCGGCCAATCGTGCCGTGGATGATGCCGCCCTTGTCGACCCGGAACTGCACCTGGCCGGCCTTGGCATTGCGCACCGCAGTGGCCACGTCGGGCGTGACCGTGCCAACCTTGGGGTTGGGCATCAGGCCACGTGGGCCGAGGATCTGGCCCAGCGTACCGACCACACGCATCGTGTCGGGCGACGCAATGACCACATCGAAATCCATCTTGCCAGCCTTGATGTCGGCGGCCAGATCGTCCATGCCGACGATGTCGGCGCCGGCGGCGCGCGCTTCTTCGGCCTTGGCACCCTGGGCGAACACCGCCACGCGCTTGGTCTTGCCGGTGCCGTTGGGCATCACGACCGCGCCGCGCACGACCTGGTCAGACTTCTTGGCGTCGATGCCCAATTGCACCGCCACATCGATGGACTCATCGAACTTGGCCGTGGCGCAGTCCTTCACGATCGCGATCGCGTCATCAAAGCCGTAGAGCTTGAGCGAGTCGGCCTTGCCGGCAGTGGCTTTCTGGCGCTTGGTGAGTTTGGCCATGTCAGACCCCTTCCACGATGAGGCCCATCGATCGGGCCGAACCAGCGATCGTCCGCACTGCCGCATCCATGTCGGCGGCGGTCAGATCCTTGGTCTTGATCTTGGCGATTTCCTCGAGTTGGGCACGGGTGATCTTGCCCACCTTCTCGATGTGTGCACGGCCTGAGCCCTTGTCGATCTTGGCCGCCTTCTTCAGCAGCACAGACGCCGGTGGCGACTTGAGCACGAAGGTGAAGGACTTGTCCGCATAGGCGGTGATCACCACGGGCAGTTTGAGGCCGGGCTCGACACCCTGGGTCTGGGCGTTGAAGGCCTTGCAGAACTCCATGATGTTGAGGCCGCGCTGGCCCAGCGCCGGACCGATAGGTGGCGACGGATTGGCCTTGCCCGCGGGCACTTGCAGCTTGATGAAGCCGACGATTTTCTTTGCCATGAAAGGCTCCTCGAGTTCAAACGCCCCACAAGCACGAATCTTCCTGCTGCGGCCACCGATCTCAGGTCTGCGGTAGTCGCCGTACGGGTGTACGGCGCCATTCCTCAACCCGATCTCGGCGCCCTCGCGACGGAATCTTCGAGCTTGTGCAGCTCCTCGTCATTTGCGACCCTGTTGGGAATCGGCAGCCCGGCGCCGGGTCGCGCCACGCGGGCTGCCGACTGAAAATCTAGACCTTCTCTACTTGCGCGAAGTCCAGCTCCACGCCAGTAGCTCGGCCAAAGATCGTGACCGAGACCTTGACCTTGGACTTCTCGTAATTGACGTCCTCGACCGCACCGTTGAAGTCGGTGAACGGGCCTTCCTTGACCCGGACCATCTCGCCGATCATCCACTCCACCTTCGGGCGGGGCTTTTCCAGGCCTTCCTGCATCTGGTTGACGATCTTCATCACTTCGGCTTCCGAGATCGGCGCCGGCCGATTCTTGGCGCCGCCGACAAAGCCGGTGACCTTGCTGGTGTGCTTGACCAGGTGCCAGGATTCGTCATCCATCAACATCTCGACCAGCACATAACCCGGGAAGAAGCGGCGCTCGGTGACCGACTTCTTGCCGTTCTTCAGCTCGATGACTTCTTCGGTGGGCACCAGGATGCGGCCGAATTTGCCATGCATGCCGGCCCGCTCGATGCGCTCGCGGATATTGCGTTCGACGGCTTTTTCCATGCCGGAATAGGCATGCACCACGTACCAGCGCAGCGGCACAGCAGGCGCGGCGGGCGCCACGGGCACGGCGTCGTCGGCTTGGGGGATCAGTTCGCTCATGTTGCTGAGGCCTCTTGCGTCAATGTTGCTTGGCCACTTGGCTCAGTCCGTTCAGGGTTTGGCACTGCAAGCACCTGGCCCCGGGCGGCTGGATCATCGCTTCCAGCCCAGAATCAGGTCGTACAGCACCCATTCCAAGGTCTTGTCCGTCAGAAACAGGAACAAGGCCATCACGATCACGAAGGCGAACACATAGCCGGTCATCTGCATCGCCTCTTTGCGCGCAGGCCAGACAACCTTCTTGGTCTCCTTGACCGAATCCCGGCCAAAGGCGATCAACTGCTTGCCCGGCTCGGACGTGAAGAAGGTGGCCACGGCCGCTGCCAGCAACACCAGCAGAGCCAGCACGCGCAACCACAGGTCTTGTTTGCCCAGCAGGTAATACACCGCCACGCCACCCACCAGCAGCACTGCCGCCGCAGCGAGTTTGGCGCGGTCTAAGCCTGTGGAAACGGTTTCGACTTGGGTGTTGGTGGCCATGTGTTTGTCTGGTGCCCCTGCGGGTGCGCTGCCGGTCATTGAAGCCCAACAGCGGCAAGGCCCGCCGGCCGTTGAAGCCTGCGGGCCACAGCCTGCGCAGGGGCTGGGTGAATATGCAACCGGTCTGGCGGTGCTTTCAGCGTGACTGACTGGATCCAGGCTTGGCAGGGGCAGAGGGAATCGAACCCCCAACCTTCGGTTTTGGAGACCGACGCTCTGCCAATTGAGCTATGCCCCTGCAGCTTGGATCACTGATTACGCGATGATCTTGGCGACCACGCCGGCACCGACGGTGCGGCCACCTTCTCGGATGGCGAAGCGCAGGCCTTCTTCCATCGCGATCGGGTTGATCAACTTGACCGTGATGCTGACGTTGTCGCCAGGCATGACCATTTCTTTGTCCGCCGGCAACTCCACCGCGCCGGTCACGTCCGTCGTGCGGAAGTAGAACTGCGGGCGGTAGTTGTTGAAGAAAGGCGTATGGCGGCCGCCCTCGTCCTTGCTCAGCACATAGATCTCGGCCGTGAAGTGGGTATGC
>JANNZD010000379.1:0-1535 GCA_031410435.1 Betaproteobacteria bacterium | reverse complement strand
CGAGCAACGCCCAAAAAGGCGCGCGATCTAGGCGCAAAGCGCAGTCATAGCCCGGGCTATGACGAGCATTTGCAACGACGAGCGGGCGTCTTTTGGGGTGGTGAGCGGGCATGTCGGAATAAATCACAGGCTCTCAGCCCGGCTTGGCCACGGCCAGAAAGGCCTGGGTAGCGGGCTGGTCCTGCAGCTGCCGGCTCCAGCGCTGCAGCACTTTTTCCAGCCGCGGCGCGGCAACCCCCAGCTGCACCATGGCCACGCCGCCATTGACCGATTCGCGGTAATCGCTGATCAGGCTGTCGCGCAGCTCGAAACGGCTCATGCCGTCTATCACCACCCGGCGCCCGGCAAAATCAGGCACTTGCGAGGTGAAGCTCGACAGCGACCAGGCATAGCCCAGCGCCCCGTTGCAGACCGGGTCGAACATCTGCCAGCGGTAATCGGGCCCGGCATCGCGGTGGAACAGCTCGCCCATCATGTGGGCAATGCTGGCGCGGCCCACATGGTCGCCGTAGATGTAGTCGTGGTAGACCGCGTCGGTGGTGAAGCAGGCCGCGAAGGCCGGGCCATCGCCGGCCTCGGCTGCATGGCAGAAGCGCTGCAGCAGGGCCTTGAAGTCGTCTGGGTTCATGGGCAGTGGGGTGTCAGTTCGTCAAACCATTCGGCATGCCGGGCATTCGGCAGGCCCGACCGGGCCGCAGCCTGGGCCAGCGCCAGCAGCAATGTGTCGGCCAGGGCGCTGGCTGGCCCGGTGTAGGCCTCCATCAGCGTGACATCGCCCTCGCGCAAGCCCGGCCGCCGCAGCAGCTCGGCGCACAGGCCGGGATGGGCTTGCACCAGGCTGGCCTGCATTGCCAGCACCGCCTGCAGGGCAGCCGGCAGGGCCGTTGCCGCCACCCGGTAGTAGACATACAAGCGGCGCGCCACTGCGGGTCTGCCGCTCAGCCCTGGTCCGCCGGAATGGCGTAGGGCAGGGCGCCGCGGCGCAGCAGCGGCCCGTCGGGCGCGCCGGCATGCAGGCTGCCACCGGCCAGCGCGGCCAGTTTGATCTCCACCAGCGCGCTGCTGCCACCGTCGGGGCTGGTCGCGGCCAGCACCACCATGCCGGCCGGTTGGCCCGGATCCTGGCTGTTGAACACCTCTTGCCCAGCCGCCAGCGCGGCGGGGCCTTCGAGCACCGTGGCCCGGCGCTTGAGGGTGCCGCGGTACTGGCTGCGCGCCACCACCTCCTGGCCCGGATAGCAGCCTTTCTGGAAGTTGACCCCGCCTACCAGCTCGAAATTGACCATCTGCGGCACGAACTGTTCCGCCGTGGCGGCCGTCACCCGCGCCACTCCACTGTGCACCTCCAGCCATTGCCAGGTGGGCGCCGACAGGGCCGGCAGGTCGGGCGCGGGGGCGTCGGCCGCCAGGGCCAACAAACAGCGCAACAGGCCCTGGGCGTCCGGTAGCCGAATCACCCCCCCCGCGCCCCCCCGGCTCACGCCCCAGGGCGAGGGCGGCAGGGCCGGGCCCACCCAATGCCCCCCCGCAGCGCC
>JANNZD010000378.1:0-19394 GCA_031410435.1 Betaproteobacteria bacterium | reverse complement strand
GGCCTGGCGCTGCGGGGTCACGTCGCGGGCCACCCCCAGCTGCTGGGGCTCGCGGGTGTAATGGAGCGCGACGTGGCGATTGTCCCCGGCGCGCAGCGCGGGGGCGGCAGCGCTGCCGCCAAACGCCGGGTCCGGCCCGTCCTTAGGCCCTGGCAGCGGCCGCAGCCATTCGCGGCGCACGCCGTCGGGGCGCTGGCGCGCGGCCGCCAGGCTGTCGCGCAGCTGCAGCGCGTCGTCGGGCGCGAACCAGTCTTCCGGCGCCCGCCCCAGCACGGCGGCGGCCGGGCGCCCCAGAAAGCTGGCGGCCATGTGGTTGAGCCGCAGCACCCGGCCGCTGGGTGCGTCGAACAGCGCGATGGCCATCGGTGCGGTGTCGATGATGCGCTGCAGCGAGGTCTGGGCCTGGGCGATCGAGACCTCGGCCTGGCGCCGGCGCTCGATGTCGAGCAGCGCAAAGGTGATCTGGGAGGCCGCACCCGGGCCGCCGGCCAGCGGCATGCCGCGGCCGGTGACCACCGCATTGCCCACCACCCAGAATTCGCGTCCGTCGCGGCCGCGCAGGCGGCACTCGAAGGTCTCGGCCTGGCCGTCGCCCAGGGCCTGGCGGTAGTGGGTGGCGCGCAGCGGATGGTCGGGGTCGGCGGTGGCGACGATGGCGATGGGCTCGCCGACAAAATCGGCCAGCTCGCCACCGAACATGCGGCGCGCGCTGCGGTTCATCCATTCGATGCCGCCATCGCCGACCGTGACGATGCCCACCAGCACCGAATCCAGGATGGCCCGGGTGCGCTCGGCCTGCAACTGCACGGCCTCGCGCGCCCGGTGGCGCTCGTCCACGTCCACATAGGAGCAGATCAAGCCGGCCCGCAGGTCGGCTTGGTCGACCTGGCGCTTGCTCACCTGCACCCACAGCAGGCGTCCGTCGCGCCGGCGCAGGCGGCGCTCGCCGCGCCAGCGGCCGGTCTGCTGCAGCGCGGCCTGCTGCTCGGCCCAGAGCGCGTCGAAGGCCGCCTGGTCGGCAAACAAGGCCGACAGGTGCAGGCCGGGCAGCTCCTGCACGGCGTAGCCGGTGAGCAAGCCCATGGCCTCGTTGCCGCGCTCGATGCAGCCGCCACGCAGGTAGGCCAGGCCCACATCGGACAGGTTGAACATCAGCTCGCGTTCGCGCGCCAGGGTCTCCAGCGAGGCCTGCTGGGCCTTCAGCCCCGACACATCGCTGAGCACCAGCACCCCCTCGGGGTCGCCGCCCGGGCTGGACGCGGCCGACACGGTGGCAGTCAGGGTGAACCACTGCGGCTGGCCGTCGGCCGCCGGGCGTTGCAGTTCGATCTCGTGGCGGCCCGGCCGGGCCAGGGCCTGGCGCAAGGCGGTGAGTGCGGCCGGATGGTCGGCCAGCACCTCGGCCAGCCGGGTTTCGCGCGCCGGCAAGACGGGCAGGCCCAGCATCGATTCGAAGCGCCGGTTGCAGCGCACCAGACGCTCACCGCGCAAGGACGCCAGGCCGGTGCTGGTGCCCTCCAGGATGGTGGTCAGCTCGCGCAGCAGTTGCTCGCTGTGGCGCTGGGCCTGCTCCTGCTCGGTGATGTCGAGGGTGACCACCGACAAGGTAGGGCGCCCGCCGGCCAGTTCACCGGGCTCGACCCGGGTCAGCAGCCAGCGCTGGCCCAGGCCGGCCAGGTTGACGGCATAGCGCACCTGGGCCCGCCGGCCCTCGCGCACTGCCTGCTGCAGGCGCTCGAAGGCATCGCGCGAGGCCGGGTCGACCTGTTCGCGGCCCACCCCTTGCGGCGCCGCGCCGGCCGCCCGCCGGCCCTGCGCCTGTGCGTCGGCCGGGTCGGGCGTGGCCATGGCCAGGAAGGGGCCGGCGGCCACACCGGGTGTCGGCCGGTTGTGGACCCAGCCGCGGGTGGGCTCGTAGGTGGCCACGCCGATGCTGGCGGCGTCCATCAAGGCGCCGATCTCCATCCGGGCCAGATCATGCGCATCCTCGAGGCTGCGGTCTTCGACCACCGCCATCACCCGCAATCCGCCCTCGGCACCAGCGAAGGCGCGCAGCCGGGCGCGCAGGTGCTGGCCTTGCCCATTGGCCAGCGCCACGGTGGCATGCACCTCGAGCGGTGCGGCATCGCATTGCAGGTCGGGATGCGGGGCCTGGCCCTCCCAGGCCAGCAGCTGGCAGACATCGGCAGGCATGTCGCGCAGCAGCACCGGGCTGCGCCCGACCAGGGCCTCGAAGGCCGCATTGCTGCGCACCACCTGGCCGCTGGCGTCATAGACCAGCATGCCGATCGGGCTGAGGTCGAACCAGCCGTCCAGCTCATGGCCGGGCTGCTCGGCCTGGCCGCGCGCCAGGTGCTCGGCGGTCACATCCTGCAGCAGGGCCAGCAGCAGCGGCGAGCCGTCGTCGGCGCTGACCCAGCGCGGCGCATAACGAAACCAGCGCTCGGGTCCGGCGCCGGCAGGCAGGCGCAGCTCGGCGGTGCGCGCGGGCTGGCGGCCCTCGGCCAGGGCCAGGCGCCAGCGCTCGCGGGCGGCGGCCAGTTCGGCCTGTTCTTCGGCTTGCAGGCCGTCGGCCAGGTCCTGGCCCAGCACCTGGTCGGGGCGGCAGCCCAGGGCCTCGCAGAAGGCCCGGTTGGCGGCCACCACCACGAAGCGGGTGTCCTGCACCAGCAGCGGCTGGGGTGCGTCCCAGAGCAGGCGGATCAGCTCGCTGGTGGCCGCCGCCGCCAGCGGCGGCTGGCCCCAGCGGGTGGCCGGCAGCGGCCCGCGCAGGGCCCAGCCGCTGCCCGCTACCCGGCTGGGCGTGAGCTGCAGCGGCTGGCCATCGACCAGGCGCAGATCGAGCGCCTGGTCGGCCCGGCCGGCCTGCAGCGCGGCCAGCAGGCCGCTGCGCGAGGGCCCGGCCAGCCGGCACAGCGCCAGGCCCAGGGGCTGGCCCGGCTCGCAGTCCAGCAGTTGCTGGGCGCTGCGGTTGCAGAAGCTCAGGCGCTGGCGCGCGTCCACCAGCAACAGCAACTCCTCGACCCCGTCCAGCAAGGCGCTGAGCTGGGCATTCGACGGCAGGGCGACCGGACGGGACAGCAGGGACATGCGGTCCAGTTTAGCGGCCGGCCTGGCCCGGACGCCGCTGCACGCCGGGCCGCGCGCCGCCGGCGCCTAATCGAGTTCGCGCGCGGCCACCAGGGCGCGCAGCACCGCGCGGTTGACGTCCGGGGCCGCCATCATCAAGGCCTCGGCGGCCTCGGGGATGTCATGGATGGCGGCTGCCTCCACCGCCCGCACCAGGGCCAGGTAGGGCAGCAGCGGCCCCTCTCCCAGCAGCAGCGCCGCGCGCACGCCGTCGGAGGTGGGCAGGTTCTGCAGCAGCTCGGCCATCGGCAGCTGCATCAGGCGGTCGAGCAGCGAGAACACGCCGCAGATGAAGAGCTCGCCGCGCTGGTCTTCGTCACAGGCGTTGTCGCGGCCCAGTTCCTCCATCACCAGGCCGCGGCGCACCGCCGCATAGACCACCGGCTTGAGGTTGTTGTCGCGGCTGGCCGCGGCCAGCAGCAGCACCAGCCAGCGCTTGAGCCGCTGGTAGCCCACCAGCATGATGGCGTGGCGGAAGGACGTGACCTCGACCCGCAGCCCGAACCCGGGCGCGTTGATGTAGCGCAGCAGCTTGTAGGCCAGGGTCGGGTCGTTCTTGAGCAGGGCTTCGAGCCGGTCGATGGGTTCGTGCCGGTCGACCCGGTTGATCAGCTCGACGACAGTCTGCATCGCCGGTTGCACCGCGCTGCGCGGGGCCATGGCCTGTGGCGCCACATCGTCGAGCGGCCAGCCCAAGACCGCGATCGCACCGCGCGCGAAGGCGGCGTTCATGTCGGCGATGCTGCGCACACCGGCCTGCACATGCGGCACGTTGCGGGTCACGCCACCCGGCGGGGGCAGGCCGTCACGGCGTTCGTCGGCCAGGTCGATGATCGAATAGGCGCAGGCGTCGAGCACCGGCTTGGGCAGGGGCGCCAGCGGCCGGCCTTTGACCAGCAGAGTGGTGCCCTGGCGGTACAGCGCGGCCAGGGCCGGGCCATGGGCCGGATCGGCGACCATGAAGGCCGGCACCTCCAGCATCAGGTTGGCCGGCAGCCGCACCTGCAGCAGGCGCTCGAGCAGGGGCTCGCCCACGACATCGATCGACAGGCGGCCGGCGCCGTCGGGCCAGGCCTGCGCCAGGGCGGCCACCAGGTCGTCGGCATCGGGCGGCGCGGCCTGGCGCAACGGGCACAGCGTCAGGCGCAAGGCCGTGATGGCGCGATGCCGGTCGATCATCGGGGAGTAGCCCAACAGGACCTGGCCCAAGGCAGGGTGATCGATCATCAGAGAGCGGCCGCTGGGGCCTTGGCTGGTGGGGAGGGACGGGAGGGACACCGTGCGCGCCGCCTATTTGATGTAATCGAACAAGGACAGGCGCTGCACCGAAGCATAGCTTTGCAGCGCCGCCTGGTAACTGGTCTGCTTGTTCTGAAAATCGCTGACCGCCTGCACCATGTCCAGGTCTTCGGCATCGGACTGCACCGATTTGGCCCACAGCGCCCGGTCCTGGTTGCGATTGTCGATCGAATCGAGCCGGTTCAGCGCGCTGCCGGCCTCGGCCCGGGCAGCCTGCAAGCGGCCCATCACCGCGTCGATGTCGCGCAGGCCGTTGTTGACCGCCTGGCTGACATGGCCGGCATTGGCCTGCGGGTCCTTCAACACCGTGATCGCCCGGTCGAGCGCGGCAAAGGTGTCGAGTTCGGGGGCCGACGGCTCGACCGTGAAGCGGTCGCCGGCCGCCGGCACGCCCTTGATGTGCAGGGACATGCCGTCCACGGTCAGCACGCCGCCCGACACAAAGGGCAGGCCGGCCTGGGCGGTGGGCTGGCCGTCGCGCAGCACGCTGTAGCTGCTGCCTGCAGCGCTGCCGGCAAAGACGATCTGGTAGCTGGCCCCGGTGAGCGCGGCGGGGTTGGTGACGCTGCCGGCATCGACAAAGGCGCTGCCGCTATTGGCCGGGGCGGCGCCGGTGACAAACACGCCATTGCCGCTGGCCACGCCGAGCCAGATCGCCTGGCCGTCCACCGTGACCGGCATCTGCTCGCTGCCCGACAGCTGCGAGGCGCCGCCGGTGGCGGCGGCCTGCACCCCGCTGGCGGTGTCGAGAAAGGGGATGGCGCTGGCGCCCTGGCCGCCAAACAGGAAGCCACCAGCGCCGTTGCCCTGGTTGGCCAGCGCCAGCAACTGGTCACGGTATTGCTGCAGGCGCGCGGCCTGGGCCGCCCGCTCGCCCGGGCTGTAGCTGCCATTGCCCGAGGCGACCACGGTCTCGCGCGCGGCCTGCATCAGGTCGCCGGCCTGGCCCAGTGCCGATTCGGCCAGCACCATGGCATTGCGGCTGGCATCCACCGCGCGCTGGTCGCTGACGATGCGCTGCTGGCTGATGAAGGCCCGCTCGGCACGCGCCGCGCCGGTGGGGTCGTCGCTGGGGCGGTTGATGCGCTTGCCATTGGTCATCTGCAGCTGCGCCTCGCTCATGTCGCGCTGGCGCCTTTGCAGGTTGTCGACGGTGGATTCATAGCGGAAGGCAGTGGACACGCGCATGGGGGGCCTTGTCAGGTGTCAGGTGCTCAGCGCGCCAGGCTGAGGATGGTGTCGAGCAGCGACTGCGCCGACTGCAGCACCTTGGCCGAGGCCTGGTAGGCCTGCTGGTACTGGATCAGACGCGCCGCTTCCTCGTCGAGATTGACACCCACCACACCGGACAGGTCGGCCGCCGCCCGCCCGGCCACCGCCTCGCTGGTGTCGGCGGCCTGCTTGGCGCCCTGCAGCTGCACGCCCAGCGCCGACAGGGTGTTGGCATGCGCATCGGCCACCGTCTGGCCGTCGATCAGGGCCTGGCTGGCCAGGTTGTCAAAGCGCATCGCATTGCCATTGCTGGCCGCTGGATGGGTGGTGGGCGCGAGCGTCAGCTGGTCGCCGCTGCGCGCCAGGCCCGACAGCTGCAGGGCCATGCCGTCATAGGCGATCGGGCGGCCGGCCACATAGCTGCCGCTGGCCAGGCGGGCCTGGCTGGCGTCCAGGATCTCGTAGCCGCCCTGGTCGTCGATGAAATTCAGAGTCAGGGCCTGGTAACCGGCCATCGGGGCGGCCACGATGTCGAGCGCGCGCACGCTGGCCGTGCCCCGGTTGGTGGCCGCGACCTGGGCCGTCACCGGGTTGGCCGCGGCCACGCCGCGCGGGTTCTTCAGCAAGGCGGTCAGGTCGGACGCCGCGCCCGACACCGGCTTGAGCCGGAAGGACTCGCCGGCGCCTGGTGGCGTGGGGCCGATGGTGATGACAAAGCCGTCGATCACCTGGCCATCGGCCACCGGCTGGAACACCTGGCCGTCGGCCAGCCGGGTGACGATGTACTGGCCGCCCTGGGCCGGGTCGGGGACCAGCTGGTATTCACTGGCCTTGAGCCGGGACGGGTCAGTGATGGACAGGCTGAGCGTGGCCAGGTAATTGCCGCCGGCGTCCTGGGCATTGTGGGTGGCCGGCAGGGCCTGCGGGCCATTCAAGCTGAAGAATGCGCTGCCGGCCTGGCCCTGCAGGTCCAGGCCCAGCGTCTGCTGCTGGTTCAAGGCCGAGGCCAGGCCGGTGACCAGCTGGCCCAGGCGGTTGCGCGCATCGGCCAGGGCCTGGCCCTGGAAGTCGAGCAGGCCGCCGATCTGGCCATCGCCCACGTCCTGGATCGTCATGTCGGCGCTCAGGCCGCCCTGGTCGATGCTCATGCGCACCCGGGTCGGGTCATTCGCGTCCGCGCCGGCCATCACCTTGTAGGCGGCGCCGCCGATCACCAGGCTCTGGCCGCTGCCGACGAACAGGCTGGCGGTGTCGTCGGCGCCGATGTAGACCTGCAATTGCAGCTTCTCGCCGAGGCTCTTGACCAGCTGGTCGCGCTGGTCCAGCAGGTCGTTGGGCGAGTGGCCTTCGGCGCCGGCCTTCTGGATGCTGACATTGAGCTTGGCCAGCGCGCCGGCCATCGCATTGACCTCGGCCACCGCGCCCACCAGGTCGTGGTTGACGCTGCCCTGCAGCGACTCGATCTGGGCCGAGGTCGAGCGTGACAGGCTGGCAAAGTCTTCCAGCCTTGCCAGCACGACCTGGCGTGCGGACAGGTCGGTGGGCACCGCCGCCAGGTCGGCAAAGGCATTGAAGATCTGGGTCGCGGCCTGGCCCAGACCGGCCCCGCCGCTGGCAAATACCTGCTCCAGCTGCGACAAGCGGTCGCGCCGCACCGCGTCGGCGGCGGCGGCACTGCCGGTGGCCACCATCTGCTGCGACATGAACATGTTCGACGCGCGGGCGATGGTGGTGACCGTCACGCCCCGACCCAGATAGCCCGAACCGCTGTACTCGGCCGAGCTGGTGGCCAACTGGGCCGACTGGCGCGAGTAGCCCTTGACATTGGCATTGGCAATGTTGTTGCCGGTCGACTGCAGCTGGGTGTAGGCCGCGTTCACGGCCTTGGAACCCAGCGACATCAGGGAAAACGCGCTCAAGACCCGTCCCCTTCAATCATGGCCTGGCGGGCATGGCATCAGGCCACATTGCGCTGCAGGCGCTGGGTGGTGGCAATGACCTTGGCCAGCTTGCTGGCGTAGGCCGGGTCGGTGGCATAACCGGCCTTCTGCAGACCGCTGGCGAAGGCCTTGGCGTCGCCGCCGGCGGCGGCCACCGCCGCGTAGCGCGGGCTGCTGCGCATCATCCGGGCATAGTCGGCGAAGGATTCGGCCTCGCTGCCATAGGCCCGGAAGCGCTGCACCATCTTCTGTGGCCGGCCGGCCAGGTATTCGGTGGTGGTCACATCCACGGTCGGCCCGGTCCAGCCGGCACCGGCCTTGATGCCGAACAAGTTGTGGCTGGCCGAGCCGTCGGCGCCGATGATCTCGCGCTTGCCCCAGCCGGTCTCCAGCGCGGCCTGGGCCAGCATGAAGGTGGCCGGGATGCCGCTGGCCGCCGCAGCGGCCTCGGCCGACTGGCGGTGCTGCTGCACGAAGCCGGCCGCGCTCTGGTCGGGGATGCGCGGCGTCGAAGCCGGGTCGCTGACCACGGGCAGGCTGGGGTTGGCGCTGCCAGTGCTGGGCACCGGGCCGGGGGCCATGCCCATCTGCCGCTCCAGCTGGCGCGCGATCACGTCCGACAAGCTGCCCGGGCGGCCCACCATCTTGGTGGCCAGCTGGGCGTCCAGCAATTCGGTGCCCAGCTTGGTGCCGGCGTTGTCCATCAGACCGGCCGAATCGGTGGCTGCGCGCATGCTCTTGAGCAGCTCGTTCATGAACAACGACTCGAAGGCCTTGGCGGCCTCCTGGGCGGCGGCCTTGGGGTCCTTGGCCGCGCCATTGCGCAGGCTGTCCAGCCCGCGTGAATCGCTGGCCAGGCGCGCCGGGCCGGCCTGTGGGGTCAGCCCCGGGCTGCCGGCGGTGTTCATCAGGCTGCCGCTTGCGGCCATGTCAGATCACCTCCAGCTCGGCATTCAGCGCGCCGGCGCTCTTCATCGCCTGCAGGATGGCCAGCAGGTCTTGCGGGGTGGCGCCCAGCGAATTCAGCGCGCGCACCACGTCGGCCAGCTTGGCGCCGGCCGGCAGCTGCATCAGCGCCCCCCCCTGCTGGGTGATGGCGATGTCGACCTTCTCGCTCTTGACGGTCTGGCCCTGGCTCAGCGGCCCGGGCTGGCTGACCACCGGCGTCGAATTGACGGTGACGGTGAGCGCGCCATGCGCCACCGCACAGCCGCCCAGCGTGACCGACTCGTTCATCACCACCGAGCCGGTGCGCGCGTTCAGCACCACCCGGGCGGCGGGCTTTTCCAGCGCCACATCGAGGTTCTCGATGTCGGCCATGAAGCCGACATGCTCGCTGGCCAGGGCCGGCATGCGCACCTGCACCACCCGGCCGTCCACCGGCTGGGCCACGCCCTCGCCCTTGGCCTTGTTGATGGCCCGGGCCACCGCGCGGGCGGTGGCGTAATCGTTGGACTGCAGGTCGAGCTGCAGCAGACCGTTGCTCGACATCGTGGTGGGCACCGCGCGCTCCACCGTGGCGCCCTCGGGCACCCGGCCGGCGGCCAGGTGGTTGATCTGCACCTTGCTGCCTCCGGCCGATGCGCCGGCGCCACCGACGATCAGATTGCCCTGGGCGATGGCATAGACCTGGCCGTCGGCCCCCTTCAGCGCGGTCTGCAGCAGCAGGCCGCCGCGCAGGCTCTTGGCATTGCCGGCCGACGAGACATTCACGTCGATGCGCTGGCCCGGCTGGGCAAAGGCCGGCAGCTCGGCCGTCACCACCACCGAGGCCAGGTTGCGCGGCTGTATCGTCACGCCCGGCGGCAAGGTGATGCCGTTCTGTTGCAGAAAGGCCGCCAAGGCCTGCGGCGTGAACGGCGCCTGGGTGGCCTGGTCGCCGGTGCCGTCCAGCCCGAACACCAGGCCGAAGCCGGTCAGCTGGTTGGGCCGCACGCCCTGCACCGTGGCCACTTCCTTGATGCGGGCGGCCTGGGCCGGCCACCACACCGCGGCACTGGCCGCCAGCAGGCTGATCAGCACCAGTGCGCGCAGCCAGCGCTCGGGCCGGGCCGGCACCTGCGGCGGTGGGTCGAGAAGGCTCAACTCGTCCATGGCATCAGATCGGCAACACCGACAGGAAGAAACGGCCCAGCCAGCCCATGGCCTGGGCCTCGCCCTGCTGGCCGCGGCTGCGCTGCTCGACCCGCACATTGGCGATCTGGGTGCTCTGCACCGTGTTGCCCGGGGCAATGGCGCGCGGATCGACCTGGCCCGAGAAGCGCAGCACGTCGACATTGGCGTTTACGCCAACCTGCTTCTCTGCCGAGACGATCAGGTGGCCGTTGGGCAGCACCTGCACCACGGTGGCGGTGATGGTGCCGCTGAAATCATTGCTGCTCTCGGTGGTGCCCTTGCCTGAAAAGGTATTGCTGTTGCTGCCACTGACGCTGGCCCGGTTGAAGGCACCGGCGGTCAGGAAGGGCAGCGCGCTGACCTTGGCGTCCACCGCGCCGGCACGGTCGACCGTGCTGGTGCTTTTCTGCACCGCGCTGACCTTCTCGACGATGCTGACGGTGACGGTGTCGCCGACGATGCGGGCGCGGTGGCTCTCGAACAGCGGCCGGTAGCTGTCGGCGCGGAAGATCGCGCCGGCCGGCGCCGTGGCGGCCGACACAGTGGGCACCGGCAGGGGCAGCGCCGCGGTGGGCAGCACCACATCCACTTCCGGCAGCCGGGCCAGCTGCTGGCAGCCCGCCAAGGCCAGCCACAGCACCGACAGGCATGGCTTCAGGCCTCGGCTCACAGCTGCCCCAGCTTCTGCAGCATCTCGTCGGAGGTCTTCACCGCCTTGGAGTTGATCTCGTAGGCGCGCTGGGTCTGGATCATGGTCACCAGTTCCTCCACCACATTGACATTGCTGGTCTCGACCGCGCCCTGGGTCAGATGGCCCAGGCCGTTGGCACCCGGCGCACCGGCAGCCGGCGCGCCGGACGAAGCGCTTTCGGCATACAAGTTTTCGCCCTTGGGGTCGAGCCCGCCCGGGTTGATGAAGCCGGCCAGCTGGATCTGCCCCACCTGCTGCGGCGCGGTCTGGCCCGGCAGCGTGACGCTGACCGCGCCGTCATTGCCCACGGTGACGCTCTGGGCCTGGGCCGGGATGGTGATGCCCGGCTGCACCAGGTAGCCGCCGTTGGTGACGATCTGGCCCTGCGCGTTGAGCTGGAAGGCGCCGTCGCGGGTATAGCCGGTGCTGCCGTCGGGCAGCTGAATCTGGAAGAAGCCGTTGCCGCGCACCGCCATGTCCAGGTTGCTGCCGGTCTGCTGCAGATTGCCCTGCGAGAAGTTGCGCGCCATCGCCACCGGCCGCACGCCCAGCCCCACCTGCAGCCCGGTGGGCAGTGCTGCCTGCTCGGCGTTGTTGGCGCCGGTCTGGCGCAGGTTCTGGTAGATCAGGTCCTCGAACACCACATGGCCGCGCTTGTAGCCATTGGTTGCCGTGTTGGCCAGGTTGTGCGAGATGGCGTCCAGCGCGGTCTGCTGCGCCTCCATGCCTGTCTTCGCGATCCACAGTGAACGGATCATGGCCATGAGCTCCAGTTGCCAAGAAATTCCCTGGGTTGATGATCGCGGCAACTTGAGCCCGGCCAGAACGCAAAAAGCGCCGCAAAGGCGGCGCTTATCGGCGTGGAGCGGGCAAGACCCTCAGGAACTGGACAGCAGCTTGGTGGCCGACTGCTCGCGCTCCTGCGAGGTCTGCAGCATCTTCATCTGCTGCTCGAACTGTCGCGCTGCGGCAATCATCGCCACCATAGCCTCCACCGGGCTGACATTGCTGCCCTCCAGCGCGCCCGATTGCACCCGGGCGGTGGCGTCGGCCGGCAGGTCGCCATCGGCGCCACGGAATAGGCCGTCCTCGCCGCGCAGCAAGGGCGCCTCGGGCGTCACCAGCTTGAGCCGGCCTATGCCCTGCGGCCGGCCATTGCCGACGGTGGCGCTGAGCGTGCCGTCGGCACCGATCGTGACCTGGGCATTGGCCGGCACCGTGATCGGCCCGCCATCGCCCAGCACCGGCAGGCCGCTGCGCGTGACCAGCAAGCCCTCGTTGTTGACATCGAGCGAGCCGTTGCGGGTGTAGGCCTCGGTGCCGTCCTGGGCCTGCACCGCCAGCCAGCCCTGGCCGGCCAGCGCCACGTCCAGGCTGCGGCCGGTGCTGGCCACCGGTCCGGGCTCGGGGTTGTAGCCGGGCGTGGTCTCGAGCGCATAGACCCGGGTGCTGGCCCCGTCGCCGCGCACCGGCACCGCCCGGAAGGCCATCATCTCGGCGCGGAAGCCGGTGGTCGAGGCGTTGGCCAGGTTGTGCGCCAGCACGTCCTGGCGCTGCAGGGTGGCCTTGGCGCCGGCCATGGCCAGGTAGATCACGCGGTCCATGCGGTCTCCTCAAATGACCAGGCAGCGGCCATCAGCGCAGGCTGACCAGGGTCTGCATCACCGAATCCTGGGTCTTGATGGTCTGAGCATTGGCCTGGTAGATGCGCTGGGCCACCATCATGTTGACCAGTTCGGAGGTCAGGTCGACATTGCTGTCCTCGAGCGCATTCGACTGCAGCAGACCCAGGTTGCCCCCGCCGGGCGTGCCCAGCACCGGCTCGCCCGATTCGAAGGATGCCACCCAGGCATTGCCCCCCAGCGGCTTGAGGCCCTGGTTGTTGCGGAAATTGGCCAGCTCGATGTGGGCGATGGCCGAGGACTGGCCGCTCGAGTAGCTGGCCATCACCGTGCCGTCGTCCTGGATCGACACCCCGGTCATGCGGCCGGCCGGGAAGCCGTCTTGCGACAGCGCGGTGGGCCCGAAGGGCGCACCGAACTGGGTCAGGTGGCCGAAATCCAGGGTGATGCCGGTGAAGGCTTCGGTCTGGAAGGGCGTGCCGGTGCCGGTGCCGGGGATGTCGAGCTTGATCGGCCCGGTGGGCGTGATCGGCACCCGGCCGTCGGGCGGAAAGGTGGCCTGGACGATGGGCTGCGGCACGCCGCCGCCATCCGGGTTCAGGGGTTCGCCATTGGCTGCGGCGTAGATATTCCAGCTGTCGGGGCCCGACTTCTGGAAGAAGTAGGTCATCGCCACCTGCTGGCCCTTGGCGTCAAAGATGTTGATCGAGGTCGAGTTGTTGTAGGTGCTGCTGTCGGACAGGTCGACCGCCGGGGTCGCGCCGGTGAAGGTGAACTGATTGCGCGAATCCAGGTTGATCTCCAGCTTCATCAGCGTGGTTTCCTTGGGCGCGGTGCCGGCGGTGGGCAACTGCAGCGGCGAGGCCTTGCCGGCGATCTGCCCGGCCTCGTAAGTGACCGGGATGGCCACCAGTTTCTGGCCCTGCGGGTTGCTGACAAAGCCTTTCCGGTCGACCTGGAACTGGCCGTTGCGGCTGTACAGGGTGGCGCCGTTCTGGTCTTCAAGCTGAAAGAAGCCGGCGCCGTTGATGGCCACGTCCAGCGGGCTGCTGGTCGACGAGATGCTGCCCTGCGAGAACTGCTGGGCCACGGTGGACACGCTGACCCCCAGGCCGACATTGCCGCCGGCGCCGCTGGCCGTGCGCGCGTAGATGTCGGCAAACTCGGCGCGCGAGTACTTGGCGCCCACCGTGCTGGCATTGGCCACGTTGTTGCCGATCACCTCGAGGTTGCGGCTGGCGGCGTTCAGGCCCGAGACACCTTGCTGAAAACTCATGAGAACACTCCTGCGGGGATAGGCGCGGCAAACCGCGCGTGGGCAAACCCGGGTAACGGGGCGCCGCCGGTGTCGCGGCGGCGCGGCCTGCTTCAATCGATGGCCTGGACCTGGCTGTAGGCCACCTTGCCGCTGCGCACCAGTTCCAGCGTCAGGCTGCTGCCACTGGTGTTGACCGCGTCGACCTGGTCCTTCATCAGCGCGGTGCTTGACACGCTGGCCGCGCCGCTGTTGGCGGTGATGCGGAAGCGGTAACCGGCGGTCTCGCTGATGGCAGCGCCGGCCGGCCAGCTGAAGCTGTGCCGGCCGCTGCCCTGGGCGCCCAGGTTGAGGGTGTCGACCACCGCGCCGGTCGGGCTCAGCACCTCGGCGGTCACCCGGTCGGCGGCGCTGGCGATCTCGAACATGCCCTCGGCCACGCCCTGTTTGACCGACAGCTTGTCACCCTTGAGGATCACGTCCTTGCCCACCAGCGACGCGCCCTGCATCATCTGCATCTGCACGAACTGGGTGTTCAGGCCGGCCACCGTGGTGTTGAGCTTCTCGATGCCGCTGACGGTGCTGATCTGCGCCATCTGCGAGGTCATCTGGGCGTTGTCGGTCGGGTTCAGCGGGTCCTGGTTCTTCAACTGCGTGACCAGCAGCTTGAGGAAGCGGTCACTGGCCTCCTTGGCGCTGTCGGTGGCCTTGCCGGTGCCAACCCCGGAGGGGACGTTGTTCAGCGCGGCAAAGGGCGAGGTGCTGCTGGTGGAATCGACGCTGCTCATGCAAGGCTCCGCAAGGGCTGAAAAGTCATGACTGGCCCATCTGCAAGGTCTTGAGCAGCAGGCTCTTGGCGGTGTTCATCACCTCCACGTTGTTCTGGTACGAACGCGAGGCCGAGATCATGTTGACCATCTCCTCCACCGCATTCACATTGCTGTAGGTCACATAGCCCTGGGCATTCGCCGCCGGGTGGCTGGGGTTGTGCACCGCCCGGCCCGGGGTCTGGTCCTCGATCACGTCGCTGACCTGCACCCCGGCCGACGTGGCCTCGCCCATCAGCAGGGTCTGGAACACCACCTGGCGCGACTTGTAGGCCGCGCCGTCCGGCCCGGCCACGGTGTCGGCATTGGCCAGGTTGCTGGCCACCACGTTCAGGCGCTGGGTCTGGGCCGACGCCGCGCTGCCCGACACGTCGAAGATCTTGAACATGCTCATCGCATCACCTCAGGGCCTGACCGTCAGATATCAATGCAGGGGCTGGCATGCCCATCAGCCCTGGTTGGCCGCCTTCATGGCGTCCAGCATGGACCGCACGCTGCCGTTGATGAAGCGCAGCGTGGCCTCGTACTTCACGCTGTTGTCGGCAAAGGTTGCACGCTCGCGGTCCAGGTCGACGGTGTTGCGGTCCACCGCGTCCTGGCTGTGGCGGGCATACAGCAGGCCGGGCTGCTCGTCCGCGCCCAGGGGCGTGGTGTCATGGCCGACATGGGTGGCCGCTGGCACGGCGCCCGCTTGCCGGCCCAAGGTCGCCGCCCGCAGGCTGTTGGCAAAGTCCAGCTCGCGGGCCTGGTAGCCGGGCGTGTCGGCATTGGCGATGTTGCTGGCCACCAGGCGCTGCCGCTCGGCCCGCAGCATCAGGGCTTGTGACTGGAAATCGAGCACTTGGGTCAGGCGTTGCATACAGGGGCCTCCCGCCACGGGCCCCGGCCGGAGAAATCGGCTGGGGGCATGGCGTGCACCGATTGTGGGCAGCCGCCGCGCCCGCCATGCGACCGAACAGCAGGCCCAAAGCGCAGCATTTCGAAACACCGGCACAGGCTGCGGCAGGCCAAGATCCAGCCCGTGAATCCTTCACCTTACCCCTGCCTGTCTGCGGCGCCCGGCCGCCCGCGTCCAGCGCTGGGTGCCGGCGGCTTGGCCGCGGCCTGGCGCGGCGCCGGCCTGGTCGTCGGCGGCCTGGGCCTGGCGGCGGCGGCGCTGGCCGAGCCGCCCCCGGCCAACCCGCAACGTGGCGCCAGCCCGGCCGAGCAGCTGGCTACCGAGGTGGCGGCGATGGTGCTGCAGGCCGCCAGCCTGATCTGGGGCGAATCGGCCCGGCCCCCGCGCATCGAGGTGCAGGTGGGCCGGCTCGACGCCCGCTTGCGCCTGGCGCCCTGCCAGCAGATCGTGCCCTACCTGCCTGCGGGCAGCCGGCCGATCGGGCGCACCCGCATCGGCCTGCGTTGCGCCGAGGGCAGCGCGCACTGGAATGTCAGCCTGCCCGTGACCGTGATGGTCTGGGCCCCGGCCGTGGTGGCGGCCACCGCGCTGGCGGTGGGCACCGTGCTGCAGCCACAGCACCTGGCGCAGGCCGAAGTCGACCTGGCTGCACGCGCCGACCCGGCCCTGCAGCTGACTGCGGCGGCGCTCGGACGCACCTTGGCGCGCGGCCTGGCGCCGGGCGAGGCGCTGCGCCGCGACGACCTCAAGACCCGGCAATGGTTCAATGCTGGCGACACCGTGCGGGTGCTCGGCCAAGGCCCGGGCTATGCCGTCAGCAGCGAAGGCCAGGCCCTGAATGCCGGGGTCGACGGCCAGACGGTCCGGGTGCGCACCGAAGGCGGCCGCATCATCAGCGGCGTGGCCAACGGCGACCACCGGGTCGAGGTGACGCTTTGACAAGCGCGCCGCGCCGGCCAATCGGCATGACAATCCCCCCCGTGGTGAGCGCCACCCCCCTGAAATCAGGGGTTTGGCAGAAATCCCTCGCCGCAGGCCTCAAGTCCCGAAACCACGGGCCGATACACCGAGCATGTCTCGGGGTCTTGCACCCAGACCCACGTTGCTGGAGTCCCTCATGAAAATCGGTCATCTCGAAAACAAGCCCCTCTCGCCTGCCGTCGGTGACCGCAAGGCCGCCACCGCGCCGCCGCCAGCGGCCCATGCGGCCGAGCCCAGTGCCCTGGTGGCGCTCTCACCCACGGTCACACAATTGGCCGGCGGCGGCACCGAGGGCGTGTTCGACAGTGAAAAGGTGCAGCGCATCTCGGACGCGATCCGCGACGGCAAGTTCCAGATCAATCCGGATGCCATCGCCGACAAACTGATCGCCAATGCCCAGGAATTGCTGGGCAATATGGCCAAGCGCTGAGACCGGCCCTGCCCAAGCGCATGCGCCACACCCCCGTTGACCTGCCCCTGGACGGCCCCGCAGAGGCCGATCTGGAGCCGCTGGTGGCGGCGGTAGAGCAAGGCCTGCAGACCCTGACCGCCTCGCTGCGCGGGCGCGACGCGCTGCGCATAGAGCAATCGGCCAGCGCCTTGCACCGGGCGATGGGCGACGCGGTGCAGGCCTGCGTGCAGGCCGCCCGCATGGGCCTGCTGCCCGAGACACTGCGCCGCCGCCTGGCCAGCGCGAGCGCGCAGCTGGCGCGCCAGCGCGAAAGCCTGTGGCGGGCCACCGCCGCGCTCGACCGCGCCATTGACGTGCTGATGCCCGGCGCCCAGCCAGCCGGCCGCATCTACCGGGCCAATGGCCTGGCCGAGCCGCTGCGCCGGCCCGGTGGCCTGAGCGCCTGACGGCCGCCTGGCAGCCCTGTTCAGCGTTGCCCTAATGCAGCTGCCCGGGTGCGGGCGCCGCAGCCGCGCCCGGGCTGAACAACTCGCCCGCATCCACCGGATCGAAGCGGTACACCGCCCCGCAGAAGTCGCAGCCGACTTCGGCCTCGCCACGCTCCTCGATCAGTGACTGCACCTCCTCGCGGCCCAGCCCGCGCAGCATGCCGGCCACCCGCTGGCGCGAACAGCGGCAGGCAAAGCGCGGCGCCTGCGGCTCGAATACGCGCAGGGTCTCCTCCCAGAACAGGCGCCGCATCAACTCGGCCGGCTGCAAGTCCAGCAATTCCTGCGGCGTGACGGTGGACGCCAGCAGCGCAATTCGCTGGTAGTCCTCGTTGCGGCCGATATGGTCCTCGTCGGCGCTGACGATCACCTCGCCAGCCAGGTTGGCCCCGCCGGCCATGGGCAGGCGCTGGATCAGCAGGCCGGCCGCCACCTCGTCATTGGCTGCCAGCACCAGGCAGGTGTCGAGCTGCTCCGACTGCAGCATGTAATGTTCCAGCACCTCGCTCAGGCGCTGCAGGGGTTCGCGCTGGTCGCCATGCAGCGGAACCACACCCTGGTAGGGCTGCTGGCCCGGGTGGCGGTCCTGCGGGTCCAGCGTGATCGCGCAGCGGCCCTGGCCGTGCACATTGAGCATCGCCGCCAGGCGCGCGTCGGCCGGCACCTCACCCACCACCTTGGCGGTGGCGCGGAAGCCCAGATCGGGCTGGGCCTCGGCCACCGCCAGCTTGACCGGGCCGTCACCGTGCATCTGCAGGATCAGCGCGCCATTGAACTTCAGGTTGGCCTGCATCAACACGCTGGCGGCGGCCATTTCACCCAGCAGCGCCCGCACCGGCGCCGGAAAGGCATGGCCGCCGTCGCTGGGGCTACAGCGGCGTGCCAGCAGCTCGCGCCAGCTGGCACCCAGGCGCACCATCACGCCCCGCACCGGCAGACCTTCAAACAGAAACTTGTGCAGCTGGTCCATCGTCAATCCGGCGCCTGGCCCGGGTCGATGTCGATGCGCCGCAAGCCGCTGGCATGGCGCTGCTGCTGCTGCACGTAATGGTCGGCCGAGCGGCGCAGGCCTTCGATCTGCGCTGACGTCAGCTCGCGCACCACCTTGGCCGGCGCGCCGACGATCAGCACCCCGTCCGGGAACTGCTTGCCCTCGGTGACCAGCGAGCCGGCGCCCACCAGGCAATCACGGCCGATGCGCGCGCCGTTGAGGATCACGCTCTGGATACCGATCAGGCTGTTGTCGCCGATGGTGCAGCCGTGCAGCATCACCTGGTGGCCGATGGTCACGCCTTCGCCGATCTCGATGGCGATGCCGGTGTCGGTGTGCAGCACGCTGCCATCCTGGACATTGCTGTTGCGACCGACCCGGATGTGGTCGTTGTCAGCGCGCAGCACCGCGCCATACCAGACGCTGGCACCCTCGGCCAGGCTGACCCGGCCGATCACCGACGCGCTGTCGGCGACCCAGGCGCTGGCATGCAGCTCGGGCACCTCGTCTTCTAGCTGGTAGACCGCCATGGCAGGCTCCTGAATGTGGGTGGGCAGGCAAAGCCTATGATTCTAGGGATGGAATTGCGTGCCCTGGCCCTGGAACTGCTGGCCTTGCCCGACCCGGCCGACAAGGCTGCCCGCACCCGTGCCTTGCTGGCCGGGCTGCGCGCAAAGCCCGACGCGCCCCTGCCCCTAGACCGCGTTGCGGTCGGTCGGCCCATGGCCGCCTTGCCCGGCCGCCCGGCGTTGCCGCGGCTGGTAGCTGCGGCGCAGGTGCCGCAGCGTTCGCCCTTCACCCTGGCCGGCCGGGCGGCGCTGCTGCATGCGATCTGCCATATCGAATTCAATGCCATCAACCTGGCGCTGGATGCGGTGTGGCGCTTTGCCGGCATGCCCGAGCCCTATTACCGCGACTGGTTGCAGGTGGCTGGCGAGGAGGCGCTTCACTTCAGCCTGCTGCACGACCATTTGCAGACCCTGGGCCACCGCTATGGCGATTTCGATGCCCATGACGGCCTGTGGCAGATGGCCGAGGCCACGCGGGGCGACATCCTGGCGCGCATGGCCCTGGTGCCGCGCACGCTGGAGGCGCGTGGCCTGGACGCCACGCCACCGATCCAGGCCAAGCTGCGCAAGGCCGGCGACCATGCCGCCGTGGCCATCCTGGACATCATCCTGCGCGACGAGATCGGCCATGTGGCGATAGGCAACCATTGGTATCGCTGGCTGTGCGCGCGCGACGGCCTCGACCCGGTGGCCCTCTACCCCAAGCTGGTGGCGCGCCATGCGGCACCGCGCCTGCGCCCGCCCTTCAACCGGGCGGCGCGCCAGGCCGCCGGCTTCAGCGCCGAAGAACTCGACCAACTGCAGGCCGGTGCCAGCCTGCCTTCGGCCTGAGAGCCTGTGATTTATTCCGACATGCCCGCTCACCACCCCAAAAGACGCCCGCTCGTCGTTGCAAATGCTCGTCATAGCCCGGGCTATGACTGCGCTTTGCGCCTAGATCGCGCGCCTTTTTGGGCGTTGCTCGG
>JANNZD010000377.1:0-1540 GCA_031410435.1 Betaproteobacteria bacterium | reverse complement strand
ATCGCTCGAGAACTGGGTGCCTTCAAGCGGGTCGGTCGGGCTGCTGATGCCGCCGCCGGCCATGATCTTGATCTGGTTGGCGCCGTTGCGCACCTGCTCGCGCACCGCGCGCCGCACCTCGCCCACGCCGTCGGCAATCGCGCCGATCAGGCCCAGGCCGGCGCAGGCGCAGAACATCTCGCGGCTGCGTACGCCCTTGGGCCGCATGTCGGCATGGCCACCGGTCTGGCACACCGGAAAGCCGGCGATCTGCAGCCGCGGGCCGGCGAACAGGCCGCGCCGCTGGGCCTCCTGCAGGCCGAAGTCGGCGCCCGCCGCATCGCGCACGGTGGTGAAGCCCCGGTGCAGCATGCCGCGCATGATGGCGCTGGCCTGGGCCGTCAGCAGGGACGGCGCCTGCAGCGCCAGGCCGACCAGGTCGTGCGAGGCGGCCACCACATGCACATGCGCATCGATCAGGCCGGGCAGCAGCACCCGGCCGCCGCCGTCGATCACCACCGCATCGTCCACCCCCTGACCCAAGGCCAGCGCGCCGGCGATGCGCTCGCCTTCGATCACCAGTTGCGCCGGCGGCCCCACCACGCCGGCCGCGCTGTCGAACACGCGCACATTGCGCAAGACCTGGCGTTGCGGCAAGGCGGGCATCACGGCGCCTTCAGACGGTGGCCACGCCCGCCTCGACCAGGCCCAGGCGGCGGCGCGCGGCCGCCAGCTCGCCCTTCAGGCGACCCACATACTCGGCCGCCGACATGACCTTGTCGATCGGACCGACGCCCTGGCCGCAGCCCCAGATGTCCTTCCAGGCCTTCTTGGCGGCGTTCTCGCCGCCGCTGAAGTTCATCTTGCTGGCATCGCTGACCGGCAGGTTGTCGGGGTCGAGCCCGGCATTGCGGATCGACGGCGCCAGATAGTTGCCATGCACCCCGGTGAACAGATTGCTGTAGACGATGTCGTCGGAGTTGGCATCGACGATGGCCTGCTTGTGCGGGTCGGTGGCGCGCGCTTCCTGGGTGGCGATGAAGGCCGAGCCGATGTAGGCGAAGTCGGCGCCCATGGCCAGTGCGGCCAGCACCGCGTCGCCGGTGGCGATGCTGCCCGACAGCGCCAACGGGCCGTCGAACCACTGGCGGATCTCCTGCACCAGCGCAAACGGGCTCTTGGTACCGGCATGGCCACCGGCACCGGCGGCCACCGCGATCAGGCCGTCGGCACCCTTCTCGATGGCCTTGCGGGCATGCTTGTTGTTGATGATGTCGTGCAGCACCACGCCGCCCCAGGCATGCACCGCGTCGTTGACATCGGTGCGCGCGCCCAGGCTGGTGATGACGATGGGCACCTTGTACTTGGCGCACATCGCCATGTCGTGGTCGAGCCGGTCATTGCTCTTGTGCACGATCTGGTTGATCGCGAAGGGCGCCGACAACTGATCGGGGTGGGCGCTGTCCCAGGCGGCCAGGGTCTCGGTGATCTCGGCCAGCCAGTCGTCCAGCTGGGCTGCCGGCCTGGCATTAAGCGCTGGCATCGAGCCGACCACGCCGGC
>JANNZD010000376.1:0-3639 GCA_031410435.1 Betaproteobacteria bacterium | reverse complement strand
GCCACCTGCAGCGGCTGAAGGTTCAACACTGCAGCCGCGTGCCTTGCAGCAGCCCACAGCGCCTGCTGCGACGGGTTGGCCTCGGTGACCACCACGGCGATGCGGCGGGCCGTCGGCACCAAGTCGTGGAGCACGTGCGGCGCCTTGCCCAGGGACTTTTCCTGCTGACCGTTAAGGGTGATGTCCTCCTTGGCCTGGGTGCTGGGCGCCGGCACGCCAACGCGGCGCAGGCCCGCTGCTGCGGCCTGCGCGCGCGGCAGCGCCGCGTGCCCCGAAAGGCTCGCGCCCAGCGCCAGCAAGAGAAGTCGTCGCTGTGTCATTCGATCACTCCTTCGGCCCGGGCTCACTGGATCACCTCATCGGCGCGCAGCAGCAGCATTTGCGGGATGGTGATGCCGAGTGCCCGTGCGGTCTTCAAGTTGATCACCAGCTCGAACCGGGTGGGTTGAAGGATGGGCATATCGCCCGGCTTGGCCCCCTTGAGGATGCACCCGGTGTAGACGCCGATCTGGCGATACATCGCGCCCAGGTCGGTGCCATAACTCATCAAACCGCCGGCCAGCACGAACTCGCGGAACTCGTAGAGGGTGGGCAGGTGGTAGCGCGCCGCCAGGGCCACCAGGCCTTGGCGAAAGGCCGCCACCAGGTGGGCGAATGGCGCCGCCGATGCGCCGCTGAGAAAGCCGATCAGCGGCAAGGCCGGCTGCTGCGCGCGTGTGCTGGCGGGCAGGGCGGCGGCAGCGCCAAGCGTGGTGAAGAGCAGGTCGCGTCGATTCATTGGATTACCTCGTCGGCCAGTCGCGTTCACAGCGCCTTCACGGTGGCGCCCAGCCTTGTGGCCGCCAGGAAGTGACGCGTGTTCATGGCGTGATCCTTGGTGTTCGCAGCCGGAAAGGCTGCGCGTGGGTGGGGCCGAGAGGCTTGGCCACAGCGTTGAGATCGTAGCGACCAGTAGCTACATTGCGCCCTGTGCAAAGCGTCGGCATCAAGACCCTGAAGAATCGGCTCAACGAGTACGTGCGCGCGGCGGCCGCCGGCGAAACCGTGCTCGTGACCGACCGAGGCCGGGTGGTGGCCGAGCTGGTGTCGCCACGCGTGCGCGACGATGCCTCGCCTGCCGAGCAGCGTCTGGGCGAGTTGATGCGGCAAGGCCAGTTGGCGCCCGCAAAGATTTCGCCCGATGAGCGGTTGCCGCGCCGCAGGCCCCTGGCGCCCATCGCCGAGGTGCTGCGCGACCTTGACGACAGCCGGGCCGAACGTTGATCTATCTGGATACCTCGGTCGTCCTGGCGCGCCTGTTCGCCGAGGACCGCTCGCCGCCCGATGGCTTCTGGTCGCAGACCTTGGTCGCCAGCCGTTTGCTCGAGTTCGAAGTCTTCAATCGTCTGCAGGCCCGCGCCGACGCTGCTTCGTACGCCGTCGATGCCCGCCAACTGGTGGATCGCGTGAATCTGCTTGAGATGTCCGAGGCCGTGCTCGGTCGCGCGTTGCTGCCCTTTTTGCCTGCGGTGCATACGCAGGGCGCGCTGCACCTGGCAACCATGGACCTCCTGCGCGGCCAGGGTCTCAGCATTGCCGTAGCGACCTATGACCAGCGCCTCGCTCAGGCAGCCGTCGGACTGGGGTTTGCACTCGACGATTGTTAGCCGGGCATGCGCTGACGCCGGCCACGGTAAAGCCTGGCGATCTCGGCAAGGCGGGCGTTGGGTTCCGACATCACATCGCTGCGCGATAGGTGTCTGCACCGAAGCACTTCGTGCCTTCATTGAATCACCTCGTCGGCGCGCAGCAGCAGCGACTGCGGGATGGCCAGGCCCAGCGCCTTGGCGGTCTTCAGGTTGATCACGAACTCGAACTTCGTGGGCAGTTCGATGGCAAAGTCGCCGGGCTTTGCGCCATTGAGAATTTTGCCGATCAATACGCCGATCTTGGGTTCGAAATCCTCCCGTGTCAGGCTGTACGACATCAGGCCCCCGACATCCGAAAACACGCGGAACGGCGAGATTGCCGGCAGCCGGTGCTCAGCCGCGAAATCCGCCACCAGCTTGGCAGTGACACGCCAGGACATCTCCGGCGACCCGAGCATGGCAATGGCTTGGATGCCCGCGCTCGCTCCGGCCCTGAGGGCCGTGTCGAAGCCGCCTGCGCCCCGCACTTCCATCACCCATTGCTCGATCGCAGAACCCTGCGCGGCGGCCTTCGCGGCCAGTAGTTGGGCTGACCCGGTCGTCGCATCCCACAGCAGGCCGATACGGCGAATCCCGGGCGCCGCTTCGCGCAGCAGACCGACCCACTTGCCGGCCACCAAGGGTGCGTCGAGAAACAATCCGGTGAGGTTGCCGGACGGTCGAGCGAGGCTGCGCGCCCATCCGGCTTTGACGGGGTCGGTTTCCTGGTCGTGCGCGATGATCGGGATCGTGCGGGTCGCAGCCATCGCGGCTTGGATGGCCGCCGGACCGGCTGCAAAAATCACATCGACCTTGAGCTGCACGAGTTCCGCAGCCAGGCCGGGGAAAGCGGCGGGCTGCCCGGCAGCGGAGCGAATCTCGAAGGCGAGGTTCTTGCCTTCCTCGTAGCCGAGTTGGCGCAGCCCCTGGACCACGAAACCAAAGTTTCGCCCGCGAACCCGGTTGGTGGTTAGCACGCCCACCACCGCCAGCCGCTGCGCAGGCTGCGCTCCGGCCATGACAGAAGCGCCCAGCAGGCCCAGGCCCAAGACGTTTGCAAAGTTGCGACGGTCGATCATTGAATCACCTCGCGGGCACGGCGCTGATCCCAACTTGACCCATTGATGCGCCCCAAGCATGCTTTGATGCATGCGCACCACCGTTCGGCTCGACGAGCACCTTCTGTCTGAAGCCAAGAAACATGCCGCCGAGTCCGGCAAGACACTGACTGCCGTGCTCGAACAGGCCTTGCGCGAATCGCTTGCGCGCCGCAACCTACTGGCCACGGCCAAGACGCTGCGGCTGAAGACGTTTCGGGGTGCCGGCGTGCGCGCCGGGGTGGACCTGGACGACAGCGCGTCCCTGCTCGACGTGATGGGCACCTGACCTGGTACTGCCCGATGTGGATGTACTGGTCTGCGCGCACCGGGAGGACTCGCCGCACCACGCGGGCCGTCGCGAATGGGTCGAGGCGGTAGTCAACGGCAGCGAGTCTTATGGCCTGTCGGAATGGGTGTTGAGTGGCTTCGTGCGGGTCGTCACGCACCCCAAGGTCTTCACCCAGCCGAGCCCGCCGGCCGACGCCCTCGAATTCACAGAGCAGCTGCGTGGCCGGCCCAACTGCGTACCGGTCGCCCCGGGGCGCAGGCATTGGGAGATCTTTCGCGGGCTGTGTGGCGAGGCCGGTGCCAAGGGCAATCTCGTGCCCGACGCTTACCTGGCCGCCATCGCCATCGAGGCCGGCTGCGAATGGGTCACCACTGATCGCAACTTCAGCCGCTTCAAGGGCCTGCGCTGGCGGCACCCGCTGCGCTAGGCCGAGGCTGCCGATGCGACAGCCCTTGCGCGCAACCGGGCCGCAGCCTGCCAGCGGCCCGGCCAACCTGCCGCCGGCGGCACGGCCGTTCAAGGTGCGCCGTTCGATCATTGAATCACCTCGTCGGCGCGCAGCAGCACGGACCGCGGGATCGTG
>JANNZD010000375.1:0-3166 GCA_031410435.1 Betaproteobacteria bacterium | reverse complement strand
TCGAGCTGGATCGCCCGGTGCGCCACGCCCACGCTCGACACCGCCTGGTGGATGGTCTCGACCAGGTCGCTGCGCTCGAACATGCGGTTGGGCAGGTTGACCGCGATCGAATCGCTGAAGCCGAAGTTCAAGGCCCAGATCTTGGCCTGGCGCGCGGCCTCGCGCAGCGCCCATTCGGACAGCGGCACGATCAGGCCGGTCTCCTCGGCGAGCGGAATGAAATCACCGGGCGGCACCAGCGTGGTGCCGCGCTGCCAGCGCATCAGCGCCTCGGCACCTACCATGCGGGCCGAGCGCACATCCACCTTGGGCTGGTAATGCAGCACCAGCTCATTGCGCTCAATGGCCTTGTGCAGGGCGCTTTCCAGCTCCAGCTTCTCGCGCCCGCGCCCGGCCAGCATCGGGCTGTAGAGGGCCGACGCATTGCGCCCCGAGTTCTTGACCGAGTACATCGCCACATCGGCATTGCGCATCAGGTCGGCGACCGACTGGCCATCGCGCGGAAACATCGAGATGCCCACGCTGGCGGTGACGAAACACTCCTGGCCGCTGACCCAGACCGGCTCGCGCATGGCCTCGAGGATGCGGTTGGACACCCGGTCGGCATCGGCGTCGTCCTGCACCTCGGGCAGGAGGGCGATGAACTCGTCGCCGCCCAGCCGGCCCACCGCTTCCAGTGTGCGGTGGCTGCGCAGGCCGGCGGTCTCGAGCGCGGCATCCGTGACCTGGTCGCTGTGACGCACGCAGCTGCGCAGGCGCCGCGCCACCTCGACCAGCAGGTCATCGCCGGCGGCATGGCCCAGGGTGTCGTTGATGACCTTGAAGCGGTCCAGGTCGATCAGCAGCAGGGCCGCATGGTGGTGCAGCCGGCGCGCATGGTCGAGCGCGCGTTCGGAGCGCCAGATCAGCTGGCGCCGGTTGGGCAGGCCGGTGAGCGCATCGAAATTGGCCAGGTGGCGGATGCGGTCTTCGGCCAGGCGCCGGTCGGTCACATCCTGCACGATGCCGGTGTAGCCGGTGGCATGGCCATGCTCATTGAATTCGGGCTCGGCCTCGACATGCACGATACGCACCCGGCCGTCACCCAGGTGCACCGGTGCGTCGATGGCCAGCACCCGGCTGTGCGCGGCACTGTCGATCAGCACCCGGATGAAGCGCCGCCGATCGGGCACCGGCACCATGCGGACGATGCGCCGCATCGACACCGCCTCTTGCAGCCCCAGACCCAGCACGCGCAAGGCCTCGGGCGCCAGGCTCAGCAGCTCGGCATGGTGGGGGCTGGCCTTGCGCCAGTCGAAACTGCCCATGCGGGCCAGGTCCTGGGCCCGCGCCAGCTTGCTCTTGCTGCGCTCGAGCTCAAGCCGGGTGCGCGAAGAACGCAACAGGTGACGCAAGCGGCCAGCCAGCAGGCTCCACTGGTGGCTCTTGACGAAGAAATCGGTAGCGCCCACCTGGTAGGCGCGGTTGATCGACGCCTCGTCATCCAGGCCGGTCAGCATCAACACCGGCAGGTTGTCATAGCCGCCCAGGCCGCGCAGGGTCTGGCAGGTGGCAAAACCATCCAGGCCCGGCATCATTGCGTCGAGCACGATGACATCGGGGGTGAAGTCCTCGAGCATGGCCAGGGCCTGCTCGCCGCTGCTGGCCTCGATGATGTCGAACTCGCCGTGCTCGCGCAGAGCCACGGCGGTCAGCAGCAGCGTGACTTCGTCATCATCGACCAGCAATACCTTGGGCCGCTCCAGCGAGTCGTCAGCAGCGAAGGTATCGGCAAGCGTCATCAGGTCGGACGTGGCTAGGCAGGCAACAACAGGTGTTTGACCGCCTCGTCGACCCGGGCGGCTTCGGCCAGCAGAACGTCCAGTATGCGAGGCACCTCATCGAAGCGCCCCTCACGCAGCGCAGTTTCCGCTGACCCGCAGAGTTGGGCCAGGTGCGACGCACCCACACTCCCAGAAGAGGATTTTAAGGTATGCGTGGCCAGGCGCAGCGCGTCAGCATCAAAGGGCGTGCGCGCCGAGGCCATTTGGCCCGCCAGGCGTGCCAGGCTCTTGCGGTAGGTGCCCATCACCCGGACAAACAGCTGGCTGGCGCCGGAGGGGTCCAGCTCGGTCAGGCGGGCCAGGGCTTGCGGGTCCAGCACCGGCGGGCCAGCCAATCCCTGCGCTGCGGCTTCGGGCTCGTGCAGGGGCTCGGACATCGGGATGCTCATGGGCTTGCTTTCCGGGTGGTGGTGGCGCCATCCCAAATGCCGACCGGTCGATGCGCGCCGCAGCATCGCTCCGCATCGGGAGGCCGTCAATCGGGAGACTTCAACACTTCATGCCAACAGGGGATCGAACGCTTGCCGCACGCCGGGCGCAGGCCGTTTCGAGCGCATCGCCTTGCGGGCAGGACAGGCCGCAGCAGCAGGCGGACCATGACAACAACTCTTCGGCCGGGCCGGGCCGGTCTTGAGCCCGCCCACTGCGGCCGCTGCAGGACAGCGGCCAGCGCTTCGTACAATCCTTCACATGTCGCGCGACAGTGAAGCCGGCGCCCGGGCGCCCGGCCGTCCCCGTCCTGCCGCCTGGCCCTGGTTGCCGGTCGTGCTGCTGGGCGCTGCCGTGCTGCTGGCCTGGACCGCCGGCCAGCCCAGCTGGAGTGGCGCGCTGCAGGCCCTGGCGCTGTTGCTGATGTTTGCCGGCGCGTTGCTGGCCGGCGCCTTCTGGGCACGCCAGCGCCAACTCGAACGCTTGCGCGAAGCCCGCGTCAGCCAGCAACTGCTGGGTCAGTTGATCGACCTGTGGTGCTGGCAGACCGATGCCGAACATCGCCTGATCCGCTTGCAGCCGCCGCAGGGCGCGCCCGCCTCGGCCTGGGTGTCGGGCGCCTTCAGTGGCGAATACCTGTGGCACCGATTCAACGACTGCGCCGGCAGCCTGCAGGCCCGGCTGCAGGCCCAGTCACCGATCAGTGACCTGCGCGTGCTGCAAGCCGGGCCCGACGGCCTGCCCGGCCATGGCTGGCGCCTGCGCGGCCTGCCGCGTTTCGACGGGCGCGGCCGGTTTGCCGGCTTCCAGGGCGTGGCCTGGCCCAGCGATGCAGCCGACGCCCAACGTACCGCCCAGCTGGGCCTGGACGCCCTGCTCAGCCAGGGGCCGGCGGCACTCTGCCTGGCCCTGCC
>JANNZD010000374.1:0-12272 GCA_031410435.1 Betaproteobacteria bacterium | reverse complement strand
CCCGCGGCCTTGAAGATCTCGTGCAGGCCCTCGGCCTCGGCCTGCGCCTTGACCAGGCCCGAGCCCGGCACCACCAGCGCCAGCTTGACGTTGGATGCCACCTTGCCGCCGATGTGGCGCACCACCGCAGCGGCCTCGCGCATGTCCTCGATGCGGCTGTTGGTGCACGAGCCGATGAAGACCTTGTCGATGCGCACGTCGGCGATCGGCTTGTTGGGCTCCAGGCCCATGTAGACCAGGGCCCGCTCGATGGCGCTGCGCTTGGTGTCGTCACGCTCCTTGTCGGGGTCGGGCACGCGACCGTCGATGTCGAGCACCATCTCTGGGCTGGTGCCCCAGGTGACTTGCGGTTTGAGCTGGGTCGCGTCGATCTCCACCACGGCGTCCCAATGCGCGCCTTCGTCGCTGCGCAGCGTGCGCCAGACTGCGGCGGCATGCTCGAACTCCAGGCCCTTGGGCGCAAACGGCCGGCCCTTGACGTAATGGATGGTGGTTTCGTCCACGCCCACCAGGCCGGCGCGGGCACCGGCCTCGATGGCCATATTGCACACCGTCATCCGGCCTTCCATGCTGAGCGCCCGGATCGCGCTGCCGCCGAACTCGATGGTGTAGCCGGTGCCACCGGCGGTGCCGATCTTGCCGATGATGGCCAGCACGATGTCCTTGGCGGTCAGGCCCTTCGTCAAGTGGCCCTCGACCTTGACCAGCATGTTCTTCGCCTTCTTGGCCAGCAGGGTCTGGGTGGCCATCACATGCTCGACCTCGCTGGTGCCGATGCCATGCGCCAGTGCGCCAAACGCACCGTGGGTGCTGGTGTGGCTGTCGCCGCAGACAACCGTCATGCCCGGCAGCGTGGCGCCCTGCTCCGGGCCAATCACATGCACGATGCCCTGGCGCTTGTCCAGAAACGGGAAGTAGGCCGCTGCGCCATAGGCCGCGATGTTGGCGTCCAGCGTGGTGATCTGCAGCTTGCTGATCGGGTCGGCAATGCCGTCATAGCCCTGGGCCCAGCCGGTGGTGGGGGTGTTGTGGTCGGCAGTGGCGACGATGGAGCTGACACGCCAGACCTTGCGCCCGGCCAGGCGCAGGCCCTCGAAGGCCTGCGGGCTGGTCACCTCGTGCACCAGGTGGCGGTCGATGTAGAGGGTGACGGTGCCGTCCTCCTCGGTGTGGACGACATGGTCGTCCCAGAGCTTGTCGTACAGGGTGCGTGCGGTCATGGGCGGGCCTTCGAACGAGGACGAGATTGTCGCGCCGATCGGGCTGGCGGCGCGACGCTGGGAAGGGGATCGGCCAGGGCGGGGCTGGCAGCGACATCAGCGGCCACTGGCGGTGCTGGCGCCCGCAGCGCATCGACGAAGCGCTGCACCACGGTGGGCAGCACCGCCTGGGTGCGCACCGCCAGCAGGTAGTCCCGATGCGCCCAGGGCTCCTGCAGCGCCAGCGGGGTGACCGCAAAGATGCGGGCAAAGCGCTGCGCCACCGCCGCCGGCAACAGCGCCACGCCCAGGCCGGCCTCGACCAACTGGGCAATCGCATCGAAACCGCGCACCTGCAGCCGGGCATTCAGCGGCCGGCCCAGGGCCTGGGCACGCTGGTACATCAGCGCCTGTGCAGCCGCGCCCCCGTGCAGGCCGACGATGTCGAAATCCAGCAATGCATCGAAGGGCACGCCGGCGCGCTGCGCCAGTGCATGGCCCTGCGGCACCAGCACCGCCAGCTCACCGCTGCGGTAGGGGTGGCAGCTGAGCCGGTTCTCGAACTGCGGCGGCACGAAGATGCCCACGTCGGCATGGCCGTCGGCCACCGCAGCCTGCACCTCGGCGCTGGTGCGGTCTTCCAGGCTGATGCGGATGCCCGGGTGGGCCTGGCTGAAGGCGGCCAGGTCGGCCGGCAGGCATTCGGCAATCGCGCTGGCATTGGCGGCGATGCGCAGATGGCCCTTGATGCCGCGCGAGAACTCCACCACCTCGCTCTCCAGCGCATGCAGCGACGCGTTCAGGCTGCGGATGTGGCGCACCAGCGCTCGGCCAGCCTCGGTCGGCTCGACGCCGCGTGCGCGGCGCTCGAACAGCATCACCCCCAGCCGCGTTTCCAGGTCTGACAGGCGCTTGCTGGCCGCGGCCAGCGCCAGGTGCTCACGCTCGGCGCCGCGCGTGATGCTGTGAGACTCGGCAATAGCCAGCACGAGGTTGAGGGTGGTGAGGTCGAAGCGCATGGCCGTTGGGGGGTCCCGACATGGATGATGCGCGAAGGCTTGACCGTGGGTCTTCGGTAGACACTGACATAGCCTTCGTTGATGACGAAGCATAGTGCCCGACGCCAGATCCGGTGGCTTCCCTTGTCCAGGGCAGCGCAGGGCGCACGCCGCCAGCGAATAATCAGGCCGTCGGCGCCCGCCGGCTCGCCGTGATGCCCGCCACGAATCGATGCGCCTTGACTGACCCGTCCCACACCCGCTGGCCAAGGCTTCGACCGGCCTCGCCCGACGCCGTGGTGCGCGCGCAGTTCGCCATCCTGGTGCGCAACATGAACCGCGGTGTGCCGGCCACCGTGCTGGTGCTGGCACTGTTTGGCATGGCGCTGTCTCTCAGCGGCCCGACCGCCGGTTTCTGGCCCTGGGCGGCTTTGCTGACGGGCATGGTGCCGGTCTACTTCGTCGGCGTGCTGCCGTTGTACCGGCGCTGGTCATCGGCCGGCCAGCTCGACCGCGTCGCCGGCCTGTTCATCGGCTTCAATGCCCTGTATGGCGGCGTTCTGGGTGCCGCCGGCCTGCTCTTCTTCGACACCCACCCGACCCGATTGCTGGTACTCACCGGCCTGGTGCTGGCCAACGTCACGGCCACCGCCGTGGCCTCGGCCGCCCACCTGCCGTCGATCCATGCTTGCTCGGCCGGCCTGGCCCTGCCTTTCGCGCTGCGCTCGGCTGCCGCAGGCGAGCCGATCACCGGGCTGCTGGCGGCCACGGTGCTGCTGGTGGTGGGGGCGGCCCTGGTCTACACCCATGCCAATCATGCGGTGCTGATCGATTCGATCCGCATGCGCTTCGACAACCAGCGCCTGCTGGACGAGACCCGGGAGCGTCTGGACCAGCTGACTGCCACCGCCGAGATCCTGAAGGTCATCGCCGCGTCACCGGGCGATGTGCAGCCGGTCTTCGATGCCATCGCCAGCACCGCCAAGCGGCTGGTGGGCGGCCATTCCGCCGCGGTGTTCCGCTTTCTCGACCAGGCCCAGCACCTGGCCGCATTCACGCCGATCAGCCCGGCGGCCGACGCAGCGCTGTGTGCCAACTACCCGCGCCCCTTCGCGAACCTGTCTCCAGCCCTGCAGGCCATCCGAGATGGGCAGTTGGCCCAGATCACCGACACCGAGGCGCCGGACACCCTGGCCTTTGTTCGCGACCAGGCACGCAACCGCGGTTACCGCAGCCTGTTGCTCACACCGCTGCTGCAGGGCAGCGCAGCCATCGGTGCGATCAGCGTCACCCGCAGCACGCCCGGCCCCTTTGCCGAGCCCCATATCGCTTTGCTGCGAACCTTCTCCGACCAGGCGGTGATCGCCATCGGCAATGCGCGGCTTTTCAACGAAACCCAGCAGGCGCTGGAACGCCAGATCGCCACCGCCGAGGTGCTGCAGGTGATCAACGCGTCGCCGGGTGACCTGGCACCGGTGTTCGACGCCATTGTCAAGAGCGCCACCCGGCTGTGCCAGGCCGACAGTGGCGGCGTCTGGCTGGTCGAGGACTGCGTGGCCCGGGCCCACGGCGCCCAGGGCGGCAACACGCCAGCCGCCTATCTGCGCTACCTGGCCGATACCGCCGTGCCGGTGGATTGGCTGCTGGGCCGCAAGACCCAGGACCTGCCCTTCATGCACATCGATGACCTGAAGGCGTCCAAGGCCTACCAGATCGGCATGCCCTTCGTGGTGGCCGGGGTCGACCTGGGCGGCATCCGCACCAACCTGAGCGTGCCGCTGCGCGAGAACGGTGCCGTGGTGGGCGTGTTCGCGCTGGTTCGGCACACTGTGCGGCCCTTCACCGACCAGCAGATCGGCTTGCTGCAGTCCTTTGCATCCCAGGCCCAGATCGCGATGAAGAACGCGCGCCTGATCAACGAGACGCGCGCGGCGCTGGAGCACCAGACCGCCAGCGCCGAGATCCTGAAGGTCATCGCCAGCTCGCCCGCCGATGTGCAGCCGGTGTTCGACGCCATCGTGCACAGCGCCGCCCGGCTGTTCGGCCGCAAGACCGCGCTGCGCACCGTCGAAGCCGACGGCCTGCGGCGCCGCGCGCGCAGCTACGACCTGGTGGAGGGTGAATTCCATGGCCCTGAACTGTTGCCGATCGATCATTTGAGCAATGTCGGCATGGCCGTGCTTGAGGGCCGGCCCTTCCAGGTGGCAGACACCCAGGCCCCGGCGGCTGGCGCTTTCTACCAGGCCCATGCCCGGGAACTGGCCTTCCGCTCGATCGCCTCGGCCCCGCTGCTGCTGGACGGCGCCGCGATCGGCGTGATCTCGATGTCCTCACCCGAGCCCGGCGCGCTGTCGGACAAGCAGATGCGCCTGCTGTCGGCCTTTGCCGACCAGGCGGTGATCGCCATTGCCAACACGCGACTGTTCAACGAAACGCAGGCGGCCCTGGCACGCCAGACCGCCACTGCCGAGATCCTGCAGGTGATCAGCCGCTCGCCCACCGATGTGACGCCGGTGTTCCAGGCCATTGCCAGCACGGCCAAGCGCCTGCTCGACAGCTACCGGGTGACAGTGCTGCGCATCGAAGGCCAGCGGCTGTTTCCGGGTGCCGCCCAGGCCGACACGCGGGCGATGGAAGACACCACCGCAATCGGGCTCGGCATGCCCATCGACCCGGCCCACAACTTCCCGTCGCGCGCCATCGTGAACCGGGCGCCCTACCACCTGCCCGATTGGTCGAAGCTGGAACTGCCGCTGCACGAGCAGGACGTGCAACGCCGCACCGGCTGCCAGTGCGTGCTGATCCTGCCCTTGCTGCGGGGAGACGGATGCGCCGGCGTGTTGATCTTCCAGCGCGACAGGGCGGTGGCTTTCAACGATGACGAGATCGCACTGGCGCAGTCATTCGCCAACCAGGCCATGATCGCCATCGGCAATGCCAAGCTGTTCCAGGAAGCCCAGGACGCCCGTGCCGCCGCCGAAACCGCCAACGAGGCCAAGAGCGCCTTCCTGGCGACCATGAGCCACGAGATCCGCACGCCGATGAACGCGGTGATCGGCATGAGCGGCCTGCTGCTCGACACGCCGCTGAATGACGAGCAGCGCGACTATGCCGGCACCCTCCGCGACAGCGGCGACGCGCTGCTGACCATCATCAACGACATCCTCGACTTCTCCAAGATCGAGGCCGGTCGCATGGACATCGAGAGCCACCCCTTCGACCTGCGCGACTGCGTGGAATCGGCGCTCGACCTGGTGGCCGGCCGCGCCGCCGAGAAGCAGCTCGACCTGGCCTATGACTTCGACGGCGACCTGCCCGCCGCCGTGCTGGGCGACGTGACCCGGCTGCGCCAGGTGCTGCTCAACCTCTTGAGCAATGCGGTCAAGTTCACCGACCACGGCGAGGTGGTGCTGACCGTGCGCGCCAGCGGCGACGAGCAGACCGAGCCTGGCCGCCTGCTGCACTTCAGCGTGCGCGACACCGGCATCGGCCTGAGCGAAGCAGGCAAGGGCCGGCTGTTCCAGAAGTTCAGCCAGGCCGACAGCAGCACCACCCGCAAATACGGCGGTACCGGGCTGGGACTGGCCATCAGCAAGCTGCTGGCCGAGCTGATGGGCGGCACGATGGGCGTGGACAGCGCCGGCCCGGGCACGGGCTGCACTTTCCACTTCACCATCCAGGCGCCGGCGGCCGAACTGCCCGCAGGCACCAAGCGCAGCTTCGTCGGCGAACAGGTGGCGCTCAAGGGCAAGCGCATCCTGGTGGTGGACGACAACGCCACCAACCGCCGCATCCTGGCCTTGCAGTCTGCCAAATGGGGCCTGCTGGCCCAGGACACCGGATCGCCCGATGAGGTGCTGGGCCTGCTGCAGCGCGAGCCCTTCGACCTGGCCATCATCGACATGCACATGCCCGGCATGGACGGCAGCACGCTGGCCGGCCGCATCCGCGCGGCAGGCCAGCGCCTGCCGCTGGTGCTGTTCAGTTCGCTGGGCCGCAAGGAGGCGGCAGACAGCCTGTTTGCCGCCACACTGGCCAAGCCGCTGCACCAGAGTGCGCTGTTCGACACCCTGATCGGGCTGCTCGGCCATGACGCCCAGGAACCCGTCGCGGCCAGGCCTGCCAAGCCCGGCGTGGCTGCCCAGATGGCGGCCCGCCGCCCGCTGCGCATCCTGCTGGCCGAGGACAACGTGGTCAACCAGAAGCTGGCGCTGCGCCTGCTGCAGCAGATGGGCTACCGGGCCGATGTGGCGAGCAACGGCATCGAGGCCATCGAGTGCTGCGCGCGCCAGCCCTACGACCTGCTGCTGATGGACGTGCAGATGCCCGAGATGGACGGCCTGGAGGCTTCGCGCCGCATCACCGCGCAATGGCCTGCGGGACAGCGCCCGCGCATCGTGGCGATGACCGCCAACGCCATGCAGGGCGACCGCGAGGCCTGCCTGGCCGCCGGCATGGACGACTATGTGACCAAACCGATCCGCGTCGATGCGCTGGTCGACGCCCTGAACAAGACCACTGCCCGCCTGGATGCCTGAGATGAACCCCGTTGTCGACCTGACCATCTTCACCGAGCTGCAAGGCAACACCGGCAGCGATTTCGTGATCGAGCTGGTGGACACCCTGGTGGCCGAAGCGCCCGGCATGCAGGCCGAACTGCGCGCCGCCTGGGCGGCTGGCGCGGCCGACCGCTTCCGCCGTGCGGCGCATTCGCTCAAGGCCAATGCCCAGACCTTCGGCGCACTGGGCCTGGCCGAGGCGGCGCGCATGCTCGAACTGCAGGGCCTACCTGCCGACGCCGCACCGCTCGATGCACTGGACGCCCGCTGCCACGAAGCCCTGGCCGCCCTGCAGGCGCTGGCCCGTGGCTGAGGCGCGCACTCGGCCGAACGGGCCAGGCGCCCGCCTGCTGGTGGTCGACGACAACAAGGTCAACCGCCTGCTGCTGTCGCGCACCCTCGAACTGCAGGGCCACCGGGTGGCGCTGGCCGAAAACGGCCGGCGCGCGCTGGCGCTGCTGCGCAGCGAGCCCTTCGACCTGATGCTGCTCGACATCGAGATGCCCGAGTTGGACGGCTTCGGCGTGCTGGCCCTGCTGGCCGACGACCCGGCGCTGCGCGAGGTGCCGGTCATCGTCACGTCCTCGCTCGAAGGCGTGGCCCATGTGGTGCGCTGCATCGAGCTGGGTGCCGACGACTACCTGCACAAGCCGGTGAACCCGGTGCTGCTGCGTGCCCGCATCGACTCCAGCCTGGAGAAAAAGCGCCTGCGCGACCAGGCCCAGGCGCTGATCCGGCGCTTTGCCACGTCCGAGGTGGCGGCCGACCTGATGCAGTCGGGCTTTGCGCTGGGCGGGCGCCGGGTGCAGGCCACCGTGATGTTCAGCGACATCCGCGGCTTCACCGCACTGGTGGAAGCACAGCCGCCCGAGGAGACCATCGAGCTGCTCAACACCTACTACACGCTGATGTTCGAGGCCATCACGGCCCAGGGCGGGGTGGTCAACCAGATGATCGGCGACGGCCTGATGGCGATCTTCGGCGCACCCCGCGCACTCGACGATGCCCCGCTGGCCGCGGTGCGCGCGGCCCAGGACATGATCGAGATGATCGAGCTGCTGAATGCCGAGCGCCAGGCCGAAGCCAAGCCGGAACTGGCCATCGGCATCGGCATCGCCAGCGGCGAGGTGATCGCCGGTTACACCGGCACCCAGGCCCGCGCCACCTACACCTGCATCGGCGACACCGTCAACCTGGCGGCCCGGCTGGAGGCCCACACCAAGCAGGCCGGCCAGCCCATCCTGCTGTGCGGCGGCACCGCCGCCGCGTTGGCCGGGCGGGTGCCACTGCAGGCGCTGGGCGAGGTGCTGTTCAAGGGCAAGTCCGCGCCGGTGCCGGTGCTGGCAGTGGACCGGCCGGTGCGCTGACCGGCCCTTGCGCCGCAGGGCTGCGCGCCAGGCCGGCGTGAATATGTCACGCGCCAGATGTACAGAATCGATTCACCCGGGCTGGGCCACAGGCCTAGAGTGCAGCCAAGCCGGAACAAGCCCGCCGGCCCCGCCCCAGGAGTAGCCGAAATGACCGCCCAAGCCTCGCTGCCCACCGCCGCACGCTTCAATGCCCAGCGCCCCTCGGCGCAGCGCCCGGTCTGGGCCGTCTGGGCTGCCGCGCTGACTCTGGCGGCCGCCCTGCTGGGCGCCGGCATCTGCATCACTGTCACCCAGCCCGACTGCTGCCCGGTGATTGCCCTGGTGCACTGACCCTGCGGGCGGCAAGGCCGGATCGAGGGCGAGGCTTCGGGGGCAGAGGGGCCGGCCTCCTACACTGCAGCGCAGGCGCCTGACGCCGAACTGCACCGGCGCCTGCACCCCAAGGGCCGGCCACCCGCCCTTTCCCGCGCCCGCGCCGCCATGGACCCGTCTTCGCCGTCGATCTCCGCCCTGCCCCCCGACCGCCAGACTGTCTTCGATGCGCTGTGCTTCATGCAGGCGCCCATCAACATCAGCCGGCTGGGTGAACTGCTCAGCAGCCGGCGCACCGCCCGCGGCGGCGCCTTCCACGGGCCCGAACTGCGCCGCGTGCTGGGTGACCTGCACCAGGGCGGGCTGGCCAGCAGCAGTGCCCAAGGCCAATGGTTTGTGCCGCATCGGCTGGCGGCGCCGCGCTTTGCCCAGCTGGTGCTGGACCAGACCGCCTGCGAGGCCTGGTGGCTGGCCTGGCAGCAGCTGCACCAGTTCGGCAACAGCTGGTACCTGGAGATGTTCGGCGACGAGGCCATGGTGGGGGCGATCCGGGTGGTGGTGCATGCCGGCCGCACGCCGGGCGCCTTTGACCGGCTGTGCAAGATCAGCCGCAGCGTCGCGCCCGAGCATCCCAACCTGCTGGCGGCGGCCTTGCTGCAGCCCTTCGATGAGCGCCTGTGGGCGCGCATCGACCCCGAGCTGCGCTACCGCCTGCTCAAAAGCCTGCTCAATCACCTGGGCGGGGACACGGAATACACCACCTTGCCGGTGTGGGATTGGCTGTTGCAGCAAAGCCTGGCCGGCGCCGACCAGCTGCACGACCTGCTGCGCCTGCGCCTGGCAGAGCACCTGCTGCTGGCCGGCGATCTGGCGGCGCTGCGCCGCGTGCTGCTGGGCCTGGACCACCCCGAGGCCCAGGCCCTGCGCGCCGCCGCCGAGATTGCCGAAGGCCACTATGCCTCGGGCATCAGCGCCTTCGAGCTGGCCTGGAAAGAGGCCGCCGCCCTGGCCGGCAAGCGCAAGCTGCTGTTCAGCCCGCCCACCAGCTGGTTCTACCTGCTGGCCTTGATCGGCCAGTCCGAACCCGCCGCCTGGACCAAGGCGCGCAAATTCGCCGCCAGCGAGGCCGGCAAGCGCGATGCCGATGCCTACAGTTTCTGGGGCGTCTGGCAGGAAGCCATCGACCAGCGCCTGGGCGACGCGCCGCGCAATGCCCGGGCCTTTGCGCTGGCGCCGCTGCACGGCGGGCGCATGCACGGCATGCACCAGCTCAGCCACTTCCTGCTGGCCGCCTGGCTGGGCCACAAGCCGGCCCACGCCGGCGTGGTGGCCGGGCATGCCAAGCAGCTGGCCGAGGGCTATGAGCAAGCGCGCCTGCCCTGGCTGGCGCGCATGACCCGCCGCACCGCAGCCCTGCTGCTGGGCACCCCGCCCGGGCCTGACGAGGCCGCGCTGCCCTTCCCCATCGGCGCGCCGGCCGCGCTCTGGCGCGAGGCCCTGGGTGCGATCGTGGCACTCGGCCCGCTGGGCGGCAGCGCCGCCGGTGCGGCGCCGGGCGGGGCGACCGACCGCCTGATCTGGATCATCACCACCGACACCTTGGGCCGGGTACGCAAGGTGGCGCCGCTGGAGCAGAAGGCCGGTGCGCGCGGCCTGGGCAAGCCCAAGCCGGCGTCACTGGCCGGCCTGGCCAAGCGCAGTGATCTGCCCGCGCATGACGCAGCCGTGCTGCGCGCCCTCAAGAAGCTGCCCTTTGGCGGCAAGCTGGTGATTGACCCGGTGCAGGCGGCACAGGCCCTGGTGCGCCACCCGCACGCCGCCTGGGCCGACGCGCCCCTGCAGTTTGTGGAGGTGAGCGAATCCCTGCCCCAGCTGGAGGTGCTGACCCGAGGCGAGATGCTGCAGTTCCGGGTGGTCGACCCGATCCGCCCGGATGAAGCGGCGCTGGCCCGGGCCGACGCCGAAGACCTGTTCGACGACGATGACGAGGACCCCGACGAGAACTGGGCAGGCGGCCGCATCCTCATCCGCAGCGACCCCGCCAAGCCGACCATCCTGCTGCTGCGCGACGGGCCCCAGCAGGCCCGCTTGCTGCGGGTGAGCTTTGCCCAGTTGCGGGTGGCCGAGCTGGTCAGCCAGGGCTGGCAGGTGCCGGTGTCGGCGCGCGACGAGATGGACGCGGCGCTGCGGGTGCTGGGCACCCATTTCCAGCTCGCCAGCGATGCCGACGCCGGCGCCGAGGTGCCCGCCACCAGCCTGCTGCGGGCCGAGCTGACGCCCCAGAGCGACGGCCTGGCGCTGCGCGTGATGGCGGCGCCCTTCGGCGATTTCGGCCCGCGCCATGCCCCCGGCCAGGGCCGTGAGCGCCTGACCACCGTGCACCAGGGCCTGACCCTGTCGACCCGCCGCGACCTGGCCGGCGAGCGCGGCCATCTGCAGGCCCTGCTGGACCTGGCCGACGACCTGGACGACGGTGCCCACCAGTGGCAGCTGGACCAGCCCGAACAGGCCCTGGCGGTGGTGGAGGCCCTGGGCCGGCTGGGCGACCACCTGGTAGCCGAATGGCCCCGCGGCAAATCCCTGCGGGTGCAGGCGGTAGCTGCGGCCCAGGTGACGCTCAAGGTGCAGAGCAAGGGCGACTGGCTGGAAATCGACGGCGAACTGGCGGTGGACGGCGGCGAGGTCTTGCGCCTGAAGCAGCTGCTGACCCTGCTGGCACAAGGCAAGAGCCGCTATGTGGCACTGGGTGACGGCGCCTTTCTGGCCCTGACCGACACCCTGCGCCAGCAGCTGGCCGACCTGGGCACGGTGGTGCAGGCCCAGGGCAAGACCCAGCGCCTGCCGGCGCTGGCGGCGATGGCCTGGTCGGCCCAGGCCGGCACCCCGTCGCTCGGTGGCGACCGCGCCTGGCAGCAGCGCTGCCAGGCCTGGGAGGCCGCCCAGTCGCGCGCCTATGCACCGCCGCCGGGCCTGACCGCCGACCTGCGCGACTACCAGGCCAGCGGCTATGCCTGGCTGATGCGCCTGGCCGAGAGCGGCTTTGGCGCGGTGCTGGCCGACGACATGGGCCTGGGCAAGACCCTGCAGACCCTGGGCCTGCTGGTGGCGCGCGCGGCCGGCGGCGCGGCGCTGGTGGTGGCGCCCACCTCGGTCTGCGGCAACTGGCTGGCCGAGGCCCTGCGCTTCGCACCCGGCCTGCAGCTGCAGATGTACGGCAGCGGCGGGCCCCAGCCCGATGCCGATGACGAAACCGCCGAATTCTTGCCCGATGGGCTCGATGAAAGCGCCCGCAGTGCCGCGCGGCGGCGCCAGGTGATGGCGCTGGGGCCGGGCCAGGTGCTGGTGTGCAGCTATGGCCTGCTGCAGATCGACGGCGACATCCTGGCCGGCCGTGCCTGGCACAGCGTGGTGCTGGACGAAGCCCAGGCCATCAAGAACCCCGGCACCCGGCGCGCCAAGGCGGCCCAGGCGCTAGCCGCCGACCACAAGCTGGCGCTGACCGGCACGCCGATCGAAAACCGCCTGGGCGAGCTGTGGTCGATCATGGCCTTTGCCAACCCGGGCCTGCTGGGCAGCCTGGAGCAGTTCAACCAGCGCTTTGCCGGGCCGATAGAGCGCGACGGCGACGCCCAGGCCGGGCGCCGCCTGCGTCGCCTGGTGGCGCCCTTCCTGCTGCGGCGTACCAAGACCGAAGTGCTGGCCGACCTGCCCGCCCGCACCGAGATCGTCCATGAGGTGGTGCCCGGCAGCCGCGAGCGGGCGCTGCTGGAGGCCCTGCGTCAGCAAGCCGAAGACAGCGTGCAAGCGGTGCTGGCCGGCGGCGGCGCCGGCAGC
>JANNZD010000373.1:0-5542 GCA_031410435.1 Betaproteobacteria bacterium | reverse complement strand
GCCCATGCGGTAGACCACGTTGTCCAGCCGCGATTCCAGGATGAACAAGAGGTTGGCGCCGGTGTTGCCCTTGCGGCGCTCGGCCTCGGCGAAGTAGCGGCGGAACTGACGCTCCAGCACGCCATACATGCGCTTGACCTTTTGCTTCTCGCGCAGCTGCAAGCCGAAATCGGAGGTGCGCTGGCCCGAAGTACGGCCGTGCTGGCCCGGCTTGGTCTCGAATTTCGACTTGTCGGCGATCGGCCTGCGTGCACTCTTGAGGTAAAGATCGGTGCCTTCTCGGCGGGCCAGTTTGGCCTTGGGTCCCAGATAACGTGCCACGTTGTACGTCCTTATTGATGATCTGACGCGAGGCGGTGTCGCGCGAGTCTGGCGCAGCTGGGCTGGCGCTCAAACGGTGGGCTTGTGTGCGTCTTGAGGGCCGCAGCAACGAAGCGATGCGCGGGCCCGGCACTCAATGAAATTGCCGGCAGATGCATAGCACCCGCCGGCTGACGGAAAACCTTTGATTATAGAGGCGCTGTCGCCCCTTGTACTCAACGGTCAGATGCGACGCCGCTTCTGCGGACGGCAACCGTTGTGCGGCACCGGCGTGACATCGCTGATCGAGTTGATGCGGATGCCCAGCGCGGCCAGCGCACGAACCGATGACTCGCGCCCCGGGCCAGGCCCCTTGATCCGCACGTCCAGGTTCTTGATGCCCTGCTCCTGGGCGGCGCGGCCACAGACTTCGGCGGCCACCTGGGCAGCGAAAGGCGTGGACTTGCGCGAACCCTTGAAACCCTGGCCGCCCGACGACGCCCAGGCGAGCGAGCCGCCCTGCCGGTCGGTGATGGTGATGATGGTGTTGTTGAACGACGCGTGCACGTGCGCAATGCCATCCGCAATGTTCTTGCGGATCTTCTTGCTGACGCGTCGCGCGGCGGTGTTGGCGGGTGCTTTGGCCATATCGTGTCTCGATCAGGTGCGAGGTATCAGAGCTTACTTCTTCAGCGCAGCAGCACCCTTGCGCGGACCCTTGCGGGTGCGGGCATTGGTACGCGTACGCTGACCGCGCATCGGCAGGCCACGGCGATGGCGCAGGCCACGGTAGCAGCCCAGGTCCATCAGCCGCTTGATGTTCATCGAGATTTCGCGGCGCAGATCGCCCTCGATGGTCATCTTGTTGACCTCGTCGCGGATCTTCTCGAGATCACCGTCCGTCAGGTCCTTGATCTTCTTCGAGTAGGCGATGCCCACCGTGCTGCAGATCTTCTGTGCGGTGGTGCGGCCAATACCGAAAATCGACGTCAAGCCGATCTCGGCGTGCTTGTGCGGCGGAATGTTGATGCCTGCAATACGTGCCATGGTGGTCCTCTATCTGCTTGATGCGGCGCCCAGGATCAACCCTGGCGCTGCTTGTGACGCGGGTCGGTGCAGATCACGCGCACCACACCCTTGCGGCGGATGACCTTGCAATTGCGGCACATCTTCTTGACCGATGCAGCGACTTTCATCGTCTTCTCCTTTAGCAGCCCCACCCCTTTTGCCGGGCCGGGCTGCGACTCAAATTCATGAAACGCCAAAGCTGTGAGCAGCCTGGACGACTTGCTCAACTCGCCTTGAAATTGGCTTTCTTCAATAGCGATTCATACTGTTGGCTCATCACATAGCTCTGAACCTGGGCCCAGAAATCCATGGTGACCACCACGATGATCAATAGCGACGTCCCACCGAAATAGAACGGCACGTTGTACTTCAACACCAGAAACTCCGGCAGCAAGCACACTGCGGTGATGTAGATCGCACCGGCCAGGGTCAGCCGGGACAAGATCTTGTCGATATGCTTGGCCGTCTGTTCACCCGGGCGGATGCCCGGGATGAAGGCGCCGCTCTTCTTCAGGTTGTCAGCCGTCTCGCGGCTGTTGAACACCAGGGCGGTGTAGAAAAAACAGAAGAACACGATCATCGCCGCATACAGCAGCACATAGATCGGCTGGCCCGGCGACAGCGCCGAGGACAAGTCCTTCAACCAGCGCATGCCTTCACCGGTGGCGAACCAGCCCACCACCGTGGCCGGTAACAGGATGATGGAAGACGCAAAGATCGGCGGGATCACGCCTGACATGTTCAGCTTCAGGGGCAGGTGCGACGATTGCCCACCGTACACCTTGTTGCCCACTTGGCGCTTGGCGTAATTGACCAGGATCTTGCGTTGGCCGCGCTCGACAAACACCACCGCGAAGGTGACGAAGACAATCAGCGCCAGGATAAAGATCGCTGCCGGTATGCTCATAGCGCCGGTGCGGATCAACTCGAACAAACCCCCGATGGCGCCTGGCAGCCCGGCAGCGATGCCGCCGAAGATCAGGATCGAAATCCCGTTGCCCAAGCCGCGCTCGGTGATCTGCTCACCCAACCACATCAGGAACATGGTGCCTGCGGTCAGGCTGACCACCGTGGTCATCCGAAAACCAAAGCCCGGCACCAGCACCAGGCCCGCCGAGCCTTCCAGCGCGAGGGCAATGCCCAGGCTCTGGAACAGGGCCAGCCCCAGGGTGCCATAGCGGGTGTACTGGGTGATCTTGCGACGGCCCGATTCACCCTCCTTCTTCAAGGCCTCCAGCGTAGGCACCACATAGCTCATCAGCTGCATGATGATCGACGCCGAGATGTAGGGCATGATGCCCAACGCGAAGACTGTGAAGCGCGACAAGGCGCCGCCCGAGAACATGTTGAACAGGTTCAGGATGCCGCCCTGCTGGCCCTTGAACAGCTGCTGCAACTGGCCCGGGTCGATCCCGGGTACCGGAATATGGGCACCCAGGCGGTACACCACCAGCGCCAGCAACAGGAACACCAGCCGGCGACGCAGGTCGCCGAACTTGCCGCTCTTGGCCAGCTGGTTTGCCGAAGTTGCCAAAACTGTCTACCCTGCGCCGCTGCTTGTCAGACCAGGGCGCCGCCAGCGGCCTCGATGGCGGCCTTGGCGCCAGCGGTGGCGCCGATCCCCTTGAGGCTGACCTTGCGCGCCAGTTCACCGCTCTTGATCACCTTGACGTTCCTAACCAGCTGGCCTACCAGGCCGGCCGACTTCAGCATCACCAGGTCGACCTCGTCATGGCCGAGCCGCTCAAGATCGGCCAGCGTGATCTCGCCATTGAACTTGAGGTTGTGGGACTTGAAGCCGCGCTTGGGCAGGCGCCGCTGCAGGGGCATCTGGCCGCCTTCGAAACCCACCTTGTGGTAGCCGCCGGCACGCGATTTTTGGCCCTTGTGGCCACGCCCGGCGGTCTTGCCCAGGCCTGAGCCGATACCACGGCCGACACGGCGCTTGGCATGCTTGGCGCCGGTGGCCGGCTTGATGGTGTTGAGTAGCATGTTGAAGTCCTAGCGACAGATCTCGACCGATACGGAGCTTTAAAGCACCAGCACCAAGTAGGAGATCTTGTTGATCATGCCGCGCACGGCCGGGGTGTCTTCCAGCACGCGCTCGCTGTTCACACCGCGCAGCCCCAGGCCACGAACGGTGGCGCGATGCGACTGCTTGCACCCGATCGGGCTCTTGACGAGCTTGACCTTGAGCGTCTTCTTTTCAGTAGTCGTGTCCGACATGGCAATTCTCCGTAGCGTTTGTGGCCAGTGACCGATCAGTTGAAGATGTCTTCAACGGTCTTGCCGCGCTTGGCCGCCACTTCAGCAGCGGTGGTCGATCGCCTCAACGCGTCCAGCGTGGCGCGCACCATGTTGTACGGGTTGCTCGACCCGAGGCTCTTGGCCACGATATCGGTGACACCCATCACTTCGAACACCGCGCGCATCGGGCCGCCGGCAATGATGCCGGTGCCGGCTGGCGCAGGCGCCAGCAGCACCTTGGCAGCACCGTGGGCGCCGCGCACATTGTGGTGCACGGTACCGTTGCGCAGCTGCACCTTGAACAGGCCGCGACGGGCATCGTCCATGGCCTTCTGCACCGACACCGGCACTTCCTTGGCTTTGCCTTTGCCCATGCCGATGCGGCCGTCGCCATCGCCAACCACGGTCAGCGCCGCGAAGCTCAATGTGCGGCCACCCTTGACGACCTTGGTGACGCGGTTGACCGCGATCATCTTTTCCTTCAGGCCGTCGTCGTTGGCTTCGGTCTGGGCGCGGGGTTGAAACTTTGCCATGTTGCTTTAGTCCTGTACTTTGTGAAGCGCGCGCTCAGAACTGCAGGCCGGCTTCGCGTGCAGCCTCGGCCAGCGCCTTGACGCGGCCATGGTAGGCGAAACCCGAGCGGTCGAACGCGACCTTCTCGATACCGGCGGCACGTGCTCTTTCGGCAATGCGCTTACCCACCAGCGCAGCAGCGGAAGTGTTGCCACCCTTGTCCTTGCCCAGCTGCTCGCGCACTTCCTTCTCGGCAGTAGAGGCCGAAGCCAGCACGCTTTGGCCGTCGCCAGAAATGACGTTGGCGTAGATGTGCAGGTTGGAGCGGAACACCGACAAACGCACCGCACCTTGGTTGGCGATGCGCGTGCGGGTCTGGCGGGAGCGACGCAGGCGCTGTTCTTTCTTGGTCAGCATGTTCAGCTCCTCACTTCTTCTTCGTTTCCTTGAGCACCACACGCTCGTCCGCATAACGGATGCCCTTGCCCTTGTAGGGCTCGGGCGGGCGGATGGCACGCACTTCAGCGGCGACCTGGCCAACGGCCTGGCGGTCGGCGCCCTTGATCAGGATTTCGGTCTGGGTCGCGCAGGCCACGGTCACGCCAGCCGGCATGTCCTTGACCACCGGGTGCGAGAACCCGATCTGCAGGTTGAGCTTGGACCCGGCAGCCTGGGCCCGGAAGCCCACGCCCACCAGGGTCAGCTTCTTCTCGAAGCCCTTGCTCACCCCGTTGACCATGTTGTTGATTAGCGCACGCATGGTGCCGCTCATGGCATTGGCGGCAACGCTGTCATTGGCCGGAGCCAAGGTCACCACTGCGCCCTCTTTTTGCACCTTGACCAGCGCGTTGACCGCACGCACCAGGGTGCCCATGGCGCCCTTGACGGTAATCTGGTCGGCTGTGATCTGCACGTCCACACCTTGCGGGACGGTGATCGGCATTTTTCCAACGCGGGACATTCTTGTCTCTCCTTCGCCGGTCAGGCCACGTAGCAAAGCACTTCGCCACCGAGCCCGGTCTGGCGTGCCTTGCGATCAGTCATCACACCCTTGGGGGTGGTGACAATCGCCACGCCCAGGCCATTCATAACCTGCGGAATCGCGTCGCGGCCCTTGTACACCCGCAGGCCGGGGCGACTGACGCGCTCGATGCGCTCAATCACCGGCTTGCCGGCGTAGTACTTCAAGGCCACCTCAAGCTCGCTCTTCGCGCCCTCGGCCTTGACCCTGAAACCGTCGATATAGCCTTCGTCCTTGAGGACTTGGGCAATGGCGACTTTGACCTTCGACGAAGGCATCGAGACGACCGCCTTCTGCACCAACTGCGCATTGCGAATGCGCGTCAGCATGTCGGCGATGGGATCACTCATGCTCATTGTGATATCTCCTGCTCGAGCCGCTTACCAGCTGGCC
>JANNZD010000372.1:0-2194 GCA_031410435.1 Betaproteobacteria bacterium | reverse complement strand
AGCCGGCAGTTGCGGCGCCACGGGCTCCACCTCGCTGATGCCGGCAAAACGCGAGGCCAGCAACCGGTCGATGGCCGAGCCATCGCGCCGGGTCAGGTTGGGCACGTAGCGGCTGTACACCTTGAACAGCATCTCGGTGTTGGCATGGCCCAGCTGTCGTGCGATCCACTCCGGCGCTTCGCCCGAGGCCAGCCACAGCGTGGCTGCCGTGTGGCGCATCTGGTACGGGCGGCGGGGCGGCAGCGCCAGGTGGCGCAGCAGCTGGTACCAGACCCGGTCGCTGAAGTTCTTGTTGTCCAGCGGCTCGCCGGCCCGGTTGCAGAACACGTAGGCGCTGATCTGGCCGGTGGCCGCATGCTGCTGGCGCAGCGCCTCGAACACCACCTGGCTCATCTGGATGTCGCGCTGCGAGCTGTCGGTCTTGGTGTACTCGTCCTCGCCCAGCACGAAGGTCTCGCGCACCAGGATCAGCCGGTGCTCGAAATCCACGTACTTCCACTTCAGGCCGTGGACCTCGCCCGTGCGCATGCCGGTGAAGAAGCGAGTGATGAAGTAGCTGCGGTAGTCGGCGCGCACCTTGCCGATCAAGGTCTGCACCTCGGCCAGGGTGAAGGGCTGCACATCGGTCTTGCGTACCCGAAGCGGCTTGATGTTGACCGCCGGCGAGGTGAAGCCGTAAAGCTCGGCCGCCTCGGCCAGCATCTGTCGCAGTGGCGCCAGGATGCCATTGATGCGCTTGGCCGACAGGCCCTTGGCCGCACGGCCCGGTACCTCGGCCAGCTTATTGCGAAAGGCCAGGATGTCGGCCTTGCAGATCTGGCCGATGGGCTTATCGCCGAAGTGCGGCACCAGATGGCCGTCGATGGTGGAGCGCAGCACCCGAACATGCGAGCGGCGCCATTCGACGGCGTGGTTGGTCAGCCAGTCGTCGGCGAAGGTGCGGAAGGCGGGGGTGTCGGCCACCAGTTCCACCAGTGCGTGCAATGGCAGGGAGCCGAGTGCCCCGTCCTGGCCGGGCGGTATGGTCATCACGCTGCGCTTGCTGCCCGGGAAGCGTTGCTCATTGGTCGCGGCACGACTCGCCGGAAAAGTTGTCGCGTAGTCGAAGGTGCCAGCCTCGACGTCGGCCTCGATTCGCGCGAGCGCCTTCTCCAGCTTCTTGCGATTGGCCGGCGTGTCGGGCAGCAACGTTTGCTCGCGGCATCGGCGACCCGAGACACGGAAGTCGAAGAACAACAGGCCGTTGTCCTGGCGTGATCGAACGCTACCCATGGAGCACCCCGCCATTGGCCATAGGGATGCCAGTCACGCTGGTGGCCGAGGGCTTGACCATGTCGACGGCGATTTGATCCCAGACGAACAAGATCTTGCGGCCACCGAAGGGGCGGATGTAGTGAACCCCCTCGAGCAGGACACTGTCCTTCAGACGTTCGCGGATGGTGCGCACGTCGTACTTGATGCGCGCCGACAGCTCATCGGTCGTCAGCAGTTCGGATTGCATGAGGCTCCTTGTCTGCCCGCGTGCTTGCGGGACAAGGTCAGTCTCGAATCGCAAGCTTCGTCGTCAAGGTGCCGGGCAGCGGGGCATCGATCTCTCGGGCATCAGCGACCGAAAGCTCTGTCAAGTCGCGCACCGTGGGTGCTCGTGCGAACGGTCGGACGCGTGGTGCAGCTCGGTTCGTGTTGTCCATGGGTCGATCGGTCGATCGACAAAATGCGACGAGAACAAGACGGGAGGTCGCGATGCCGCGCGCCTTCGATCCGACTCGTCAAGGGCCTGCGCCCACGGTTTGGGCACGGCGCCAAGGGCTGGGCACAGCATGCCAAACGGCAGGCGCAAGGGCCTATGTGACCCAATGGTCAGCGCAAACCCCGATCGAAAGTCATCGATCGCCCCAGGGCACGAAGCCCAACGGTCATTTCGCCCGTCCCAGAAAATTCGCTGGGCACGGCCTGGGCACGAAATGGGCACAGGATGGGCACAAAGCAAAACGCCGACCACTGGGTCGGCGTTTGCCAATTCTATAAGTTGTTGTTTTTGTTCGAGAATCTATGGTTGCGGGGGCAAGATTTGAACTTGCGACCTTTGGGTTATGAGCCCAACGAGCTACCAGGCTGCTCCACCCCGCGACTGAAGCTAAAAGTATACCTTGTTTTCACAGACTCGCAGTCATCGGGTTGAAGACAGCGGCGG
>JANNZD010000371.1:0-16303 GCA_031410435.1 Betaproteobacteria bacterium | reverse complement strand
CCGGGACACGAGCCCGGGCGCCACGCCGACTTTGAATTCGCCCCCCCAACGAGAGCCACCATGCGCAACAACGGGCCTGTCACGCAACAAGAATATGTGCTGCCGGCCGGCACCACCCTGGTGTCGACCACCGACCTGCAGAGCCGCATTACCTATTGCAACCCGGCCTTCGTGGAGGTCAGCGGCTACGAGCGCGCCGAGTTGATTGGTCAGCCGCACAACCAGGTGCGTCACCCCGACATGCCGGCCGAGGCATTTCGCGACATGTGGGCCACGCTCAGGGCCAACGAGCCCTGGACCGCGCTGGTCAAGAACCGGCGCAAGAACGGCGACCACTACTGGGTGCGGGCCAACGTCACGCCGGTGCGGGAGGGCGGCCGGGTGGCCGGCTATATGTCAGTGCGCACCACCCCCACCCGCAACGAAGTGGCCGCCGCCGAGGCCCTTTACCGGCAGATGCGCGACGAGGCCGGGCGCGGCACGCTGGTGCATACCTTGACCAAAGGCGACCTCCAGGTCAGCGGGCCGATGGCAGCGGCCCGGCGCTGGCTGCACCCGGGGCTGGGCGCCCGCATCGCGCTGGCGGTGGTGGGCGGCAGCTCGGCAGTGGCCATGGCCTCGGGGCCCTGGGTCGGGCTGGGCCCCTGGCCGGCGCTGGCCCTGAGCGTAGGCCTGGGGCTGGGCCTGGCCGGCTGGATCCGCCAGCAGGTCCTGGCGCCCTTGCAGCAGGCCATCCGGGTGGCCAGGCGCATGTCGGCCGGTGACCTGTCGCAGACCATGACGGCCGAGCGCAATGACGAAGTGGGCCAGCTGGCGCGCGCCATCACCCAGCTCAATGTCAACCTGCAAGCGGTGGTGGGCGATGTGCGGCGCGAGATGGAAGGCATCACGCTGGCCTCGGCCGAGATCGCCAAGGGCAACCACGACCTGGGCACCCGCACCGAATCCCAGGCCAGTAACCTGCAGCAGACCGCGTCGGCGATGGAGCAGATCACCGGCACCATCCGCCAGACCGCCGAGACCGCCCAGACCGCCGCCAGCCTGGCCGGCGAGGCCTCGGCCGTGGCCGAGCGCAGTGGCGTGGCGGCCCGCACGGTGGCCGAGCGCATGGGCGAGATCCGCCAGAGCTCGGGCCGCATCGCCGAAATCATCGGGGTGATCGAGGGCATCTCCTTCCAGACCAATATCCTGGCCCTGAACGCGGCGGTGGAAGCCGCGCGTGCCGGCGACGCCGGGCGCGGCTTTGCGGTGGTGGCGTCCGAGGTGCGGGCGCTGGCCCAGCGCACCAGCACCGCCGCGCGGGAAATCAAGGTGCTGATCGAGGATTCGTCGGCCAAGGTCGACGCCGGCAGCCGCCTGGCCGAGACCACCGGCGAGACCACCCGCCAGACCCAGGCGGCGGTGCAGCGGGTGCACGCGCTGATCACCGAGATCAGCGCCGCCACGGGCGAGCAATCGGCCGGCGTGGTGCAGGTCAACGGCTCGGTGGCCGAACTCGACAGCCTGACCCAGCAAAACGCCGCGATGGTGGAAGAACTGGCCGCCGCCGCCAGCTCGCTCAACGGCCAGGCCGCGCTGGTGTCGGAGTCGGTGAAGATCTTTCGCGGTTGACGCTCATTTCGCCGGCCCGGCGCCCGCCACCAACGGCACCACATTGCTGTCGTGCCCGCCCGCCCCGAAGGCTTGCTCGCGCAGTTGCGCAAGCTGGTCGCGCACCCGGGCGGCCTTCTCGAACTCCAGGTTCTTGGCGTGGTCGAGCATCTGCTTTTCCAGCAGCTTCATGCGCTTGGACAGGTCTTTCTCGCTCATCGCCTCAACCTCGGCCTGCTCCACCAGGCCGCGCAGCTTGCTCTTGTCGTCCTGGGCGCTGATCACGCCATCGATCAGTTCCTTGACCTCCTTGACCACGCTGCGCGGGGTGATGCCCATGGCCAGGTTGTGGGCCACCTGCTTCTCGCGCCGGCGCTCGGTCTCGCCAATGGCCCGCTTCATCGACTCGGTCATCTTGTCGGCATAGAGAATGGCGCGGCCGTTCAGGTTGCGCGCGGCCCGGCCAATGGTCTGGATCAGGCTGCGCTCGCTGCGCAGAAAGCCCTCCTTGTCGGCATCCAGGATGGCCACCAGCGAGACCTCGGGGATGTCCAGGCCCTCGCGCAGCAGGTTGATGCCCACCAGCACGTCGAACAGGCCCAAGCGCAGGTCGCGCAGGATTTCCACCCGCTCCACCGTGTCGATGTCGCTGTGCAGGTAGCGCACCTTGACGCCGTTGTCGCTGAGGTAGTCGGTCAGCTGCTCGGCCATGCGCTTGGTCAGGGTGGTGATCAGCACCCGCTCATGGATCACCACCCGGTCGCGGATCTCCTGCAGCACATCGTCCACCTGGTGGGTGGCCGGGCGCACCTCCACCATCGGGTCGACCAGGCCGGTGGGCCGCACCAGTTGCTCGACCACCGCACCGGCATGTTCCTGCTCGTAGGCTGCCGGGGTGGCCGAGACGAAGATGGTCTGGCGGATCTTGCCCTCGAACTCTTCGAACTTGAGCGGCCGGTTGTCCATCGCGCTGGGCAGGCGAAAGCCGTATTCCACCAGCGTGCTCTTGCGCGCCTTGTCGCCGTTGTACATGCCGCCGAACTGGCCGATCAGCACATGGCTCTCGTCGAAGAACATCAGTGCATCGGGCGGCAGGTAGTCCACCAGCGTGGCCGGCGGGTCGCCCGGCCGGCCGCCCGACAGGTGCCGGCTGTAGTTCTCGATGCCCTTGCAGTGGCCCACTTCCTGCATCATCTCCAGGTCGAAGCGGGTGCGCTGCTCGATGCGCTGGGCCTCCACCAGCTTGCCGCCCGCCACAAACTGGGCCACCCGCTCGCGCAGCTCGATCTTGATGGTCTCCACCGCGGCCAGCACCCGCTCGCGCGGGGTCACATAGTGGCTCTTGGGGTAGACCGTGAAACGCGGCACCTTCTGGCGGATCTTGCCGGTCAGCGGGTCCAGCAGGCTCAGGGCCTCGATCTCATCGTCAAACAGCTCCAGCCGCACCGCCAGCTCGCTGTGCTCGGCCGGAAAGACATCGATGGTGTCGCCACGCACCCTGAATGAGCCGCGGGTGAAATCCACATCATTGCGGCTGTACTGCATGCGGATCAGCTGCGAGATGACGTCGCGCTGGCCGATCTTGTCGCCCACCCGCACGATGAAGCGCATCTGCGAATAGTCCTCGGGCTTGCCGATGCCATAGATCGCGCTGACCGAGGCCACGATCACGGTGTCGCGCCGCTCCAGCACACTCTTGGTGGCGCTCAGCCGCATCTGCTCGATGTGCTCGTTGATCGAGCTGTCCTTCTCGATGAACAGGTCGCGCTGCGGCACATAGGCCTCAGGCTGGTAGTAGTCGTAGTAGCTGACGAAGTACTCCACCGCGTTCTTCGGAAAGAACTCGCGGAACTCGGCATACAGCTGCGCGGCAAGCGTCTTGTTGGGCGCGAACACGATGGCCGGCCGGCCCAGCCGGGCGATCACATTGGCCATGGTGAAGGTCTTGCCCGAGCCGGTGACGCCCAGCAGGGTCTGGTAGGCCAGGCCGTCGCCCACACCCTCGACCAGCAGATCGATCGCCTCGGGCTGGTCGCCGGCCGGCGGGTAGGGCTGGTAGAGCTGGAAGGGCGAATCCGGGAAGCTGACAAACACGCCCTCGCCGGCGCCGGGCCGGGCCGCTTCATTGGCGGCGTCCAGGGCCAGTTGATGGGCTACGGCAGCGGGCAAGGCGCTCAGATCCGGCATCGGGGAATCCCTTAAAACAGGGCACGCAGGCCCTAAAATCCATGGTTTGCGCCCGCTACTGTCGGGCCGGCAGGCAACCCGACAGGGTAGCGCAGGCCGGCCCGGTCTGCTGGCGCCAGATCCGCCCAACCCCGGTTGGCGCTGCCCCAGGCAGGGCCGCCGCCCTTTTCAGGACACCTCTCCCATGTCGCTATTTGCCACCGTCGAAATGGCCCCGCGTGACCCGATCCTGGGCCTGAACGAGCAGTTCAACGCCGACCCCAACCCGGCCAAGGTCAACCTGGGGGTGGGCGTGTATTTCGACGAAGCCGGCAAACTGCCGCTGCTGGCCTGCGTGCAGGCGGCCGAGCAGCAGCTCAACGATGCCCACAAGCCGCGCGGCTACCTGCCGATCGATGGCATCGTGGCCTATGACAAGGCGGTGCAGCGCCTGGTCTTCGGCGCCGACAGCCCGCTGCTGGCGGCCGGCCGGGTGGCTACGGTGCAGGCCCTGGGCGGCACAGGCGGGCTGAAAGTGGGCGCCGATTTCCTCAAGAAGATCAAGCCCGGGGCCCAGGTGCTGATCAGCGACCCGAGCTGGGAGAACCACCGCGCGCTGTTCAGCCATGCTGGCTTCCCGGTGAGCAGTTATGCCTACTACGACGCCGAGGCCCGGGGTGTGAAGGTCGACGCGATGCTGGCCGATCTGCAGGCCGCCGCAGCCGGCAGCATCGTGGTGCTGCATGCCTGCTGCCACAACCCGACCGGCTACGACATCCCCCCGGCCGCCTGGGCGCGGGTGATCGCGGCGGTCCAGTCGCGCGGGCTGGTGCCCTTTCTCGACCTGGCCTACCAGGGCTTTGGCGACGGCATCGCCGAGGACGGCGCGGTGGTGCGCCAGTTCATCGCCGCCGGCATCGATTTCTTCGTCGCCACCTCGTTTTCCAAGAGCTTCTCGCTCTACGGCGAGCGGGTGGGCGCGCTCAGCGTGGTCTGCGGCAGCGCCGACGAGTGCGCGCGGGTGCTGTCGCAGCTCAAGATCACCATCCGCACCAACTACAGCAACCCGCCTACCCATGGCGCGCAGGTGGTGGCCACGGTGCTCGACACCCCGGCGCTGCGCGCCCAGTGGGAAGCAGAGCTGGCCGGCATGCGCCTGCGCATCCAGCAGATGCGCAGCCTGCTGCTGGACAAACTCAGCGCCCGCCTGCAGGCCGCCGGGGTGCAGCAGGATTTCTCCTTCATCACGCGCCAGCGCGGCATGTTCAGCTACTCCGGCCTGAGCAAGGCGCAGATGGAACGCCTGCGCAATGAGTTCGGCGTCTATGGCGTGGACTCGGGCCGCATCTGCGTGGCCGCGCTGAACACCCGCAACATCGACTATGTGGTCGACGCCATGGCCCGGGTGATTGCCGGCTGAGTGCCATCCCGGGGCACATCTGCACCCGGTTCTACGTGTTTCTCCAGGGAAGGTTTGTGCAGTTCGCGTGCAATATTCAGTAAACTGATTGATAATTGCTGCACTGCACAAATTTTTGTGCCTCATGTCAGCGCCGGTTCAGTCGGGCCGGCACATGATGGCAATCGGGGTAAGGATGCCCCACCACCTTCGGAGCCCACCTCGATGCTTTACCAACTGTATGAGACCCAACGCGCGCTGATGGCGCCGTTCTCCGAGTTCGCCAGCGCATCGGCCAAGCTCTACAACCACCCGCTGTCACCCTTCACCCAGTTGCCCATGGCCCAGCGCGTGTCGGCCGGCCTGGACCTGATGCACCGCCTGGCCAAGGACTACGAGAAACCCCAGTTCGACATCCGCAGCGTCGAGGTGGACGGCGTCGAGGTGGCGGTGCAGGAGCAGGTGCCGATCACCAAGCCCTTCTGCCGCCTGCTGCGCTTCAAGCGCTTCACCGACAACCCGGCGGTGCTGGAGAAGATGAAGACCCAGCCGACGGTGCTGGTGGTGGCGCCCCTGTCGGGCCACCACAGCACGCTGCTGCGCGACACCGTCAAGGTGCTGCTGCGCGACCACAAGGTGCTGATCACCGACTGGACCGACGCCCGCACCGTGCCGCTGTCCGAGGGCCCCTTCCACCTCAATGACTACGTGGCCTATGTGCAGGAGTTCATCCGCCATGTCGGCCCTGAGGTGAACGTGATGTCGGTCTGCCAGCCCACGGTGCCGGTGCTGGCCGCCGTCTCGCTGATGGCCACCCACGGCGAATTCACGCCGCGCACCTTGACCATGATGGGCGGCCCGATCGATGCCCGCCTGTCGCCCACGGCGGTGAACAACCTGGCCACCAACAAGCGCTACGAGTGGTTCGAGAACAACGTGATCTACCGCGTGCCGGCCAACTTTGCCGGCGTCGGACGGCGCGTCTACCCGGGCTTTCTGCAGCACACCGGCTTCGTGGCGATGAACCCGGACCGCCACCTCAGCTCGCACTACGACTACTTCCTCGACCTGATCCGCGGCGACGACAGCTCGGCCGAGAGCCACCGCCAGTTCTACGATGAGTACAACGCGGTGCTGGACATGCCGGCCGAGTACTACCTGGAAACCATCAAGACCGTGTTCCAGGATTTTGCGCTGGTCAATGGCACCTGGGTGGTCGACGGCACCCACGTGCGGCCGCAGGACATCACCAGCAGCGCCCTGCTGACGGTGGAGGGCGAGCTCGACGACATCTCGGGCGCCGGCCAGACCAAGGCCGCCCACGGCCTGTGCACCGGCATCCCCAAGCACCGCCAGTTCCACTACGACGTGGAGGGTGCCGGCCACTACGGCATTTTCTCGGGCCGACGCTGGCGCGAAAAGGTCTACCCTGAGGTGCGGGATTTCATCGCCCGCAACAACCCGGCCGCAGCCAACCACAGTGCCCACGACCTGATCGCCGAGGCGGCGCTGCAGGTGCAGGCTGCACCCAAGGCCAGCGCCGTTGTCAAAAGGCCGGCGCGCAAGCCGGCCGCAGCCCGCAAGGGATAATCCGGGCGGTGAGTTTCACCGCGCCCCTGCCCCTCGCCGCTGCCCTGCCCGCCCCGGGCCTGGCCGACCGCGTCGATGCGGCCTTGCCACAGACCCAGTGCACCCGCTGCGGCTATCCCGATTGCCGGGCCTATGCCGAGGCCGTGGCCAGCGGCGCGGCGGCACTCAACCGCTGCCCGCCGGGCGGCGCCGAGGGCATCGCCCGGCTGGCAGCGTTGACGGGCCGGCCGGCCCTGCCGCTGGACCCGGACTGTGGCCCCGAAGCGCCGCGCCTGCTGGCGCTGATCGACGAGGCGCACTGCATCGGTTGCACCCTGTGCATCAAGGCCTGCCCGGTGGATTGCATCCTGGGCGCACCCAAACGCATGCACACGGTGATCGACGACCAGTGCACCGGCTGCGCCTTGTGCGTGCCGGCCTGCCCGGTGGACTGTATCGCCCTGCTGCCGGTGACCGCGCCCTACACCGGCTGGGCTGCCTGGTCGGCTGAACAAGCCGCCGCCGCGCGCCAGCGCTACCAGAGCCGTCAAGCCCGCAGCCAGCGCCTGGCCGCCGAGAACGACGCACGCCTGGCCGCCAAGGCAGCGACCAAGCTGGCCGATCTGCCGGCCCACAGCCTGCACACCGACCCGGCGCTGCTGGAGCGCAAGCGCGCGGTGGTTGAGGCCGCTCTGGCACGCGCCCGGGCCCGCCAGACGGCGCGCGACGCTGGCTGACCGTGCGCACCCCAGCGATGTCGCGCCTGCGCGCCAACGGCCTGCTGCTGCTGGCCGCACTGATCTGGGGCTCGGCCTTTGTCGGCCAGTCGCTGGGCATGGCCGGCGTCGGCCCGCTCACCTTCACCGGCATCCGCTTCGTGCTGGGCGCGCTGGTGGTGCTGCCGCTGGCCTGGCGCGAGTGGCAGCAGCTGAGCGCCGCCGGCCATGCGCCAGGCCGCGCCGAGGCGCGCTGGGTAGGGCTGCTGGGTGGCCTGCTGTGCACCGGGGTGGTGATGCAGCAGATCGGTCTAATGACCACCAGCGTCACCCATGCCGGCTTCCTGACCGCGTTGTACGTGCCGCTGGTGCCGCTGCTGGCCTGGGTCTTCCAGCGCCAGCTGCCGCACTGGAGCGTCTGGCCGGCGGCAGCGGGCAGCGTGGTGGGGGTGTGGATGCTGACCGGTGCGTCGCTCACCGCCCTGTCAGCCGGCGACTGGTGGGTGCTGCTCAGCGCCCTGCCCTGGGCGGTGCATGTGCTGCTGGTGGGCCAGGTGGCCAACCGGCTGCGCGGCGCCTACATCCTGGCCTGCGGGCAGTTCGCGGTCTGCGCGGTGATCGCCTGCGCGCTGGGCGCGGCCGCCGAGAGCGTCAGCGCCGCCGGCCTGCGCAGCGCCGCCGGCGCCATCCTCTACACCGGCATCCTGTCGGTGGGCGTGGGCTTCACCTTGCAGGTGGTGGGCCAGCGCTTTGCCCACCCGGCCGACGCCGCCATCATCCTGTCGTCCGAGACGGTGTTCGCCGCGCTGTTCGGCGCCTGGCTGATGGGCGACCGGCTGACTGCCCTGGGCCTGGCCGGCTGCGCGCTGATCCTGGGCTGCATCCTGGCGGTGCAGGTGCTGCCGCTGTGGCGCCGCCGCGCTGCCCTGGGGGCTCGATGAAGCGCGCCGACATCGAGACCTTCTTCGCCACCCTGGCCGCGGCCAACCCGCAGCCGGCCAGCGAGCTGGAATACACCACGGTGTTCGAACTGCTGGCCGCGGTGCTGCTGTCGGCCCAGGCCACCGATGTCAGCGTCAACAAGGCCACCCGGCGCCTATTCCCGGTGGCCAACACGCCGCTGCAACTGCTGGCGCTGGGCGAGCCGGCGCTGGCCGACGCCATCAAGACCATCGGCCTGTACCGCAACAAGGCCAGGCACCTGATCCAGACCTGCCGCATCCTGGTCGACCAGCATGGCGGTCAGGTGCCACGCAGCCGCGACGCTCTGCAGGCCCTGCCCGGCGTGGGCCGCAAGACCGCCAATGTGCTGCTCAACGTGGCCTTTGGCGCGCCCACCCACCCGGTGGACACGCATGTGTTCCGGGTGGCCAACCGCAGCGGGCTGGCCCCGGGCAAGACACCGCCCGCGGTGGAGGCACAACTGGAGAAACGCGTGCCGGCGGCCTACCAGCTTGATGGCCACCACTGGCTGATCCTGCATGGCCGCTATGTGTGCACGGCGCGTGCGCCGCAGTGCAGCGCCTGCAGCGTGCGCGCGGTCTGCGACACCGGGCGCGGGCTCAAGACCGACTGAGCCCGGGCGCGGCCCTCAGGGCTGCAGCAAGGACATCAACGCCCCGGGCGCGAAGGCGGCGTCCACCGTGTCGGCCAGCCGGTCGAACACCGCGTCCAGGGCGGGCGGGCGGCGGCCGAACAGGGCCTGCACCACCGCCGGGTTCTCGAACAGGCCGTGCAGGTAGAGCGCCAGCACCGCACCCTGCTGCCAGCCCAGGCCCGGCCGGGCCGGCACCGCCGGCAACAAAGCGCCCGACATATCCCGGCTGTGGCCCAGATGGATCTCGTAGCCGTCCAGCGCCAGCCCGGCCAGCGGCGCCCACGGGCCGGTCAGGCCCCCCAGGCGGTGGCGGGCGTGCTGCAGGCGCTTGGCCGGCTCGAAGCGGGTGGCCAGCGGCAGCAGGCCCAGGCCGCAGGTCTGGCCGGGCGCGCCGCCGTCCTGGCCCAAGGGATCGTCCAGGGTCTGGCCGAGCCACTGCAGCGCGCCGCAGACGGCCAGCAGCGGCCGGCCAGCCGCCGCATGGGCCTGGATCAGCGGCGCCAGGCCCTGGGCCCGCACCCAGGCGCCGTCGGCCGCGCTGTGCTTGCTGCCGGGCAGGATCAGCCAGTCGGCGCGCGCCAGGGTGCTGGCATCGCGGCTGAACTGCAGCGCCAGGCCGGCAGCGCGCAGCGGCTCGAACTCGTCCAGGTTGCTGGCCTGGGGCGTGGCCAGCACCACCACCCGCGGGCCCGCGGCCGCCGGATCCGCATCGGCCGGCACCGCGTCCTCCTCGGGCAGGCCATGGTCGCGCAGCAGCGGCACCACGGCCAGCGTGGGCAGGCCGGTGCGCTGCTGCAGCATCCCGGGGCCAGGCGCCAGCAAGGCCGCATCGCCGCGAAAACGGTTCAGCACGAAGCCGCGCAGCTGCCGCCGCACCCGCGGGTCCATCAGCGCATGGGTGCCGTAAAGGTGGGCGAAGGCGCCGCCGCGGTCGATGTCGGACACCAGCAGGCCGGCCGCACCGGATTCGAGGGCGGTCGAGGTATTGACGAAATCGTCGGCCGCCAGGTTGATCTCGGCCGGCGAGCCGGCACCCTCGATCACCAACACGTCGCACTCAGCCTGGATCGACTGCAAGGCGGCGCGGGCGGTGGGCCAGAGCAAGGCGCTGCGCTCGCGCCAGGGCAAGTCCGACAGGTCATGCCGCACCTGGCCCATCAGCACCACCTGGCTGCGGCTGTCGGCCTCGGGCTTGAGCAATACCGGGTTCATGCGCGGTTCGGGGGTGGCGCGGGCGGCCAGGGCCTGGAAGTACTGGGCACTGCCGATCTCGCCGGGCCGGCCGTCGAGGCCGGTCACCACCCGCGCATGGTTGCTCATGTTCTGGGCCTTGAAGGGCCGCACCGCCAGGCCACGTCGCGCATACCAGCGGCACAGCGCGGTGGCCAGCCAGCTCTTGCCGGCGCCGCTGGTGCAGCCCAGCACCATCACCGCCCGCGCCGTCATGGCCGCGGCACCGCCACCCAGCGCTGCGCCGCGCCGCTGCCAAAGGGCTCGATGCTGAAGGCCTGCTCGAACACGTCCACCAGGCATTGCCGCACAGCCGGGTCGGCCGGCACGCCGTCGGCCACCAGGCGGCCGGCCTGCATCACCAGCAGCCGGTCGGCGGCCAGCGCCAGGTTCAGGTCATGCAGCACCGCGGCCACCGCCGCCCCGGCATGGGCCCGCGCGGCCAGGCTGCGCACCAGCGCGCGCTGGTGCGGCGCGTCCAGGTGGGTGGTGGGCTCGTCGAGCAGCAGCACCGGCGCGCCCACCGCCAGCGCCCGCGCCAGCAGCACCCGCTGGCGCTCACCGCCCGACAGCGCGCTCAGGCGCCGTTGGGCCAGCGCGCTGCACTCGGTCTCGGCCATCGCCGCCTGCACTGCCGCCTCGTCGGCCGGCGTGGGCGCGCCGAACAGGCCCTGCTGCGGCAGCCGCCCCAGCCGCACCACGTCGACCACGCCGATGTCGCCATCGGCCTCGCCCTGCTGCGACAGCCAGGCCAGGCGCTGGGCCCGCTCGCGTGCCGGCCAGTCGGCCAGCGGCCGGCCCGCCAGCCACACCTGGCCGGCATCCGCAGCCCGCAAGCCGGCCAGCAGCGACAGCAGGCTGCTCTTGCCGGCGCCATTCGGGCCGACCAGGGCCAGCCACTGGCCGGCGTGCAGCGCCAGCGACACGGCGTCGACCACGCGCCGCCCGCCCAGCGAAAGCGCCAGGCCCTCGGCCCGCAGCGGCGCGGCGGTCATGTGCGGTCGCGGCGCCGCAGCAGCGCCAGCAGGTAGGCACCGCCCAGCAAGGCGGTGAGCACGCCCACCGGCAACTCCTGCGGCGCGATCAGGCTGCGTGCGGCCACATCGGCGGCCAGCAGCAGCACCGCGCCGGCCGCCGCCGACAGGGCCAGCAGCGCGCCATGGGTGACCACCACCCAGCGCCGCACCAGGTGCGGCGCCACCAGTCCGACAAAGGCCACCAGGCCGGCCTGCGACACCGCCGTGCCGGTGGCCAGGGCCATCAGCGCCACCAGCAGCAGGCGCAGCGCCGGCAGCGCCAGACCCAGGCTGGTGGCACTGGCCTCGCCCAGCACCAGCGCGTCCAGCACCCGGGCAAAGCGCAGCGCCAGCGGCAGCAGCCCGGCCAGGGTAGCCGCCATCACCGCCAAGCTGTCCCAGCCCAGGAAGCTGGTGGTGCCCAGCAGAAAGACCTGCTTGCCGCGCAGCGCCTCGGGCGAGGCCAGGATCAGCAGGTCGGACAGCGCCCCCATCAGTACCCCCACCACCACCCCGCACAGCAGCAGTTTGATCGGCCGGGCTGCGCCGCCGGCCAGCAGCAGCGTCAGCCCGACCCCGCCCAGGGCCCCGGCAAAGGCCGCGCCCACCAGGCCCAGGCGCAACAGCAGCGAGGCCTGGGCCAGGCCGATGGCGCTGCCGAGCCAGCCGCCGGCTGCCAGCACCGCCACCACGCCCAGGCTGGCGCCGGCGGCCGAACCCAGCAGGTAGGGGTCGGCCAGCGGGTTGCGGAATAAGCCCTGGGCCAGCGCGCCGGCCAGCCCCAGCAGGGCGCCAGCCGCCAGCGCGCCCCCGGTGCGGGGCGCGCGGATGGCCTGGATCAGCGTCGCGTCGTCGCCCCAGGCCAGGCTGAAACCCTCGCTGCCGGCCGACAGCCCGGCCGCCACCCCCAGCAGCGCCAGCGCCAGCAGCAGGCCGCCCAGGGCCCAGGGGCTGAGCCCGCGCCGCATCAGGGCCACAAGCGGGCGCGGCCGGCGCGGCGCGCAATGGGGGTCACGGCGTGCGCGCACCCAGGCGCAGCAGGCAATCCAGCACCTGCTCGGCGCCCTCGGCCAGGCGCGGGCCGGGGCGGGCCAGCAGGTCGCCCTGGGCCTCGGTGAAGCCGCAGCTGCGCTGCAGGCGCAGCGCGGTCAGGGCAGCCCAGCCGGGCCGCCCTGCCATCTCGGCCAGGTTGCGTTGCGACGCCATCACCAGGCCGGGCTGGGCCCGCACCACGAACTCGGGGTTGAGCTTGGGGAAGGGCCCCATCGCCGCCGGCACGATATTGCCCAGGCCCAGCCGGGCCAGCAACTCGCCGATGAAGCTGGCCTCACCCGCCGCATAGGGCGCCGATGAAACCTCGAAATACACCTTCTGGCCGCGCAGCGCCAGCGGCACCCGGCTGGCCGCCCGCTGGATGCGCTGCTCGACCTCGGCCCAGAGCCGTTCACCCTGCTGCGGCCGGCCCAGCGCGACAGCCAGGGTGTTCATCACCTGGCGGGTGTCGACCAGGCTGCGCGGCTCCAGCGCCAGCACCTTCAGCCCGAGGGCCTCCAACCGGTCGGTGGCGCGGGCCGACACCGCCAGCACCACCAGATCGGGTTTCAGGGCGATGATGCGCTCGATCTGGGTGTCCTCCAACCCACCCAGCTTGGGCAGACTGCGCACCGCCGCCGGCCAATTGGAATGGCGATCGGTGCCCACCAGGCGGTCGCAGGCGCCCAGCGCGCAAACAGTCTCGGTCAGCGAAGGCAGCAGGCTGACCACCCGCTGGGCGGGCTGGTCCAGAGTCAAGCTGTGGCCGCGGTCGTCGACCAGGGCCTGGGCCTGGGGCCAGGCCGGCAGGGGCCACAGCAAGCCTGCGGCTGCAGCGCAGGCCGCCAGGCAGCACCGGATGCCCACCCGGCCGGCGCCAACCCTCACGGCCAACCCTTGCGCAGTGCCATGCGCATCAGCCCGGCAGGCGCCAGCGCAGACCGGCAAAGAGTCCGCGTGGCGGCTGGCCATAGTCCTTGGCGGTCTGGTACCGGGCATTGGCCAGATTCTCGACGCGTGCAAACCACTGCAGGCGGGACGTCTGGTCCCACTGCACCGTGGCGTCGGCCACGGTGTAGGCGGCCAGCGTGACACCGCCGTTGTCCGGCCGGTCGCCCACGTAACGGGCGGCCAGGCCGACGCGCCAGCCGCCGGCCAGCGGCTGCGACAGCGCGGCCGAGCCCAGCAATTCACTGCGGCGCAGGCGCTGGGCACCGGTCAGGGCATCCACCGGGTCTTGCGCGGTCAGGCTTGCGCGCAGGTCGGTGCTGCCGACCCGGCCGTTGTAGGACAGCTCCAGCCCGCGGTTGCGGGTGCGCGACAAGTTGGCGAACATGAACGTGGCGGTGTCGTAGTCCAGTTCCTGCCGCACCCGCGACTGGAATAGCGTGGCGCGCAGGCGCTGGTTGGCCAGCGCCCATTGCAGACCGAGTTCGACCGAACTGGCCAGTTCGGGCTGCAAGGCCGGGTTGCCGAAATAGGGCGCGTACAGATAGCCCAGCGGTGGCACGCCAAAGGCATTGGCCACGCTGGCGATCAGCTTCCAGGCCGGTGCCACCTGCCAACCCCAGGCCAGGCTGCCGCTGGTCTGGCCAACGCTGCCTTCGACATCGTCATGGCGCAGGGCCAGCGCCAGGTCATGGTCGCCCAGCCGGGCCTGCAGGCCGCCGAACAGCGCCGTCATCCGGCGCGAGCGCGCATACAGGCCGCCGAAGCCGTCGTCGGTATCGATGTGCTGGCGCTGGTGGTCCAGCCCGGCGGTCAGCGTGGTGGTGGCCGACAGCGCCAGCGTGTTGACCCAGTTCAGGGCCTCGACCCGAGTCTTGTAGCGTGCGGTGTAGCCGAAGCTGCCGCTCTCGACCAGGCTGGCATCGTCGGTCTGGCTCGTCACGCTGACGGCGCTGCGCCAGGCGCTGCTGATCTGGTTGTCGCTGGTCAGGCTGAACAGGTCCTTGACGGTGTGGCTGGTCTGCAGGTCGGCGGGCGTGGCAAATTTCGAGTCGTAGTCCAGCCGCCCATCGGTGCGCACCCAGCCCAGGCCCAGGCTGTGCCCGAGCGCCAGTGTCTGCTGCAGCTTGAAGGCCAGGCTGGTGTTGCGGTAGCCGTCGGCATCCGGGTTGGCGGCGGGCACGCTGGCCGCGTCCAATGCCGAGAAGCCGCGGTCGCGCTCGCGCGAGACACCCAGCGACAGCGCCGTGGCCCCCAGGATGGCCGAGGCCTGCGCGGCGCCATGCAGGAAGCCGCGCGAGCCGGCCTCCATCCGCACGCTGCCCTGGGACGGGCCGGCGGCCTGGCGCGTGAAGACCTGGATCACGCCACCGATGGCGCCACCGCCGTAGAGCGCCGAGACATTGCCGCGCACGATCTCGATGCGCTCGACCTGGTCGAGCATCAGGTGCTCGATGCCGACCTGGCCGCTGGCGTCCTGGCGCGACAGCGGCATGCCGTCGATCAGCACCAGCACCTGGCGCGCTGGCGCACCGCGCACGAACAACGAGGCCGGCGCACCGCGCCCGCCGCTGTTGGAAAACTGCACGCCGGCCTCGGCAGCCAACAGTGTGGCCAGGTCGACCGCCTGCGAGCGCTCGATCTCGTCGCGCAGCAAGACGGTGGTGTGCGGCAGCGCATCGCCCAGGCGCTGCGGCGCGCGGGCGGCGGTGACCACCACCGTGGCCACCTCGTCGGCCCAGGCCGACAAGGACAAAACGGCCACACCGGCGGCCAACAGGGGACGGGCGCAGTGCGCCGAAAGTTTCAATGACATGGAGGATGGCAGGACAAAGGCGCCGGCCCCCGCTTCCCCGCGAGGGCATGGGCAATGCGGTGACCTGCCAGGCGCAGGCCCCCCCTTGTTGGCCGGTATCCGGGCTGGCGGAAACAACCCCTGTGGCCTTCCCGGCCGCTTGCGCGGCCAGTGGCGTCAGACACAGGAGCGGCGATGCGTGCATCGCGTCCGCTTACCGTTGCGGGGGCAGCGCAGGTTGAGGGTGCGCCTTGCCGACGAACCCCCTCCTGCTTCCCGTTTAACTTGGCCGACATGACAGGCGGCCAGAGCACCAACAGCGAATATGCTAACCGACGCCGGCTGGCGCGCCGCTGACGGCCCCAGCCCAGCGTGGCGCCGGCTTGCAGGGTGACGGCCTCGACCCCGCACCTACAATGGCCGGCCACTCAGGAGGCTGCGCAGCCCATGTCAAGACTCGAAGATCTCGCCGAGCGGATCGAACGCCTGGTGCTGCGGCACGAGGAACTCCAGCGCACCAATGCCCTGCTCGCCCAGCAGCTGGCCAGCGTCACCGGCGAGCGCGACAGCCTGCGCTCGCGCCTGGCCGCCGCACGCGCCCGCATCGACGCCCTGCTCGACCGGCTGCCGGCCGACGCACCACACGCCCCGCTGCAGGTGGCGCCGGCCCTGCTGCACGCGGGCAAGCCCGAACAGGACGCCGCATGAAGCAGATCGAGACCACCATCCTGGGCCAGAGCTATATGCTGGCCTGTCCGCCCGATGGCGAACAGCTGCTGCGTGACGCGGTGACCATCGTCGACAAGGAAATGAGCGCCATCCGTGACGCCGGCAAGGTCAAGGCGCGCGAGCGCATCGCGGTGCTGACCGCCCTGAACCTGGCCTACCTGCAGGCCGAGCGGGCGCGCGCCCCGGCCGCGCCTGTGGCGGCGCCGCCTGCGGCGCCGGTCGACGCTGGCGCGCTGGATGTCGAGCACCTGATCCGCCGCATCGACACCGTGCTGGGCCATGACGGGCAATTGCTGTGAGAAATTCATCGCCTGTCAGCACCCCGGCCATGCTTAGAATGACATCGTCCGTTGCTTGTGCGTGAGTCCATATTTCCTTGATCCGATGCTCATTGAGCCAGGGCTTGGAACATCGCAAGGCTGGTGTGATCGTCTCGCGTCAGATGAACCCGAAGCCTCGCTGACCTCGCCCACCTGATCTCCCACCTGGGATCAGGAATGCGGCTCACGGCTCGCA
>JANNZD010000370.1:0-6093 GCA_031410435.1 Betaproteobacteria bacterium | reverse complement strand
CGACCTGAACCAGCCCGGCCGCGGCAGCCTGCCGGACGCCGCGCTGGTGGCCATCCGCGAGGCCCTGCCGGCATTCGCGCGCCAGATCCCGGGCTTTGCGATGACTGATGCGGTGCTCACCGGGGTGGAGACGCGCACCTCGTCGCCACTGCGCATCAGCCGCGGCAAGGATTTTCAAAGCCTGAATGTGCGCGGCCTCTACCCGGCCGGCGAGGGGGCGGGCTATGCCGGCGGCATCATGTCGGCCGGGGTGGACGGCATCGAGGTGGCCGAGGCGCTGGCGCGGCGGCTGCTGGGCCTGGTGGGCTGAAGCCTGGCAAGGCCTCTCGCGCGGGCCCCCGTCGATGTCCAGACCGCTCGGGCTGGCATTCCCACCGCTTGGCTACGGCAATTTCAACAGGCGCGCCACTTCTGCCTGCGCCTGAAACTTGTCACCCAGCTTGGCCAACTGCGCCAACTCGACTTGGGCCAGGTCCTTCTGGCCGCCCTTGAGGTGAATCTTGGCCAGATTTAGCCTGAACAGGCTGTTCTGAGGCTGCAGCAACAGTGCCTTGTTTTCCCACGCCAGCGCCTTGGTGTAGCCGCCTTTGTCGGACAGCAATATCGCCAGCGTATCCATGGCCCCTGCATAGTCTGGCGACAGTGCAACTGCCCGCTCGGCAAAGGCGACGGCTTCACTGCGTTTGAGCTTGCCGCTCACCCAGGCCAGGTTGTTGAATGCAATCGCATTCGTGGGGTCCAGCTGCGAGACGCTGGCATACAGACGCTCCGCCGCCAAGAGATCATTGCGGGCAATCGCGAGGTCACCCAGGTAGAGCCGAAACAGCGCGTCCGTCGGCTGCTCCTTGAGCCAGGCCGCTGCGAACCGGTCCGCTTCGTCGCCCTTGCCCGACGCCCGGAGCGTCGAATGCATTTGCCTTGCCAGGTCAGGTGCCGGCACAACTTTGAGGCCGGCGCGCAGTACCGCCAACGCGTCGTCGAACTTCTTCTGAGCGGTGGCCAGATCGGCTTCCAACAGATAGCCCACGGCCTGCTTTGGACGTTGCTTTTGAACTGTTCTGGCCAGGTCCAGCGCGGCCTTGAAATCCTTGCTGTCCACGGCCAGCGCAATCAATTCGACCTGGGCTTCGATGAGATCGGGTTGGATGTTCAAGGCCTTGCGCAGGCTGGCTGCGGCCGCTGCCTTGTCCTTGTCGGCCAGCTGCGCCCCGGCCAATCGCATGTGCAGCAGAACCGTCTGCGGCTGCTGCGCCACGGCCTTGGTGTACGTGGTGATCGCCCGGCGCAACTCACCCGAGGCCTGCTGCACCCGTCCCAAGGCGTCCAGCAGCATCGCGCTGGACGGGTTCGCGGCCACGCCCTCCTGGGCCGCGGCCATCGCTTGCGCAAGCTCATTGCGCTGGACGTGGAAGGTCACCAACATCAGGCGCGGCGTGGTGGCCGCAGGCTTGACCTTTACAGCCCGGCCAATCAGATCGGCCACCTCGCTGCTTGGCGCAGCCGATGCCGCGCGCACGCGCGCCAGCGCCAACAAGGCATGCACGTTATTTGGGTCTTTGGCCAGCATTGCGTCGAATCGTTTGCGCGCGTATTCGGGTTTCTTCTCGGCCATGTCGAGCGTCGCCAGGCCATCGGCGGCCTGGAAGTAGGCAGGCGCTATTGCCAAGGCGCGCTCAAGGCTCTTGCGCGCCCCCACCGCATCGCCTTGGAGCATCAAGGCTCGGCCGCGAAGGCTTGCCGCCTGGGGCATGCCGGGAAGTTTTTTCTCCAGCCCGTCGATCGCCTTGAATGCGCGGTCGAAATCCCTGTTCAGGAGGTGGGTGCCGATCAAGGCCAGGTCGGCGGTGATGTCGCTGTCGGACGCTGCGACATCCTGCAACTCGCCCAAGCCCTCGTCGCGTCTGCCGGCGGCCAAATGGGTCAAGGCGAGCGAAGTCCGGGCTCGCGCATCTTTGGGCGCGAGCTTGGCGGCTCTGGCAAGGTAGGCTTCGGCTTTCTTGATATCGCCCGTCCGGCGATAGACGTCACCGGCCAGCGCACTGGTGGCAGCGTCGGGCTCGCCGCCCTGCAGCATGGGCAGCAGCGTATCGAGCGCCTTGCCACCCTGGCCGGTGCGAAGGTAGGCGCTTACCAGCAACTGGCGCGCCAGCCGGGCTTGTGGCGCGGCTCGCACCACACGCTCCAGATGGGCTTGCGCCTGCACCAGATCATTGACCTGCAGCGCCGTGGCCCCCGCCAGCTGCAAACTGCGCAGGTCGGTGGGCGCAAGCACCAACAGCTGCCGGGACAACTCACCGGCCCTTTGGAAGTCGTCTTGCTGGTAGGCCAGCAGGGTCTCGAAATACCGGGTCTGGGGCTGGTTGGGGGACAGCGACTTCAGCTTGCCCAGTTGGGCGGCGGCGTCGACCAGCTTGTCCTGGGCCAACAAGAGGGTCAGCAGCGCGACATGCGCCGCGACATGGTCTGGCTTGATCTCAAGCACCTTGCGATACGCCGCCAGCGCCTCATCGCCCTTGCCTTTGCTGGGCCGCAGCAGATCGCCCTTGGCCTGCCAGGCCTGATGGTTGGCGGGCGTGCGGGCAATGATCGAATCGAGCACCGCCAAGGCCCCTTCGACATCGTTTTGCCCGGCCAGGGCCCTTGCCCGCATCAACAGCGCCGGGGCGTAGTGAGGGTCGGCCGTCAAGGCTGCACTCAGCGCAGCCTGCGAGGCTTGGGCGTCACCTTCCAGCGCGTAGGCGGTGGCCAGCGACGTTTTCAGGCTGGCCAGATCCGCAGTTTGATCCAGCACGGTATCGGCGAACTCGGCGATCAGCCGAGTTTGCAGGCCTTGCGCCAGCATGGCCTGTGCCAGCGCTGGCGCCACTGTGGCCGCTGCAAAGCCCAAGGCCAAGGCTCTGCGCAACTCGGCCTCGGCGCCCGCAGCGTCGCCGGTGCGAAGCAGCGCCACGCCCAGCAGATAGCGCGCCTCAGGCAAATCGGGCATGCGCTGCAGCGCGGTCTTGGCCTGGATGATGGCTTGCTTGAAGTCACCTCGAGCCAGGTCGCCGCGTGCCTGGGTCACCAGGGCCTGCGGGTCGCCGCCCGTGCAGGCGGCCAGCGTCACGACCAGTGCCAGCAAGGTGCCGGCACAGCGGGCGAGCGAATACGGTTCAAGAAACTTCATGGGCTCTGATTGTGCGTGGCGCGGCGCGGCACGGCGTCTGACCTTGGCGCATTCGGGCCGCCTGCCTCGCCATTGATCACCGGGTTCAGGCCCGCGCTCAGCGGCGGCGGCACCGAATCGCGCAGAACTTGGCGGCGTCGGTTTTTTTTACACCGGCTCACGCGTCGCGGCTCGCGCCGACGCATTGGCCAGTTGAATACGGCATGCCGAAAGAAAATTTATCGGCTTGAAAGCCCCCTATTCCATAGGCGAGCTAACCCATATTGGGGGAGGCGGGTCTTCGATTCGACCTTGATGCGGGCCCAGGTCTTGCTTTGGCTGTGCGCCGGGATGTCTTGCTCGCATGCATCCCTGACAACCAAACATAATTTGAACTTCATTGGAGTGCGCATGACCTTCGCAACTGCTGGCAGCCCAGACGCTCATCGTTCCGCCCGCCGACCTGGCCTGGTGCGTTTGCTGGCCTGCTTGCCGGTGGCCGCCGTGATCGGTGCCTCGGCGCTGCCCGCTCATGCCGGGTTGACCTTCACCACGACATTCGCCAATACGGTCAACGCCACCCAACAGGCCGCCATCGCCGCCGGCCTTGCGGAGTACGGCACGCTGTTCCAGGACAACGTCAACGTCAGCCTCTATTTTAAGAATACGGGCAATGGCTTGGGCACCAGCAGCACGTTCTCGTTCGGTGTCGACTACAAGACCTACTACGACGCGTTGGTACTCGACGGCAGCAGTGCCGCTGATGCAACCGCATTGACCCGTTTGCTGGTCGATGGCACGGGTGTGAACAACCCAGTCAACGGCACCGGAACCATTAAGCAAGGCCGCGCCGGCTTTGCAGCCGTCGGCATCAATATCGATACCACGGGCCTCGATACCGGCGCTGGTGACGGCCTCTACTACGACGGCGTGATCGACTTGAATCTGGCCCTGATGAATCTGGACCGGGTCACCGTCGATCCGCTCAAGTACGACCTGAAAAGCGTGCTCCAGCACGAGGTCAATGAAGTGATGGGATCGATCTCGAATGTTGGCCAGACCGACCCCCGCCCCGTCGATCTGTTCCGCTACGACTCGGCCGGCGCTCGGTCCTTCACCACGGCTGGCGACGACGCTTATTTCTCGATCAATGGCACGATGCAGCTCGCCCGCTACAACCAGGTCGCAGGTCCGGACTACGGCGACTTCTACAGTTGCAATGATCCAAACCCCAACCACGTCGCGCTGGTTCAAGACGCCTGCGGTACCCCGGGTGGCAGCGCCAACCTGGGCGTGGAAATCACGCTGCTCGATGTGATCGGCTGGACTCGAACCAGCCAAAATGCGGTGCCTGAACCTGGCAGCCTGGCCCTGGTCGGCATTGCACTGCTGGGCCTCGCGGCCCGCCGTCGCAAGGCTTGACGCTGGCCGCTTGCGTCAAACCAGAATCCCCCAGGCCCTCATTTTGGCCTGGGTCGGGTACCGGGTTGGCGCGCCGATGGCGCAGCGGATTTCGAATGCCGTTTTGCGCGCTGTTTGTGGGCTTGCCGGTTGGCCTGTTTGCAGGCCTGCTCGTTACTGCGGCGTCGCCGTCAATGGCCGGCTCTTCCCAGCCTGACTCGACGGCAGCGATGCCTCAGGCCTTTGCTGTTGGCGAACTCAGCATCCGTTTGTCCAGGCAGGCCGGCAATGCCGCCTACCAGCCCTGGGAAGTGCAGCTGTCCGGCGCCGACGGCGCCACCTTGACGCACGATGGCAAGCAATGGCCGCTGCCCTATGAACCCAAGGACGTCGTGGCACTGCTGAACGCGCTGTTCGAGATCCACTTCTTCGACCTGCCCACCCGGTATTCCACGCAGGAGGTTGCACAGTTGCTCGACGACGGGTCGGTCCGGTTGATCGGGAAATCGACTTCCAGCGCCGGCGGCAACAGCGTTTGCGTTCGCATCGCCGCCTTCGAGCGATGTGTTCGCTACGGCTTGCGGGCGCCATTGGAGCTTGATCGCCTTTTCCAGCGCACCTTCGTGGATGCGCACCGCGCGGCCAATCAACCGACTACGAAGTAGCGGCCCACAGAGTGGGTTTGCTGCACACCCAGGTTCTGGCCCACCGTCGGCGCGGGCCGCCGCTGACTGACCCGAGCCGCTCAGCCCTGCTTCACCGGAAACACCAGGCAAGTGGTGGTGGCATGGGCATACAGCTTGCCATCCGGCCCGACCATGCGGGCCTCGGCGGTGGCCAATTGGCGCCCGCTGTGGATCACCTGGCCGATGGCGCGCAGCGGGCCGGTCTTGGCTGAAGCCGCGCGCACGATGTTCACGCCCAGCTCGGCGGTGGTGTAGCCATAGCCGGCCGGCAAGGTGGTGTGCACCGCGCAGCCCAGGGCCGAATCCAGCAGGGTGGCATGCCAGCCGCCATGCACGCTGCCCAACGAGTTGTAGTGCTTGAGCTGGGGCAAGCCCTGGAACACCGCCCGGCCCACGCCCACCTCCACCAGCGCAAAGTCCAGCGTGTCGGCGATATGGTGGTAGGGCAGTTCACCGGCCAGCATAGGCCTGGGCAGCATCAGCCTGGCCTTTGCCTTTGGCCAGCTCCGGGTGGGGCCTGACCCAACCCTTTGCCGGTGCCCTCGCCGACAAGCTGGGCGCCGGCCGGGTGATGGCCATCGGCTTGGCGCTGGTGGCGCTGGGCACGGTGATCACGCCCTACATGACCTGCGCGGCGGGGCTGATCCTGGCCATGTCGCCGGTCGCCATGGCGAGGCCCTGGCCAGCGACTTCGGCAGCGTGCTGCCGTCCTACAAGCCTGGCGTGCAGCTCACCGACCTGAACCAGCCCGGCCGCGGCAGCCTGCCGGACGCCGCGCTGGTGGCCATCCGCGAGGCCCTGCCGGCATTCGCGCGCCAGATCCCGGGCTTTGCGATGACTGATGCGGTGCTCACCGGGGTG
>JANNZD010000369.1:0-2484 GCA_031410435.1 Betaproteobacteria bacterium | reverse complement strand
AGCAACGCCCAAAAAGGCGCGCGATCTAGGCGCAAAGCGCAGTCATAGCCCGGGCTATGACGAGCATTTGCAACGACGAGCGGGCGTCTTTTGGGGTGGTGAGCGGGCATGTCGGAATAAATCACAGGCTCTCAGGCCGGGTTGGCTGCCCCGGTGGCCACCAGCCGCTGCAAGATGGCGGGCAGGGCAGCGTCGGCCAGCGCGCGCAACTCGTCGTCGCTGCGATCCTGGATCGGGTGGGCGACGAACACCATCGCCGGGTCGATGCCCAGCGTCCTGGCCTGCAGGGCCGCCGCCTGCTGGAACTCACTCGACGCAACACCCACCCCCGGAAGGCCGCGCGACTCCAGATCCGCAATGTCATGCATACAGCACGACGTGCAGGACCCTCAGTCGGCCAGGCCTTCGATGACGAGCTGGTTCTCTGCCGCGATCTGCTGGCGCAGCGCGGTCGGCGCCGGCCGGGTGAAAGTCGGCTTGCGGTAGCGGTTGACGGTGATGCCCCGAGCCTGCAGCAGGTCGGCCAGCCGGTCCAGGAACACATTGCCGCGGGCCTTGGAGATGTCGAGCACCGCCACCGCCAGCCCGGCCAGCGAAGGCGGCCGCACCGCCAAAGCCCGGGCGACCGGGGATCGCTCCGAGGTCGGGTCCAACAACACCAGTGATGCGCTCATGCGGTGATCTCCTTCGTGACGGGGATGGACCCGGTGGGCCCGGACGCGGCCCAGCCGGCAATGATGGCCGAGAACAGGCCCGCGCCGCCGCCGGCCCGCACGATCAGCAGGCCACCAGGGCGGAATTTGGGCACCGGCTTGCCGGCCAAGGTGGCCGGGATGCCCTCGGCGATGCCGCCCACGCCGGCCACCAGTTCGTCGCCGGGCACGGTGAGCAGTTGGGTCAGTTCGTCCAGCAGCCGGGCCTTGGTCCAGCCGGCTTCCAGAAACACCCGGCAGTGGTCGGGCGAGACCACCAACACCGCGTCACCGGCCATGGCCAGCTTGACATGGTCCACCGCGCGCAGGCTGGCGGCAAAGCTGCGCGCCAGCGATTCGGGCGTGCGCGACTTCTGGTCGACCACGCCCTGCACACCCTCGCCGGCAAACAGCGTGACGGTGGACGCCTCGCGCGCAAAGCCGCGTTGCACATGCAGCGGCTCCCAATCCGGGTGCTCGGCCTCGGCAAAGCAGAAGCTGTACTTGCCCGGGGTGCCCAGCGTGGCGCGGTCCACCTCGCCCGGCCGCCCGCCGCCCACATTGCGGATCACCAGCTGCAGCGCGCGGCCGATGCTGGCATTGGCACGGTGGCCCTGGCCCAGCGCATTGACGCCCGAATTGACACCCGCCGCCCGGCCCAGCGGGCCGTTGACGATCACCAGCGGGCCGGCAAACATCGTGGTGCAGAGGATGCCGTGCATGCCGAACTCGTCGATCAGCGCGGCCTCCACCGCCGCCAGCACGATGGCAAAGTACTCGGGCTTGCAGCCGGCCATCACCGCATTGATGGCCACTTTCTCGACCGTGCAGGGCGCCAGATCGGGCGGTACGAAACCCAGCAGCGCGTCGGGCCGACGCGTGGTGCCGGCCAACATGCGCAGCACCCGAGCCGGGGTGGGCGGCACCACCGGTAGGCCGTCGGTCCAGCCCCGGTCGAAGCAGGCTTCAATCGGGTCTTCGGCCTCGCCTACCGCCACCTCGCGCGAGGCCAGCCCAGTCTGGCCGAAGCGCACCTGCAAATCCTCGGCAATGCCTGGGTCCAGGGTCTTGGACCCGCAGCCGGGCCGCAACTCGGGCAGGCCTGCGCCCAGCGTGGGCTGGCCGCTGATCTGCTGCCAGTCACCGCGGTGCCAGCCATGGGTGCGCGCCACTTCGCGGCCGCCGGCCATGCGGATCAGCGTGGGGACGAACTCGATGCCCAGGTGAAACGAGTGCTCCAGCGTGCTGTCCAGCACTGCGCCGGCCAGACCGGCGGCATAGGCCGGGTCGTCCTGGATGTAGACGATGAGCGGCTCGCCGGCCTGGGCCAATTCATGCAGCAGCGGCTCGACCAGGCCGCAGGTGGGGCAATCGCGCTTGGCGACGACGATCAGGCCGTCTTGGAGACCATCGGGCACGGGCATCAGGCATCTCGGGCGGCAGCAAACACTGCATGCATGGTGACACCGCGATCCATGCCAAGCCCGTCGCGGCCGCGACAGCATGGCTGGCTGGCGGCGATCGGGCTGGGGCGAGCCTGCGCTCATCGGGGGAGCTGAGTCGACGTCCTGACGCCGGAGGGGGTCAGCTCGCCGGGCGCCGCTGGGTGAGGCGGTTTTGGGCTCGGTGCTGACTTTTCTGCGCTTGAAATGCTGACGTTCCGCGTTTTGTGCGAGGACGAGGCCGGCGGGCAACTGGCTGACTCCATGTCATTCCGGGCCTGCGGCCCTCCCTTCTCTACTTACGTCAGCCAGTCACCCGCCGTCCTCATCCCGGATGCAGCGGCGGCGCG
>JANNZD010000368.1:0-9477 GCA_031410435.1 Betaproteobacteria bacterium | reverse complement strand
CAAGAGCCCTACGGCAATCCATGTATCTAGGCATCTGGTGCTGCTTGAGCCCTCTCGACCTCGTCAAATCAATGACTTACACAACCCAGACACGCCAGAACCGAGGCTATGTGCCCTGGAACTGTCAAAGTCAGGTCTGAGGACTTCTTCGTGTGTACGCAGTGGCGTAAGCACCGGCGCACGCGGCCATCGATGCGCCGGCGATAGCCGCTTACCTTGGGCCGCTGCGCCGCTACGCTGCGCCTGACGAAGGCAGCGTGTGGCCATTGGCATCCAGCGCCGCGGCGGCATGCCGATTCCGGGTGGAGACGCGCGCAGATTACCTGCGCGTCATGCGGCGTCCGCTTGGGGAGGTTCAGGGGCACCGCCGGAAAGCGGCATCTCGCCACCGAAAGCGCAGGAGCGGCCGCCGCACCCTGCCGGTCAACGGCGGCGCGCTGCCCAGCCCAGGCCCGTCAGAGCCAACAGCGCCAGCGCCAGCGAGCCCGGCTCCGGCAAGGGCTGGATGATGGCCTCGCCGTTGGCCCCCAGGACGGGTGTCACCGTGGTGCTGCCGTCGCTGTTGAGCCGGAACGTCCCCGACCCCACTGCTGACACACCAGAAAATCCGCGAACCGATGCCGACCAGAAATTGGGATCGGGGCTGTATTGGCCATTGGGGGGCTGCCCCGGCCCGGCGGTGTTGACACTGAGCTGAAACTCGGCAAAGAAGTGGTCGCTGGCGGAATGCACCGAGCTGCCAAATCCCATCGCAACCTGGAACTGCGCCAAGGCCAGGTCGGCAGCGCTCAGCGCGCTCCATACCGGGCTGCTCAGGTCCAGCGTGCCATCGAGGTTGAGCGGGGAGCTCGCGCTCTTGCTCTTCTCGAAGGCCGAGAAACTGGGCAACGCAACCGTGCCGAAGATGTGCACCACATAGTCGTGATCGCCTTCGCCGAAGAAGATGTCCATGGCCCCATTGCCCGGCAGCGACGGGCCCGTGCAAACCACGCACTCGTAGAGCAGTTCCAGCTTGTTGCCCAGCGTGCCAGCGGGTGGGTCGCCGTTCTGCGACTGTTCGGTGTGCAGGTAGGCGCCGTTGGCGACCCCGTTCACGGTGAAGGGTGCAATCACCACGGTGGACCGGGCCGGGCTGGGGTCGCTGCCCGATACCGTCCACTCGTTGGCGTCGAACTGGCCGTTGATCACGTGCACCGGCACCGCCCGGGCTGGCAGCGCCAGCGCAGCGCACAGGGCCGCCAGCACCGGCATCGCCTGGGCGACGCGTAGGCGGCTTGATGCGTATGGATGTTTCATGGGGATGTCCTCTTAGGGGCTGCAAGCCGGTTTTCAGCGTCACGCATTGACGGCAGAAGCCTGCCGGGTTCACTATGCATAAACCGTGCGGTGCAGGGCATGCCAACCTCCATCCGCCGGATCGATTGACGTCTGGCAGGGCCAACAGACCGGGGACGGAGTTGAAGCGTTTGCGGCAATTGGATGCGCTTGCGCTGCAGGCGCTGCTGCGCGAGGCGCAGCGGGCGGGGGGCGACGATGCGCGCTACCTGCACCGCTTGCATGCGGTCCTGCTGGTCAGCCAAGGCTGTGGTTGCCAGCAGGTGGCCGACTGGTTTGGCGATGACCTGCGCAGTGTCGAGCGCTGGAGCCGGGCCTGCGAATTGAAGGGCAGTGCGGCCCTTTGTCAGCACCATGGCGCAGGGCGCCCGGCCCGCCTGCCACCCGAGCTGCAGGGCCGGTGGCAGCAGGATGTAGCCCTGCCACCGGCGGCGCAGGGCTACGACCATGCCCGCTGGAGCGGCAAGCTGCTGGCCCTGCACCTGTCACGCAAGTTCGGCGTGCTGTTCAGCCAGCGCCATTGCCAGAGCCTGCTGCGCGCTTGCAGGCGCTGAGAGCACCCGACAGGGCTTGCAGCGTTCATGCGCGGTCACCCGCCGCTGGCAGAGGGGCGGCGCTCACCACTTGTAATATTTTTCGACAATCGCAGGCGGGCAGCGGCGCCCAGCATGGCGCCGACCAGGCCCTTGCGACCCAGCCAGCGTCACCTGTCATCCGGCTGCCAGGGTCGGCCGACCCGATCGGCGCCGTCCGATGAAGCCCATCACCCCCAGCCCGGCCAGCAGCATCGCCCAGGTCTCGGCCTCTGGCACGGGGGCAGCCGCCACGAAGGTGCCGCCAGTGGCCCAGACCGGGGTGTAGACGCTGAAGTGGTTGATGCCATCGTCCCAGGTGCCCAGCGCGGTGGTGGCATACAGGTGCCTTGCACTCCCCGACACGGGTTGGACAAACTCACGCAGCCGGACCGTGCCGCCTTGCGAGAAATTGATCTCCCCGGTGCCGCGCCCGGACAACAGCAGCAGGCTGGTGCCTGCCCTGTAGAAAGTGTTGGCGGTGCTGCCGTTCGCGATGGCAAGAAAGCTCGATCCGGTGCCGCTGAAGCTGGACGTGAGGTGGGAGATCGAGTTGGTGATCGCCACCGTCCAGGACAACACATGCGACTGGTCGAAGACCGTGTTGTCGGCGGAGAGGCCATCGGTGGTGACCGTGCCGCTGAAGGTGAACGGCGTCGCACTGAAGCTGCCCCCGCTGTTGCCCACCAGCTGGTACTGCAGGTTGGCCTGTGCGCCGGTCGTGCCCAGGCTTCCCAGCAATGCCGCTACCCAGTAGGCAGGCCGCAAGCGCCAGCCCCGGCTGCCCCGGCAGGCCTGGGCTTGCGCGATCAGGCCGGGCAGGCGGGTTGATTGTTCTACGGTATTCATGGCGATTCCTCTGGCAGATCGGGTTGAATTCCAGGCCCCGCTGGCGCGGCCCGGGTGGCAGGGCCGAATCGCCCCTGATTGACTCAACGAGATCCGGCGCAGCGACCTATCACCTTGAATCATTTTTCAGGCGCCCCGCAGGCCTGGCATGAAGGCCGAAGCCGCATGGTGATGCCCGGGCGCTACCTGCCCGTCGCCGGTGTCACAGCCCGGCGCCGGGCGCACCGTGCCAGTGCGTGCCCGATCCGGTCGGGCCGGCGGGCCGGGCTGTGCGCTGGCAACGACCCGTGCACAGGCTGCGGCCGCACCAAGCCGGGGCGACAAGGGCTGGCCCGCGCTTTGCTTGTATACCGGTTGGAACACCAGCCGGCGCACCGATTGCCGGCACCAACCCCGGCCGGATGCGGCCCCAGCAGGAGAAAGCATCGATGTCGCAAGCACTCTGGAAGCGTCGTGAATGGATCAAGGGCGCCGGCGCGCTGGCCACGGCCGGCGCCTGGCCCGACGCATGGGCGCAGAAGCCCCTGAGCGTGGGCTTCATCTATGTCGGCCCGCGCGACGACTACGGCTACAACCAGGCCCATGCCGAGAACGTGGCGCTGGTCAAGAAGATGGCCGGCATCAAGGTGGTCGAGGAAGAGAACGTGCCCGAGACCAACGCGGTGCAGAAGACCCTGCAGGGCATGGTCGCGCAGGACGGCGCTACGCTGCTCTTCCCCACCAGCTTCGGCTACTTCGACCCGCACATGCTGGCGGTGGCGGCCAAGAACCCCGGCGTGCGCTTTGCGCACTGCGGCGGCATGTGGACCAAGGGCAAGCACCCCGACAACACTGGCAGCTTCTTCGGCTACATCGACGAGGGCCAGTACCTGAACGGCGTGGTCGCCGGCCATGCCACCAAGAGCAAGAAGCTGGGCTTCGTGGCGGCCAAGCCCATCCCGCAGGTGCTGCGCAACATCAATGCCTTCACCATGGGCGCGCGCTCGGTGCACCCGGACATCACCACCACGGTGATCTTCACCGGCGACTGGAGCATGCCGGTCAAGGAGGCCGAGGCCACCAACAGCCTGGCCGACCAGGGCATCGATGTGTTCACCATGCACGTGGACGGCCCCAAGGTGATCGTCGAGACCGCCGCCAAGCGCGGCAAGTTTGTCTGCGGCTACCACGCCAGCCAGGCCAAGCTGGCGCCCAATGCCTACCTGACCGGGGCCGAATGGGCCTGGACGGCGGCCTACAAGCGGATCATCGACGCCGCGCAGACCGGCAAGCCGCACCCCAACTTCGTGCGCGGCGGCCTGAAGGAGGGCTTCGTCAAGAGTTCGCCCTATGGCGCGATGGTCAGCGAGGGCGCGCGCAAGAGCGCCGACGCCGTGCGCGCCAAGATGATGGCCGGCAGCTTCGACATCTTTGCCGGCGAGTTGAAGGACAACACCGGCAAGGTCGTCATCCCCAAGGGCAAGGTCTTCAAGCAGACCGATGCCGAGCTGGAGGGCATGAACTACCTGGTCGAAGGCGTGATCGGCAAGTCCTGAGCCCGACGCCGCCATGGACGCCACCGCCTACATCGACGCCGCCGCCAGCCTGCTGGGGTTGAAGATCCCGGCCACCGCGCGGGCCGGTGTGGCCAGCTACTTCGCCCTGGCCGCCGACATGGCCGAGCAGCTGCAGGGCTTGCCGCTGACCGCTGCCGACGAGCCGGGCGACGTATTCCGGCCGGTATGTCCGCAGCGGGCCGAATGAACACCGCGCTGGCCATTGCCGACGCCGTGCGAGGCGGCAGCCTGAGCGCCCGCGCGGCGGTGCAGGCCAGCCTGGACCGCATCGCCGCCACCGAGCCGCGCATCAACGCCTGCACTGCGGTGCTGGCCGAGCGGGCGCTCAAGCGCGCTGACGCGGTGGACCTGAGCCCGCGGCGCGCCCGCATGCGCCTGGCCGGCGTGCCGTTCGCGGTGAAGAACCTGTTCGACATCGCCGGCCTGGCCACGCTGGCCGGCTCGGCCATCGAGCGCGATGCCGCCCCCGCGCGGCGGGATGCCGCGCTGGTGCGCCGGCTGGAGGCCGAGGGCGCGGTGCTGGTGGCCGCGCTCAACATGGACGAGTACGCCTACGGCTTCACCACCGAGAACAGCCACTACGGGCCGACCCGCAACCCGCACGACCTGGCCTGCATCAGCGGCGGCTCGTCGGGCGGCTCGGCCGCCGCGGTGGCGGCCGGCCAGGTGCCGCTGGCGCTGGGCTCGGACACCAACGGGTCGATCCGGGTGCCCGCCTCGCTGTGCGGCACCTTCGGCCTCAAGCCCACCTATGGCCGACTGCCGCGCACCGGCAGCTATCCCTTCGTGGCCAGCCTCGACCACCTCGGCCCTTTCGCCCGCAGCGTGGCCGACCTGGCGCTGGCCTACGACCTGATGCAGGGCCCGGACGAGGCCGACCCGGCCTGCGCCCAGCGCGACGTCGAGCCCACCGCCGCGTTGCTGGTGCGCGGCGCCGATGGCCTGCGGGTGGGCGTGTTGGGGGGCTGGTTCCGCGAGCAGACGATGCCCGAGGCGCTGGCTGCGGTCAGCCGCGTCGCGCAGGCGCTGGGCACCAGCCGCTTGATCGAGCTGCCCGAGGTAGCGCGTGCCCGTGCCGCCGCCTTCATCATCACCTGCGCCGAGGGCGGCGCGCTGCACCTGGACGACCTGCGCCGCCGGCCGCAGGACTTCGACCCGATGACGCGCGACCGCTTCCTCGCCAATGCGCTGGTACCGGCGGCCTGGGCGCACCGCGCGCAGCGCGTGCGGCACTGGTTCGCGCGCCGCGTGGCCCGGGCCTTCGAGACGGTGGACCTGCTGATCGCCCCGGCCACGCCCTGCACCGCGCCGGCCATCGGCACCGACTGGCTGGAGATCAACGGCCAGCCCCTGCCGGCGCGGCCCAGCATGGGCCTGCTGACGCAGCCGATCTCCTGCATCGGCCTGCCGGTGGTCACGGTGCCCTTGTGGGGCCTGAACCCGGCCGCGCCGCATTTGCCGATCGGCGTGCAATTGATCGCCGCGCCCTGGCGCGAGGACCTGTGCCTGCGCGTGGCCGCCGCGCTGGAGGCGCAGGGCGTCTGCAGCGCGCCGGTGGCCGCCATGGCGGGCCAGGGATGAGCGCGATGGAGATCAACCTGCCCGGGGTGCTGGCCGAAGTGCGCGCGGTGTTTGCGCGCTACGAGGACGCATTGGTGAACAACCGCGTCGACATGCTGGATGCGCTGTTCTGGCCCAGCGCCCACACCGTGCGCTATGGCATCGCCGAGAACCTGCACGGCATCGCGGCGATCCGTGCCTTCCGCGCAGCCAGGCCGGCGACGGGCCTGGCGCGCACGCTGAGCGACACCGTGATCACCACCTACGGCCAGGACTTTGCTACCGCGATGACCGAGTTCCATCGCGCCGGCAGCGCCAAGATCGGCCGCCAGAGCCAGACCTGGGTACGCATGCCTGCCGGCTGGCAGGTGGTGGCGGCGCATGTCAGCCTGATCGACCCGCCGGTGAACTTGACCGACCCGCCGGTGACCTTGACCGACCCGCCGGTGACCTTGACCGACCCGCCGGTGACCTTGACCGACCCGCCGGTGACCTTGACCGACCCGCCGGTCGGGGAGCCCGTCCCATGAGCGCCGGCCCGCGCGCCTGGCATGGCCCGGCCGAGGCCCTGCTGCTGCCGGCCGGTGCGCTGGCCGCGGCGCTGGGCATGTTCGGCCTGTTCGTCTGGTTCGGCGGTGGCAGCCCGCTGGAGGCCTGGTCGCTGCTGTTCCGCGGCGCCTTTGGCGATGCCTTCTCCTGGCAGAACAGCCTGCAGCGCGCCGCGCCGCTGATGCTGACCGCGCTGGCCGTGGCCCTGCCCGCACGCGCTGGCCTGACGGTGATCGGCGGCGAGGGCGCATTGGTGCTGGGCGCACTCGGCTGCGCCGGCCTGCCCTACCTGCTGCCCGGCCTGACCGGCGGCGCCGGCACGCTGGCGCTGCTGCTGGCAGGTGCGCTGCTGGGGGCGCTGTGGGTGGCGCTGGCCGGCGCGCTGCGGCAATGGCGCGGCGTCAACGAGACCATCTCCAGCCTGCTGCTGGGCTATATCGCCATTGCACTGTTCAAACACTTTGTCGAAGGCCCGATGCGCGACCCGGCCAGCCTGAACAAGCCCAGCACCCGGCCGCTGGGCGAGGGCCTGCGCATCGATGCGATCGCCCCCGACAGCCCGCTGGGCGATGTGCATTGGGGGCTGGTGATCGGCGTGGGGCTGTGCGTGGCGGCAGGACTGTGGCTGAGCTTCACCGCCTCGGGCTTTGCGCTGCGGGTGGTGGGCGGCAATGCCCGGGCCGCACGCCTGGTCGGCCTGCCCACCGACCGCCTGATCGTGCTGGCCTGCGCCTTGGGCGGGGCCTGCGCCGGTCTGGCCGGCGCGGTCGAGGTGGCGGCGGTGCACCAGGCGGCCAATGCCTCGGTGATCGCCGGCTTGGGCTACACGGGGATCCTGGTGTCGTTCGTGGCGCGCCACAACCCCTGGGCCATCCCGCCGGTGGCCTTGCTGTTCGGCGGTTTCGCGGCGGCCGGCAGCCTGCTGCAGCGCCGCATGGGCCTGCCCGACGCGTCGGTGCTGGTGCTGCAGGGCTTTGCCTTCGTCTTCATCCTGGCCGCCGAGGCGCTGCGCGGCCGGCTGTTCCAGCTGCAGATGCCGGTGCTGGTGAAGTTGCGGCTGGTGCCGGGGCGGGCCACTGCATGACTTTTGACATGGTGGGTGATCTGCTGCTGGCCATCATCGGCGGCGCGGTGCGGGTGGGCACGCCCTTTCTCTTCGTCAGCCTGGGCGAATGCCTGACCGAGAAGTCCGGCCGCATCAACCTGGGCCTGGAAGGCGTGCTGGTGTCCAGCGCGATGGCCGGCTTTGGTGGCGCCTACTTGAGCGGCTCGCCCTGGCTGGGGGTGCTGCTGGCGGGCGTCAGCGGCGCCGCGCTGGCGCTGCTGCACGGCCTGCTGTGCTCGCTGAACCGGGTGTCCGACATCGCCACCGGCATCGCACTGATGCTGCTGGGCGCTGGCCTGGCCTTCTACCTGGGCAAGCCGCTGATTCAACCGCAGGCGCCGCAGATCCCCGCGCTGGCGCTGGGCGCCTGGAGCGCCTCGCCCAGCGTGCAGAGTGCCTTGGCTATCAACGCGCTGTTTCCGATCGGCGTGGCGCTGGCCGGCCTGCTGGCCTGGGGCGCGGCCAACACCCGCTGGGGCCTGGTGGTGCGCATGGCCGGCGACAGCAGCGACGCCGCCCGGGCGCTGGGCTATTCGGTCAACGGCGTGCGCATCGCGGCCACCACCGCGGGCGGCTTCATCGCCGGGCTGGGCGGCGCGTCCTTGAGCCTGTACTACCCGGGCAGCTGGAACGAGGGCCTGTCTAGCGGCCAGGGCCTGATCGCAGTGGCGCTGGTGATCTTTGCGCGCTGGAGCCCCTGGCGCTGCCTGGGTGCGGCGCTGCTGTTTGGCGGTGCGGGGGCGATCGGCCCGGCGCTGCAGTCGGTGGGCATCAGCGGGGGCTATTACCTCTTCAATGCCGTGCCCTATGCGCTGACGCTGGCCATTCTGGTGGCCACCTGCTCGCCCAAACGCGCCATCAAGGGCGCACCGATGGAACTGGGGGTGTCTCGATGAGTGGTCTGGGCGGTTTGAACAAGTCTGCCAATGGCGTGGTGGTGGGCCTGGTGCAGCTGCAGCTGCCGGTGGTGGAGACGCCCGCGCAGCTGGCCGCGCAGGCGCAACGCATCTGTGACCTGGTGGGCAAGGCGCGGCGCAACCTGGGCACGATGGACCTGGTGGTCTTCCCCGAGTACGCGCTGCACGGCCTGAGCATGAGCATCGCGCCCGAATTGATGTGCTCGCTGGACGGCCCCGAGGTGGCGGCCTTCCAGTCCGCCTGCGTGCAGCATCGGATCTGGGGCTGCTTCTCGATCATGGAGCAGAACCCGGGTGGTGTGGAGGACGGCAACCCCTACAACAGCGGCCTGCTCATCGACGATGCGGGCGTGATCCAGCTCTACTACCGCAAGCTGCACCCCTGGGTGCCGGTGGAGCCCTGGGAGCCGGGCAATGTGGGCGTGCCGGTGTGCGAGGGGCCCAATGGCAGCAAGCTGGCGCTGATCATCTGCCACGACGGCATGTTCCCCGAGATGGCGCGTGAAGCCGCCTACAAGGGCGCCGAGATCATCCTGCGCACGGCGGGCTACACCGCGCCGATCCGCCACGCCTGGAAGATCACCAACCAGGCCAACGCCTTCCAGAACCTGGCCCAGACCGCCAGCGTGTGCCTCAGCGGCAGCGACGGCAGCTTCGACAGCATGGGCGAAGGCATGTTCTGCAACTTCGACGGCACCGTCATCACCGAAGGCGGTGCCCGTGTCGACGAAATCATCACCGCCGAACTGCGTCCGGACCTGGTGCGCGAAGCCCGCGCCGGCTGGGGCGTGGAGAACAACCCCTACCAGCTCTACCACCGCGGCTACGTGGCCGTGATGAGCGGTGCGCAGGACTGCCCCTACACCTTCATGCAGGACATGGTGGCGGGCCGCTACCAGCTGCCCTGGGACGCCAGCATCCAGGTGCGTGACGGCACGTCCTGTGGCTTTGCGGCCCCCACGCGGGCCTACCGCGGCGCCGAGCCCAACCCGACGGAGTAGGCAGCCATGCCCACCATCCACTCCACGCCCTAC
>JANNZD010000367.1:0-10035 GCA_031410435.1 Betaproteobacteria bacterium | reverse complement strand
GTGGCCGGCGAATCGTCGCCGCGGTGGTCATCGGCGTCGCGGGCGGTGGCAGCGGCGGCAATGGCGGCGGCGGTGCGCCGGTGACGCTGTGCGGCGGCTGCCGCCAGCGGCTGCGCGAATTCGCCGCCGACGACTGCCCCGTCATCGCCGCCGACCTCTACGCGGTGCGCGCCCGCTTCACCCTGGGCGAGCTGCTGCCGGCCAGCTTCGGCCCCGACCTGCTGCAGCCGCCGGCATGACGGAGCCGCGCGTCGAATCCGCCGCGCCGGCCGACGCCGTCGGCCGCAGCCTGTCGCGCATCGCGCGGTCCTGGCCGGGCCCGGCGCCCGAGATCGCGCTGCTGCTGGGCAGCGGCTGGGACGCCGTCGCCGACGCGGTCGCCTCCCCGGTCGACATCGCATACGCCGATCTGCCGGCTTTCCCGCTGCCGGGCGTCGCCGGCCATGCCGGAATCCTGCGGCTCGGCCGCATCGGCGGCCGGCCGGTGGCGCTGCTGCGCGGCCGCGGGCATGCTTACGAGTCCACGCCCGGGTGGCCAGAATTGGCCTGCTGCACGGCGTCCATCGCCAGGGCCCGGATGGCATTGGCCATCAAGGCGGATTTCTGGGCGGTGTCGAGATTCTTGGTGGAAGCCATGCGGGGCGCCGGTGGGCGGGTGAAGTAGACGATGGGCAACAAAACCCGGCATTTTAGCGGGCCGGGCTGACGCCCCGCAGCCGGCCCGCCGCCCTGCCGGACGGGTCCGCCAAGCCGACCCGGCTTGATCTTGCGCAAAGCGTGGCGGCGCCGATCGGTCCACGCTGACGCACCTTCTCCCACCTTCTCTATCTACACCGAGCCCCACCATGCGTCAGACTGCCCTGCAAGTCATCCAGGAAGAACACCAGGCCCTGTCCGCGATGCTGCGGTCGATGGGCATGCTGGTGGACCAGGCCCACCGCGCCGGCCACCTGCCCGACTTTGGCGTGCTGCGCGCAATGCTCTTTTATGTGGACGAGTTCCCCGAGCGCCTGCACCACCCCAAGGAGAGCGACATGCTGTTTCCGCGGGTGCGCGAGCGTTGTCCGGCACTGGCCGCCACACTGGACAAGCTGGACGCCGACCATGCCCGTGGCGAGTCCGCGATCCGCGCGCTGGAACATGCGCTGCTGGCCTACGAGGTGTTGGGCACGGCACGCCGGGCCGCCTTCGAGCAGGCGCTGGAGCGCTATGTACAGGGCTACCTGGCCCACATGGCGCTGGAAGAAGGCACCGTGCTGCCAGCTGCGCGCGCGCACTTCAGCACCAACGACTGGGCCGAACTGGACCAGGCCTTTGCCACCAACCGCGACCCCCTGACCGGCCACACCGCCGACGACATCTACCGGCCACTGTTCAGCAAGATCGTGCGCACCGCCCCTGCGCCGGTGGGCCTGGGGTGAACCTGGGCCGGCGCGGCCCGCGCGCCTAAACTCGCGGCGATGCCCGCGCCCGCTCCCCTGAAGGCCATGATCCTCGCCGCCGGCCGCGGCGAGCGCATGCGGCCCCTCACCGACCACACCCCCAAGCCGCTGTTGCCAGTGGCCGGGCGGCCGATGATCGAATGGCATCTGCAGGCCCTGGCCGCAGCCGGGGTGCAGGAGGTGGTGATCAACACCGCCTGGCTGGAAGACCAGTTCCCCGCCGCCCTGGGCGACGGCAGCCGCTGGGGCCTGCGCATCCACTACAGCGCCGAGGGCCGCGACCACGGCGCCGCGCTGGAGACCGCCGGCGGCATTGCCAAGGCCCTGCCCTGGCTGGGCGACTGCTTCTGGCTGGTGTCGGGGGATATCCATGCGCCCGGCTTTACTTTCCCGGCCGGGCTGGGCCGGCGTTTTGCCGAGGGCCAGGATGACGCCTGGCTGTGGCTGGTGCCCAACCCCGATTTCAACGCCACAGGCGACTTTGCGCTGGCGGGCGACCGGGTGCTGCGGCCGTTGCCGGGCCAGCCCCGGCCCTGGACCTATGCCAACCTGGCCCTGCTGCGCCGCCGCCTGGTGGCCGGCCTGGTGCCGGGCCAGGCTGCGCCGCTCGGGCCCCTGCTGTTCGCCAGCGCTGCAGCCGGGCGCCTGGGCGGCCAAGCCCTGGCCGGGCCCTGGCACAACCTGGGTACGCCGGCCCAGCTGGCGGCACTGGCGGCGCCCCCGGCTGAGCCTGGCGCCCGCGCCCGGCCGGGCGGCCCGGGCCCGGTACCCGGCCTGGCGACACTGCTGCCCGCCGGCCTGGCCCTGCTGGCAGCGCTGTGTGCCGGCCTGCCCGACAGCGCCAGGGCGGCAGGCCTGGCCGGGCCTGTGGCGGCGCCGGCCCGCGCGACCGCCCCCGCCCCCGCTGCGGCCGCCAGCGCTGCGGCGTCGGCCCTGGCCCTGCCGAGCAGCCGCTTCACCTACCAGGGCCTGCCGCCGGTGCTGGCCGGCCAGGCCCTGTCGGAGGCCGAATCGGCGCTGGGCCAGCCGCTGCGGCCCGAGCTGTCCGGGCTGCCGATTCAAGCCTCGGGCCCGGCTGGCGCATCGGCGTCCGCTGTGCCAGCCCGGCCTGCCGGTGCCGCGCCCCGGCCACAGGCCCCTGTTCGCACCTGCAGCTACAAGGTGGCCGCCTCGCAGCCCGGGCTGCGCTATGCGCTGGCGGCCGGCACCGTGCTGCGCGTCGAGACCCGCGACCCGCGCTACCGCACGGTCAGCGGGGTGCGGGTGGGCGACAGCGTTGCGCGGGTCGAGCGGGCCTACAAGGGCCGGCTCAGCAGCCGACCCCATCCCTACTTCGACCAGGGCCGCGTTTTCACCGTGACCTCGCCCGACAAGCGCCATGCGCTGGTGCTGGAAAGCAATGACCAGGGCCGTATCGTCACCCTGCGCAGCGGCCGGCTGCCCGAGGTGGCCTGGCTGGAGGCTTGCTGATGGCCCATCCCCCGCCCACCGTCCCCGCCCGCCCGCCGGTGTGGCGCCTGGCCGTGATCGGCGCCGGCCCGGCCGGCCTGGCCCTGGCCTTGCAGGCGGCGCGCTGGCTGCCTCAGGCCGAGATCACGCTGTTCGACGCCCGCCCGGCGGACAAGGATGTGTCGGGCGATCCGCGCACCCTGGCGCTGGCCCTGGGCAGCGTACAGATGCTGGAGAAGCTGCGCGCCTGGCCCGGCGCAGCGGCCCAGCCGATCCACGAAGTACAGGTATCGCAGGCACCGCCCACCCTGAACCTGCCCTGGGGCCCGGGCGCCGTGCACCTGAAGGCCAGCGAGCTGGCCGTGCCGATGCTGGGCGCGGTGCTGAGCTATGGAGCGCTGGTGGCCTGCCTGCAGGCGGCCTGGCTGGCCGCCGAAGCTGCGGCGCCCCAGCGCCTGCACAGCCGCTTCGGCCACCCCGTGTCCGGCCTGCGCAATCTCAGCGCGCCCGGCCTGGGCGACCCCTCGGCCGGCGGTGGCGTGGAGGTGGATGCCGGCATCGTCGAGTGCTTTGACCTGGCGGTGGTCGCCGAAGGTGGGGTGTTCGCCGACCAGGCGCGCAAGGCGCTGACCCACGATTACCACCAGACCGCCTGGGTCGGCACGGTCACGCTCGACGGTGCCACGCCCGGCCTGGCGCTGGAGCGCTTCACCCGCGACGGGCCGCTTGCCTTGCTGCCCCTGCCACCGTTACCGCCGGCCAGCGCCACTGCGCCGCTGGCGCCGGGCCTGGCACGCGCGGCCATGGTCTGGTGCGTGGACAGCCGGGACGACCCGGTGGCCGCGCTGGACGAGGCCCAGCGGGTGGCCTGGCTGCGCAGCCTGCTGCCACCCGAGGCCGGCCAGCTGGTCGGCGTCTCGCCGCTCAAGCGCTTTGCGCTGGGCCTGAACGCCGAACGCACCCTGGTGGACGGCGCGATCGTGCGCATCGGCAATGCCGCCCAGACCCTGCACCCGGTGGCAGGTCAGGGCCTGAATCTGGGCCTGCGCGACGCCACCGAGCTGGTGCTGGCACTGCGCCGCACGGTGCCGGCCGACCTGGCCCGGGTGTTGCGTGGCCTGGAATGGTCGCGCGGCCCGGACCGCTGGGCCATGATTGCGGCCACCGATTTTCTGGCGCGCAGCTTCACCTGGCGCTGGCCCGGCCTGCCGGCCGCCCGCGGCCTGGGCCTGGCCGCATTGCAGGCCCTGCCGCCGCTGAAGGCCGCACTGGCCCGCCGCATGATGTTCGGCCGTCGCTGAGCCGGCGCCGAGCGGGGCCCTGCGGCCCCGCGAGTGGCCGGCGAAGGCTCTGACCGCATGCTTGCGGGCAAGCCCTTGACCCGGCGCCGAGCGGGGCCCTGCGGCCCCGCGAGTGGCCGGCGAAGGCTCTGGCCGCATGCTGGCGGGCAAGCGGAGTGAACGAGTGCAAGGGCAATGCCGGCACCGTGCTGCGACCTTGGCGCGCGAACTGGGGCAGCCCGGCAACTAGGCTTTGTTGGCCTTGTGGTTTCCCCGTCCTGCCTTCGGTGGAAGCTGTTGCTCAATCAGGTAGGTGGTGATCAGGCGCTGCAGATAGTCCTTGAGTTGGGGCGGGTTCGCTGGGCGGCTCAGGGCTTGATAGCAACCGACGACGGCCAGGTAGAACAGCGCGGCCAGTTCAGCCGCCGTGCGGGCATCACCGGTCAGCTGCAAGAACTTGTGCTCGAACAGGTTTAAACGCAGTGCGTCCACCTCGGCCAACATTCGGGCCACGGCTTCATCTTGACGCCCCAGGCCCCGCAAGGCCAATTCAAAGCGCATGGGCTCCATCCGCGGCCCGATCTGTGCCAATGCGGTTTCCAGCACCTGCGCCAGGTCGCGCTGCGGATCTGCGGCTGCCTTGGCTTTCAGCGCCGCGTCCACCGCAAACTGCTGTCCGCGCCAGCGTTCCAGGAGTTCGGCTTGCAATTCGCCTTGTCCGGTGAAGTGCCAGTAGAAACTCCCGCGCGAGACCCGCAAGGCCTTGGCGATCTGCAGCACACGCAGCTGCTCGAATCCGCCCTCCACCACGGCGGCGTGGGCGGCATCCAGCCAATCATCCCTGGTCAGCGGCGGGCCCTGCGGCCGCATGCGTTTGCGTTTCGCTGTCTTCATCTTTGTCCGGGAACGGGAGGGACGAGAGCTTGGCCAAAGCGCCCCGGCGCCAAAGCCGGGACGCCGATGGCGAAGCGCACCGAGCCGATTGGAAAACCCCAACAGACACCAGTGTACTGAAGTGGTAGATTCCAATCACAAGACACTGGTGTACTGTTTGTACGCAATTGCATGGGACCGAAATGACCGCCCTCTCGTCGGCGAGCGCCCCAGCGCCCGCCAGTGCTCCCGATCTCAGCTGTCGACGCTGGGCTTTCTGATGTCGCTGCGCAGCCTGCTGATGCCGGCGCTGACCCAGCGCTGGCTGTCGCGTGATCGTCTGCTGAAGGCGCGCGACAAGGCCGAACGCGGTCGCCGTTCCAGCGGCGAGCCGCACCGGGTCCACTACTTCCACCAGGTCGATGACCCTTACAGCGCCTTGCTGGCGGCCTGTCTGCCGGCCCTGCTGCAGCGCTATGAGCTTGACCTCGTCGCCCACATCGTGGGCCCGCCGTCGGACGCCGCCGCACCCGACCGCGACCGGCTGGTGGCCTACAGCCGCAAGGACGCGCAAGGCCTGGCCCTGCGCCATGGCCTGGACTTTCGCGATCCCGGCGCTCAACCCTCGACGGCCGCGCTGGACCGGGCCACTCGCAGGCTGGTTGCCGCAGCCGAGCAAGGGGGTTTCGTCAAAGCCGCCGGTGCGATCTCTGCCTCACTGTGGGACAGCGCCGCGCGGGGCACCCAAGGCCATCTGCCAGCGCCGAGACAGCCCGAAGCCAGCGAGCAGCAGGCTGCGGCCCATCTGGCAACGGCCAACGCCCTGCGGCTGCGACTGGGTCACTACCTGGGCGCCACGCTCTACTACGCCGGCGAATGGTATTGGGGCATAGACCGCCTGCACCATCTGGAGCAGCGCCTCCAAGCGCTGGGCGCGCAGTGTCCCGGCACTTCCGGTTTTCTCTTTGCCCCGGATGCCGACCTCGCCACACCCGCCCCTCTGGCCGTGGCGTCGCCCATCGACTTCTACTTTTCCTTGCGCAGCCCCTACTCGGCCATCGTGGCGCCGCGTGTCGTCGCGCTGAGTCGCCTGACCGGTGCCCCCGTGCGCCTGCGCTACGTGCTGCCGATGGTGATGCGTGGGCTGCCGGTACCGCGCGAGAAGCGCATGTACATCAGCCTGGACGCTGCGCGAGAAGCCCATCTGCGCCACACGCCCTTCGGCCGCATCAACGATCCGGTGGGCCGGCCGGTGGAACGAGGCCTGTCGCTGATGCCGCTGGCCGAGCGCAGCGGCCAGGGGCAGGCCTATGTGCTGTCCTTCATGCACGGCGTGTGGGCCGAAGGCATCGATGCGGGCAGTGACCGCGGCCTGCGCCGCATCGCCGAACGCGCCGGCCTATCCTGGGACGACGCCCGGGCGGCGATGAAGGACGAAGCCTGGCGCCCTATCGCCGAAGCCAACCGCGTCGAGATGCTGGGCCTGGGCTTGTGGGGCGTGCCGTCTTTCCGCGTGCGCGACACCGCCGTCTGGGGACAAGACCGTCTCTGGGCCGTTCAACAGGCACTGCTCGCACCCCACCCACCCCCGCACAACACCGAGACCCGCCCATGAAGCTGACCATCAACTACCTGTTGCGTGCGCTGTGTCTGCTGGCCTATGCGATGGCCATTGCCAAGCGGGTGGGCCTGCTGCCCGCTGGCAGCTTCGAACGCGCGCCGCTGGTGGCTGGTGTGCTGTTGGCGTTGCACGCCGCCGAGCTGGTGTTCATGTTCAAGCACGTGCGCCTGTACCGAGGCGCCTTGGCGGTCAGCGTGCTGCTGACGCTGCTGTTCGGCCTGTTGCACTGGAAGCCTTTGGCCGAGCAACAAGCGCTTGCATCGAAGCGGGGCTGAGCGGTGAAACCAGCCCTCATCGCGCTGTTGTCGGCCTGGGGCTTGCTGACAGGCGCCGCCGCGACTGGGGCCGCGCCCGCACCGCCGCCTGCGGCTGCGGCTGCGGCTGCTCCTGCTGTTGCTGCGGCTGCGGCTGCGGCTGCCAGACCCAACATCGTCGTGCTGGTGGCCGATGACTGGGGTTTCACCGACGTCGGCGCATTCGGTGGAGAAATCTCTACGCCCAACCTCGACGAACTGGCCCGGCGCGGCGTGCGCTTCTCCAATTTCCATGTCGCTGCATCGTGCTCGCCCACGCGCGCCATGTTGCTCACCGGCGTGGACAACCACCGCAACGGTCACGGCAACCTGCGCGAGACCATGCCTGGCGCCCACCTGGGCCAGCCGGGCTACGAAGCCACCCTGAAGCCCAATGTGGTGACCGTGGCCACGCTGCTGCAGGCGGGCGGCTACCGCACGTCCGTGGTCGGTAAATGGAACGTGGGCAACGAGCCGCGCAACCTGCCCGACCAGCGTGGCTTCGACCGCTCCTTCGTCATGGGCGACACGGGTTCGGACAACTGGGAACCCGAGAAGCGCTATCTGCCGCATGCGGCGCGCGTGAACTGGTTCGAGAACGGCAAGGCGCCGGTGCTGCCCAAGCGCTTCTACTCGTCCACCTTCTTTGTCGACAAGACCCTCGAATACCTGCGCGCAGAGGCCCCCGGCGGCAAGCCCTTCTTCGCCTACCTGGGCTTCCAGGCCAATCACGTGCCGGTGCAGGCACCGCAAGCCTTCATCGATAAATACCGGGGCCGCTACGACGGCGGCTGGACGGCGCTGCGAGAGGCGCGACGCGCCAGGGCGGCCGAACTGGGCCTGGTCCCCATAGACACAGCGATGGTCACGATGGGCAGCACGCTCGACTGGGCCACCCTGAGTGCGCAGGACAAGCAGTACCAGGCCCGCCTGATGGAGGTCTATGCGGCGATGGCCGAGGCCCTGGACCACGAGGTGGGCCGCCTCATCGCGCACCTGAAGTCCACCGGCGAGTACGACAACACGGTGTTCGTCTTCTTGTCCGACAACGGCCCGGAGGGTTCGGACTACCAGGAAGCCGACCTGTGGCTGCGCTTCAACTACAACCGTGATCTGGACCGCCTGGGCGGGCCCGGCGCCTATGTCGTGCCAGGGCCCTCGTGGTCAAGCGCCTCGGCCTCACCGCTGAGCACGTTCAAGTTCTACGCCGGCGAGGGTGGCATCCGCTCGCCGATGATCATCAGCGGCACGGCCGTTGCGGGCCCCAACCAGATCCACGCCGGGCTGACCCATGTCACGGACATCGTGCCCACTTTGCTGGATCTGGCGCAAGTGCAACGCCCCGGCAGCACCTACCAAGGCCAGTCCATCGAGGCCCTGACAGGCCGCAGCCTGTTGCCTGTCCTGGCCGATCCAAACACTCGGGTGCGCAGCAGCGACGAAGCCCTGGGCTACGAACTGGCCGGCAACAAGGCGCTCTTCAAAGGCGACCTGAAGCTGGTGCTGAACCACCCGCCGGTGGGGGATGGGCAGTGGCATCTGTATGACCTGCGCGCCGACCCGGGGGAAACCAAAGACCTGCAGACGACCTTGCCGGCGCAGTTCAACGCCCTGCAGGCCGACTACGCCACCTGGGCCAAGGCCAACGGCGTGCTGCCCATGCCCGAGGGCTACAACCCGGTCAAGCAGGTGATGATCAACACTTTCGTCAACTACTGGATCCCCACTTTCTGGCCCCATGGCTCGGCGGCCTTGCTGGTGCTGCTGGGCATGCCGGCACTGCTGGTGGTGCGCGCCAGGCGCCGCCGCATCGCTGCAGCATGAGCACCAGCTACCTGGACAGCCCCTGGCCGGCCGAGGACGCCGGGCCGCAGCGGCCGGGGGGCTGATGCAAGGCGTGGTCCTTCCGAGCCCGGGCTGGGGGCGTGATTTCAACTGGTCGTCGAGGGGCCGCTTGGCCAGGGTGTGCGTCACATGAAGAAAACCATCCTCATCACAGGCGCCGGCAGCGGCATCGGCTTGGACACGGCCTGGGCGCTGGCCGCCCGCGGGCACCGGGTCATCGCCACCACGTTCGACGAGGCGCAGGCGGCAAGCCTGCGGTCACAGGCCGCCTCGCGTGGCGTGGCCTTGCAGGTCTTCAAGCTCGACATCACCTCGGCCGATGATCGGCAGCAGATCCTGGCACTGGACCTGGATGTGCTGATCAACAACGCCGGCATCGGCGAATCAGGCTCGCTGGCCGAGGTGCATGTGGACCGCATCCGCAAGGTCTTCGAGGTCAATCTGTTCGCCACGCTGGAACTCACCCAGCTCGCCCTGCGCGACATGATTGCGCGCCAGCGCGGCACGGTGCTGTTCGTCAGCTCCATCGCCGGCCGCGTGCCCATGCCTTTCCTGATGCCATATTCGATGAGCAAGTTCGCGCTCTCGGCGGCCGGCGCCGGCCTGCGCGCAGAACTCAAGCAGCTGCGTTGCAAGGTGCACGTGGCGCTGATCGAGCCCGGCGCCATCCACACCGGCTTCAACCAGGCGATGACCGACCGCAAATACGCGTGGATGGGATCCGAGTCCTACTTTGCCGGTCAGGCCGCGCGCATGAAGGCCGGGGAGGCGCGCACCTTTGCCTTTCTGGAAGCGAAGTCCACGCGCTCGATCGTGGCGCAGATTGTCAAGGCCACTGAGGCCAGCAAGCCAAGGCTGCGCTACGTCGCGCCCTGGGTGCAGGGCTTCGGTGTTCGCCTGGCTCGCATCTTCGGAGTTTGAGATCCATGCCCACGCTGCCCGTCGTCACCGACTTCCTGCGCACTGACGAAGCCCGCTTCGCCCAGGTGCCCGACTTCCCCTACACGCCGCACCACACCACGGTGGGCGGACTGCGCATCGCCCACATCGACGAAGGCCCTCGCGATGCGCCCGTGGTGCTGCTGATGCATGGCGAGCCTGCCTGGTCCTTCCTGTACCGCAAGATGATTCCGGTGCTGCTGCAGGCCGGCTTTCGCGTGATCGCGCCCGACCTCGTCGGCTTCGGTCGCTCGGACAAGCCCACCCGCGCCGCTGACTACTCCTACCTCAAC
>JANNZD010000366.1:0-11846 GCA_031410435.1 Betaproteobacteria bacterium | reverse complement strand
TGCCCAGCAGGCCCTGCCACTGGAAGCCCAGCTCGGCCGCCTTGCTGGCGTCCATCTCGACGATCATCGATTCGACGAAGACCTGGGCGCGGCGGCCGTCGAGCTGGTCGATCACGCCGCGGATCTGCCGGTACAGCGGCTCGGCGGCGGTGATCACCAGGGAGTTGGTGGCCGGGTCGGCCTGGATGAAGCCGCCGGTGCTGGGCTGCGCCGATTGGGCGTTGGGCGTGTTGGCCACCGATGCCCCCTGGCCGAGGTTGGCGCCGCCGGCCTGGCCCAGCAGGCTGGGGGTGCTGGGGCTGCTCAGGCCGGTGCTGCCGCCACCACCACCGCCGCCGCCAAAGGCCGCGCGCAAGACCGCCGCCAGCTTGGTGGCGTCGGCGTTCTTCAGGTAGACCACATTGATGGTGCCGGCCGGCCCGCCCAGGCCGGGGCGGTCCAGGCGCTCGACCAGGGCCCGGGTGGCCGCCAGCCGGGCCGGGTTGGCGGCGCGCAGGATCAGCGAATTGCTGCGCGAATCGGCCAGCACCGACACATTGCCGCCGCCCCCCGGCACGCCGGCGGCCGCGGCCGCCACCGCACCCGATTCGCCCAGCCGCTGCACCAGCGCGGCCAGGTCGGACGCGATCGCGTGCTTGAGCTGCACTACCTCGATGTCGGTGCTGGCCGGCTGGTCCAGTGCCGCGATGATCTTGCCCAGGCGGGTCAGGTTGTCGGCGTAATCGGTGATGATCAGCGTGCTGTTGCTGGGGTTGGAATTGATGGTGTTGTTGGGGCTGATCAGGGGCCGCAGCACCGCCACCAGGTTGTTCGGGTTCTCGTAGGTCAGGCGGTAGATCTGGGTGATGACCTGGTCGCCGCGCTGCGAGCTGGGCCCGACCTGCACCGTGCCGGCCTGCAGCTTGGCGTCGGCCTCGGGCACCACCTTGAGCAGGCCGGCGTTGTCCACCACCGCAAAGCCCAGGCCGCGCAGCGCCGCCTGGTACTGCAGGTAGGCATCGCGCACCGGCATCGGCTGATCGCTGTAGACCGTGATCACGCCCTTGACCCGCGGGTCGACCAGGATCTGCCGGTCGATCATCACCGCAAAGGCTCGGCTCACCGCCTCGATATCGGCATTGACGAAGTTCAGGGTCACCGGCGTCGATGCGCGCAAGCCGCCGCTGCGCCTGGCACTGCCCGGGTTGGCAGGGACGGCGCCGTCCTGGGCCAGGGCCTGCATGGCCGGCAGCCACAGCGCGGCCAGCAACAGGGACGCGGCCGCAGCCAGGGTCGGCCGTGGCCCCCGCAAGGGTCGGGACCGGTCGGGTTTGCGCGGCGTGCGAAGGGGGGTCATGGCAATCATCCGATCGAAATGACGGACAGCGCGCCCTGGCGCCGCCCGATGATGTTGAGCAGGTTTTGCAGCGCCGCTGCCTGGCCCTCGGCGGCCTGGGCATCACCGCGAAAGCGCAGCTTGGCGCCGGCCCACTGGCCGCTGCCCGACAGGCGCAAGGCGCCCTCGAGGGTGAGCAGCTGCAGCGTGGCAGCCTCGCCGGCCGGGCCTGGCCCCTGCACGCTGAGCCGGTAGCTGCCCAGCGATGGCAGGGTCGATACCCGCGACGAGACGCCGCGCAGCTCCAGCGCCAGCGCGCCCTGCAGGCGCAGCCGGCCCTGCACCGATTGCAGCGTGAGGCCGGGGCTGGCCAATTGCAGCACGCCGCCCAGCTGCAAGGTGTTCCAGGGCGTGCCCAGGCCAGCCAGCCAGGCCGCCGGCCAGTGGCCGATCAGCGGGGCGGACAGGCCCGCCGCAGGCGCGGCGCCGGCCGGTGCTGCGCCCAGCACCAGGCTGTAGCTGCCCCAGCCCGGCTGCAACAGCAGCTGTTGCTGGCCTTGCAGGCAGCAGTCATGGCTGGCCTGCAGGCGCAGGCCCGACCAGGCCGGCCGCAGCTGCCAGTGCAGGCGGCCCGGCAGGGCCGAAGCGTCCTGGCTGCCGGCCCCCCCGGTGAGCACCAACACCGCGCTGCCGCTCCACAGGCTGCCGCGCGCCTCGGCCAGCAGCAGGCGGCCGCTGCTGGCTTGCTGCAGGCTGTCGGCCAACCACTGCGCTGGCGCGAACAACACCAGGCCGGCGAGCAGGCCGGCCACCGCGCCCCAGGTGGCAAAGCGCCGGCCGGCGCGCTGGGCCCGCTGCCAGTGCGCGGATTCGGCGGCTGCCGCCCTGGCCTTGCGCCGCAGGTTCACCGCGCCGCCCCCAGCGCCAGGGTCAGGCTGCCGTCATAGGTGCCAGGGCCGGTCTGGGTCAGGCTGGCCTCGACCACCCGGGCGCGCGCACCGGCGCGGGCCTCGGCCAGCCAGGACGACAGCTGCGCTGCGCTCACACCCTTGAGCGACAGCAGCGCCCGCTCACCCTGCAGGCTGAGCTTGCTGGCCGGCGAGGCCAGGCGCTCGGTGGCGGCGGTCAACGCGGCCTGGGCCTGGTCCAGCGGCACCGGCGGCGCGCCGCGCAAGCGGCCGGCCTCGGCCGCCTGGGCCTGCATCTGCTGCAGTTGGGCATCGAGCGCGTCGACCTGGGCCGGGGCACTTCGCAGGGTGCGCCAGGCCGGTGCGATCGCCACAGTCCAGAGCAGGAACAGGCCCACCACCGTGGCGGCCAGCGCCAGCAACCGACGCTCGCGCAACGCCAGGGCCGACCAGCGCGCCTGCAGGCGGGCCAGCGCCAGGCGCCAGCCGGCCAGGCCGGCAACCGGGGCCGCAGCCGGGTTCGGGCCTGGGTCGGTCAGGCTCGGGCGGGTGCTCATCGCGCCACCGCCGCGCCAGCCTGCGCAGGCCGCTGCATGTCCAGCCGGCCTTCGGCCTCGGCCAGGGCCCAGCCGGTGGCTTGCAGGCGGGCGCGCAGCTGCGCCACCAAGGGCGGTGGCCAGCCCGCAGCCGGCAGGCTGAGCCGGCCGGGCTCGAAGCGCAACTGCGCCACCGGGGCCTGGCCGTCGGGCCAAGCGCCGGCCAGCGCGGCCAGCATGGGCTCGAAATCATCGTCACCTGGCACGCCGGCGGCGGCCCGCAATGCGGCGGTCTCGCGCTGCATCTGCAGCGGGGCGTCCAGCACCGCGCGCACCTGGGGATGGGCGCTGCGCAACAGGCTGTCCATCGCCGCGCGCTTGCCTTCCAGCGCATCCTGCTGCTGCCAGGCCATCACATTCAGGCCCGCCAGCTGGATCAACAACAGCAGCAGCAGCCCGCGCCGGGCCAGTGCAAAGGCCGGCCCGGCCCATTGCCGGCCCAGCTTGCCCAACGCCAGGCTGCCGCGGTTTTGCGGCACCAGGTCGAACTGCAGCAGGTTCCAGCCCGAGCGGGCCGCCGCCAATGCGGCTTCGGCATCGGTGCGCACCGCCACCGGGGCGCCCAGCCAATGTTCGGCAGCGGCATCGGCCGCCGGGGTGCTGGTGAAGCGGGCCTGGCGCGCCGACCAGCGCGCCTGCAGCTGGCGCGCCAGGCCGCCGGCCAGGGGCAGGCAGATCGCACCGTCCTGGTCCTGCAAGGCCAGCCAGGGGCTGGCGCTGCCACTGGCGTCCGGCGCGGTGAAGAAGTGGCCGGCCGGGGTGGCGCCGTCGGCGCCGGGCGCCAGCGGGGCCCAGGCCGGTACCACCCGGTCCAGCACCAGGCCGCTGGCGGCCAGGCGCGCCAGTTGGGCCTGCAGCCAGGGCTTGTGCACCGCAGCCACCCAGCCGGGCTGGCCGGCCACGCCCTGCGGCGCCAGGGCCAGGTGGGCCTGATCGTCGTCGACCAGCAGGTGTTCTTCGAGCACCCCGCCCAGCGCCGCACGCAGTTGGGCCGCCGGGGCCTTGGGCAGCACCAGGCGGTGCCAGGCCAGGGCCAGTGCTGGCACCACCGCCACCACGCTGTCGGCCTTGGGCCAGGGGCTGGGCATGTCATCGCCCTGGCGGCTGGGGGCCAGGCCGTCGGCGCTCAGCACCCAGGCCAGCGGCGCATGGTCGTCCACCCCGGGGGCCTCGGCCATCCGGGGTGCCGGCAACAGGATCACGAGCATGGCCATGGTGGGGTCAGCGAGAGAAGGCCGTCAGGCGGGTGGGTCGGGACATGCGCGGGCGGGCTGGGGCAGACGGGAAGCGGTGGCTGCCGGGGCCGCAGGGTAAGGCACCGGCATGCGCTCTGATCGATGGAAAAACGCGGGCTGCAGCCGGCAAGGCGCTGGCGGGCGCATCGGCGAGCGTGGATTGTGGGGCAGCGCGCATGTCGACACAGGCGCTCAGCGGGCCTGCGGCCCGAGCGCTGCCTGGCGCTGGCGCTGCACGGCCACCACCTCATTGTCCTTGCGCCTGACCAGCGTGGTCTCGTTGAGCACCCGGTGTTCCAGGCGCAACCGGCCGCGCACCTCGAAATAATTGGATTTGACATCCACATCGGCCGGCACCAGGGTGATGCCGGCACCCAGCAGCGCCGCAGCCTCGCCCAGGTTGCGCAGCGGCTGGCGCTGGCGCTGCTGCACCAGGCGGTCGGCGCCGCCCAGGTCGAGCTTGTCGATGACGCCGGCCAGCACCTCGCGCGAGGCGGTATTGAGGTTGACGGCGCTGCGCTCGGGCAACAGCACCGCCACGGTGGCCAGCCGCTCGAGGCTGGCAGCGTCCAGGCCGATCCAGGCCAGATCGGCCAATTGCTGCGGCGCCAGCGCGGCATCGGCGGCCTGGGGTTGGCTGGCCGCCAGCAGGCCGCTGGCGATCTGGCTGGCCAGGCCGCTGCCCAAGCCGGCGCTGCTGCACAGGCGCTGCAGGATGGCCAATTGTTCGGGTACCACCTTGCCATCGGCCAGCAGATTGGTCAGGTTGTAGCGTGACTGGGCATCGGTGATGCTGCCGGCCAGGAAGGCCTCGGGGCCGCTGTCGGCATTGTTGCTGGCGTCAGCGGCCAGGAAGGTGGACAAGCGGGCCTCGGCCAGTGGCGTGGCCCAGGGCTCGTTCAGGCTGGTCGCCCGGCCCGAGCGGGCATCCTCGCGCAGGATCAGGCGGGCCCAGTCCAGCGCGCCCAGCAGGATCCAGCCGGTCTGCACCCGGCTGCGCTCGGCGGCCTCCACCTGCACGCCCTTCCACTGCTGCCACACCATGCCGGCGGCCAGCGTGGCCACCACGGTCAGCAGCACCATGGCCACCAGCAGCGCCGCGCCGCGCGGCGGGCGCTGGCGCGGGGCGCGGCGCTGAAGGTTTCTCATGGGTTCTGCGGCGCCAGCATCACATCGCGCAGGATGCGGCCTTCGGGCAGCTCGATCTGCAGGCGCACGCCGGTGGGCAGCTTCACGGCCTGCACCGGGCTGCCGACGGCACCGCTGGCCGGTATGCCGGGCGGCGGCAGGGCCTGCAGGTCGCCGCTGCTTTGGGCATTGGTCCAGGCCTGGCCGCGCCAGAAATAGATCTGCCATTCGCGCACGCCGTCGAGCAGGCGCAACTGGCCGGCCTCGGGGCCCTGCAATTGCTGGCTGGCCAGCCAGGACTGCTGCAGATCGGCCTGGCGCGTGGCCAACGGGCTGGCCCAGCGGCGCCAGACGCCGTCGCGCAGCGACCACACCACTACCGCCACGCCGTCGTCGAGACGCCGCACCAGGCGCAGCGACGCACCGTCGAAACTCAGGCCCGGCGCCCAGGGGCTGTCGTAGACGGCGGCCAGGTCCTGCTCCCATTGCCCGACCAGCGCCGACAGGCGCAGCACCCGCTCGCTGGTGGCGCTGCCGATCTCGCGCGCCCGCGCCATCGCCGACACCCCCTGCCAGCCCATGCCGGCGATCACCGCCATGATCAGCAAGGCCACCAGCACCTCCACCAGGGTGAAGCCGGCTGCGGCAGGCGCAACAGCGCGGCGCATCAGAACCGCCCCATCACGGTGGACAGGCTGACCAGCACCAGGTTGTTGCCGTCCATCACCACCGCATCCACCCGGCGGAAGTTGGGGTTGGGCGTGCCCTGGGTGCGCAGCAGGCCGCGGTAGTCGCGGCCGAGCTGGCGGCAGCTGAAATCGGCCTCGCCGGTATCCGGGAATTGCCGCGCCAGGCGCAGCCCGGCCAGGGCGTTATCGGCGCACCAGTGCGCGGCGGTCACGTCACCCAGGCGTTGGGCGTTGTCGGTCAGGGCGCCGGCGGCCTTGAGCCCGGCCCCCAGCACCATCGCGGTGATGGCCAGCGCCACCAGCACCTCGACCAGGGTGAAGCCGCGGCGGTGTCTCATGGTGCCGACGCTGGCGCGGCCTGACGCTGCACCGCGAACGGGGCCAGGCCGTCGGTGCCCAGGGTGAGTTGTTCGTCGCCCAGCGACAGCACGATGCGCTGCGGCCCGATCAAGGGCTCAGGGCCCAGGCGCAGCGCACTGGCGCCGTCGATGCGGGCATGCACATGGCCGTCCAGCCACTTGCCAGCCGGCAGCACGCTGGGCGGCAGGCCGACAAAGCGGTAGGCCATGCCGGCCCCGCCGGTGCCGGTACCCGGGTCATCGCCGGCCAGCACGAAGCGCACCGCCACGCCGCTGGCCCGGGCCTCGGCCCGGCCGGATTCGAGCAGCGCGGCCAGCCGCATGGCCTCACGCTCGAGGCGAAAATCGCCGCCGTCGCGCAGCGCCAGGCTGGCCATGCCCGAGACCAGGGCGATCAACAGCAGCACCACCAGCAGTTCGACCAGCGTGAAGCCGGACGCGCCGGCACGGCGGGCGCGGGCCAGGGCCTTACTGCCAGGAGCCGATGTCGGCGTTCTTGCCATCACCACCGGCTTGCCCGTCGGCGCCGAGCGAGAACACATCCACCTCGCCCTTCACGCCGGGGAAGATGTACTGGTAGGGCCGGCCCCAGGGGTCGGCCGGCAGCTTGCTCAGGTAGGACCGCCAGTTGGGTGGCACCGCGCCGCTGCTGGGCTTCTTGACCAGGGCCTCCAGGCCCTGCTCGGCCGAGGGGTAGCGCTGGTTGTCCAACTTGTAAAGCTTGAGTGCCTGCATCAGATTGTTGATATCCGTGCGGGCAGCGGTGGCCCGCGCGTCATCGGTGCGGTCGAGCACATTGGGCACGATCAGCGCCGCCAGCACGCCGATGATCACCAGCACCACCATCAGTTCGATCAGCGTGAAGCCGCGCGCCGCAGCGGGCCGGCGTGCCGGGCCGGCAGGTGAATCTTGGGCAGTTTGCATGGAGAAGTGGGCTCTCGGAGGGGGTCTGATACCGCGAGTCTGGCACGGGCGCTGCATGATAATCAAAGCATGACGTCGCGCTTACTGTCGCTTTTCATCTGGGCCGCGGTGGCCGCCAGTGCCGCTTACTGGGGCTTGCGCCTGTGGGTCAAGCCCCAGGCCGTGCCCGCCCAGGCGGTGGTGGCCAGTGGCCAGACCGCGGCCGTGGGCGACCTGTCGCGCCTGCTCGGCCAGGCACCGGTGCAGGTGCTGGCCCAACCCGCGCTGGTGGCGGCCGAGTCGCGCTTCCGGCTGGTGGGGGTGGTGGCAGCGCGCGCCGGGCAGTCTGGCGGACTGGCGCTGATATCGGTGGACGGCAAGCCGCCGCTCGCCGTGGGTGTGGGCCGCGAGCTCGAACCCGGCCTGCGCCTGCTGTCGGTCAGCCAGCGCCAGGCCGACCTGGGCGCGGGCGGCAGCGCACCGCGCCTGGCGCTCACCTTGCCGATGCTGGCCGAGGCCGCCCGCGGCCGGCCCGGCGAAGCCCCGGGCGCGGCGCCGGCGCCGATGCCGGTGCCGGGCCAGTTTGGCGGTCGGCCTGGGCTGCTGCCGGGAGGCAACCTGCCCGGCGCCCTGCCGGGCGGCATGGTGCCGGGCAAGGCCCCGCCGCTGCCGGCCGGACTGCCCCAGCGCATGGCGCCGCTGGCACCGCCGGGCGTGTCCTCGCGTCCGGTGCCGCTCGAGCCGGCCGACGAAAACGCCCCGGCCGGCGCAGCCACCCGCTGATCAGCCCAGCAAGACCTGGTCGCCCTGCTGGCGCAGCACGCCGTCGCTGAGCAAGCGGTCCAGCGTCTCGGTGGCACAGGCCCGGGCCAAGGCCGGGTCGTCGGCACATTGCAGGGCCTGCTTGAAGATGGTGGTGCAAGTGATCCAGTCGATCAGCGCCTGGCGCGGCCGCTCGCGGAATTCCAGCATGTGGTAGCTCACCAAGGCCCGCGCGGCATGCTGGCGGTGCTTGTGCGGCGCGGCCGCAAAGGCCGCCAGGCGCTGGCGCGACGCCGCCAGCGCCGCAGCCACGCCGTCGAAGGGCTGTCCATGCCCGGGCAACACCAGGCGGGGTGCCAGGGCTTCGATCAGGTCCAGCACCTGGCTGGCGGCGTCGAAGCCCGACTCGCCGGTCAGCTCAGGGAAGATGATGGCCAGGCGCTGCTCCCAAAGCGCATCGCCGCTGATCAAGGTGGCGCTGACCGGCTCCCAGAGCAGCACCGCTTGCGGGTCATGGCCGGGCGCGGCATGCACCTGCCAAGGCCGGCCGCCCAGGTCCACGCTGTCGCCCGGCTGAAAGAAGCCCTGGGCCTGGAAGCGCGGGCAGCGCTGGTCCACCGTGCGGTAGCCCAGCGCGTCTTCGTCCCAGGCCTGCAGCGGCGCCTGGTAGCCCTGCGGCACCTGGATCTGCAGGCCGGGCCAGCGCGCGGCCAGGGCCGCATTGCCGCCGCAATGGTCGGAATGCAGATGGGTGTTGACGATCCGGTCCAGCGCCTGGCCGTCCAGCGCCTGGTGCACCAGCGCCAGGGTCTGGTCGGCATGGCTGGCGTAGCCGGTATCGACCACGCAGGCACCGCCGCCAGCGTCGCGGAAGACGATGTTGTTGGCCGACAGCCAGCCGCGCACCAGCACCTGCGCGCCCAGCAAGTCCAGGGTCGGCTGGAGCGCAGGGGCAGGCGGGCGGTGGGCAATCCGGGCGGTGGGCATGGTCGATGGTATGCAGCCGTGGGTCAGCGGGGGTCGGTGGCGGCGGGCGGCAGCGGGGGGGACGGCGGCCGATTCAAGCACAGCGCGGCTTGGCGGCAGCACCGCGGGCGCCCAGCACCCTCAGGGCAATTGGCTGAGCGGCTGTGCCACCGAGCTTGGCCAGGCGCCGGCCTGGCCCAGGCGCAGGTCGCGCAAGGCCTGGGGGTCGAACAGGGCGGCGGCCAAGGCGCGCTCGCGCGCGCCCACCGTGTCCAGAAAAGGCGCCGCGCCCTGCATCGCCGCGAAAGCCTCGAAGCCGGCTTCGAGAAAGCCTTGCAAGGCCGACAGCCCGGCGGCCCGGGCCGGCACCCGCATCATGCGCAGGCTGGTACGCAGCACCCGGCTGCGGGTGAAGCCGTCCAGCGCCTGGCCGATCGACAAGGTCAGTGCGATCTGCCGTTCGCGCGCGTCTTGCCGGCCGACGGCCTGCCAGGCCCGCACATATGCGGCGGCATCCAGCCCGCCGGCGCCGCCCGCTTGCAGCCGCAGCTGGCGCGCGCCGGCGTCGTCCAGGGTCTCGGACAAGGCATGCAAGGCGCCCAGCTGCTCGACCGTGGCCACCACCTCTTTCGGAAACAGGCGCACCAGGGCCGGCACCACCCGGCCGAACTGGGCATCGCGCGCGGCAAATTCCTGCGGGCCGTACAGCTCGTCGAGAAAGAAACGGGTGGCCGCCTGGTAGCGCGGGTCGGCCAGCAGGTCGCGGTAGGTGCGGGCAAAGCGGCCCGACTGGTAGGTCTTCAGGGCCAGCACGCCCGCCGCCAGCACGGGGTCTGCGGCGCGTGCGGCCCGCAATGCGGCGACGGTGTGCAGATGCTGGTGGATGCGTTCAGCCAGGGCGGCGGGCATGGAGCGGACGGGTTTGGAGGCCAGCGGTCACGGGCGGCACGAGACCGACCCGAAGCCGTCCAGCGTACCCGCTAAAGCGGCCTGCATCGGCCGCCCCCACTTAGGTGGCGCACCCTAGGAGGGTGTCGGGCTTGGGGTCGGGGGCGGGCCAGGCCAGACGGTGCGAGACTGGGTCGATGTTGGCCCGCCTGCAAGCCTGCCTGGTCTGCGCCGCCCTGGCCGCCGCAGCGGCATGGTCGGCCTGGGCCTGGCAGCGCGGGCTGCCGCTGTGGGCCGGCCTGGGCGGCCTGCTGCTGACGTTGGCGCCGCATGCGCCGGTGCTGGCGCTGGAATTCCTGCTGCTGGCCCTGCTGGGCCGCGACGCCCAGGCCCCGCATGCCGGCGTGGCCGCGCTGATACGAGCCTGGGGCGGCGAGGTGTTGGCCGGCTGGCGGGTGTTCGGCTGGCGCCAGCCCTTCGCGGCGGGCCGCCAGGCCGATGTGCCGGGCCGGCCGGGGCAGACCGGGGTGCTGCTGATCCACGGGTTGCTCTGCAACCGCGGCGTCTGGTCGCCCTGGTTGATTCGATTGCGGCAGGCCGGCGTGCCCTGCGTCGCCTTGACGCTGGCGCCGGTGTTCGGCCGCATCGAGACGGGGCTGCCGGCCATCGAGGCCGCCGTGGCGCGGCTGCAGCGCGAGACCGGCCAACCGCCCTTGCTGGTGGGCCACAGCATGGGCGGGCTGGTGGCGCGGGCCTGGCTGGCCGCGCAGCCCGACGCAGCGGCCGCCGATGCCCGGGTGCGGGGCGTGGTCACGGTCGGCGCGCCCCACCAGGGCAGCTGGCTGGCGCGCTGGGCCTGGAGCGCCAATGCCCGGCAGATGCGCCCGGGCAGCGCCTGGCTGGCTGCGCTGGCAGCGCAGGAATCGGCGGCACGGCGGGCCCTTTTCACCTGCTTTTACGGCCATGCCGACAACCTGGTCTTCCCGGCCGGCAACGCCACCTTGGCCGGCGCCGACAACCGCCACCTGCCCGGCGTGGCCCATCTGCAGATGCTGTTCGTGCCAGCGGTGCTGGCCGAGGTGCTGCGGCGCGTGGCGCCAGACCCGCCCGCGCCCAGCCCCGGGGCGATCATGAATTGAGCCGGTGCAACAACTGCAGGGTGGGTGCGTTGCCCAGGGTCAGCAGGTCGGCAATCGCCTGCACATCGTCAGGCACGGCCGGGTTGTCCCAACCCTCGGCGCTGTGCCGGGCAAAGCGGATCGCCAGCTGCACATTGCGCACTTGCGGCAATTCGCTGTCATGGTCGTCGGCGATGGTCACCAGCAGCGCCGGCAGACGCCAGGCCTTCATCAGCGCCTGCTGCAGATCGGCCAGGGTGATGCCCAACACCTCCTGCTGCACGTCCACCGAGCGCAGGTCGGGGTCCTGGCGCTGGCGCCGGGCCATGGTCTGGCACAGGCCGGGGGCATGCACCCACATCAGGATCTCGGCAAAGTCATGCAGCAAGGTGGCTTCGTGGATCAGCGCGGCGTCATAGTCCTGCCGGTGCACCGCAAAACCAAGTGCGAACTGCGCCGCGCGGTGCGCGCGGCGCAACACCCGCCGCAAGCCCTCCAGCGCCGCCGGATGCCCGGCCAGGCAGGTCTCGATCACCGCCTGGTCGCGGAAGGCCGTGAAGAAGGGGGTGATGCCCAGCATCACCAGCGCCTCGGTGGCGGTCTCGGGGTCGGTCTGGTCGCGGCCGGCGCGCAGCGCCGCCACATGGCGCAGCAGCTTGAGAGTCATCAAGGGGTCGACTGCCACCGGCTCGGCCAGCAGATGGGCATCGACCGCGTCCTCGTTCTCGGCCAGGTCCTGCAGGGTCTGGGCGGTGCTGGCCAGGACCGGGATGTCGCGCCGGTCGAAGGCGGCAACCCAGGCTGCCACGCCGGCCAGCGGCCGGTCGATGAAGGCCGGCAGAGCCTCGGCGGGCAACAGGTCAGGCCGGTTCATGGGTCACCTCGGCGGTCATGCGATGCACTGATATCGGCGGGGGGCTGCGGGAGGGCCGTGCGCCGCCGACCCACCCCCGCCACACCACCGAAGCACCCTCGACCG
>JANNZD010000365.1:0-25904 GCA_031410435.1 Betaproteobacteria bacterium | reverse complement strand
CCGAGCAACGCCCAAAAAGGCGCGCGATCTAGGCGCAAAGCGCAGTCATAGCCCGGGCTATGACGAGCATTTGCAACGACGAGCGGGCGTCTTTTGGGGTGGTGAGCGGGCATGTCGGAATAAATCACAGGCTCTCAGCCGCCCCCGCCCGGCTTGTGCTCGGCGATGCGGCGCAGCGCCAGCCGCGCGGTGTCGGCCACGCGGTGCGCGTCGCTGGGTTCGCCACCCGCCTTGCCTGTGGGTCGGACCAGCTCGGCGATCAGGGCAAAGCGGTGCCTCAGGCTTTCCAGCTCGACCGGCGCAGGCCAGCGCACCAGGGCCAGATCGATCAGCATCAGCGCGGTGTCGAGCTCGCCCGGGTCGACCCGCTCGCCCAGCGCCAAGCGCAGCACATTGCGCGCCACCAGCAGTTCAAGCCGGTTGGTGTAGTGCCAGAAGGCAGTGGCCCGGTCGGCCCGCACCATCTCGGTGATCAGCGCGTCGGTGTGGGCCTGCCAATCGATCGCCCGGCCATCGCTGCCCAGCAGCCAGGCACCGGCCGCCACCGGTTCGCGGCGCCCGCGGTGCAGGCGCGCCGACAGGCCGGCCGCCAGCATCGCGCAGGACAGCGCATAGGCCTGGCGCTCGGACAGGTCGGGGGGGTCCAGCTTGCCCAGGTAGCCGCGCCCGAACAGCTTGGCCGCCTCGAACAGGTCGCGCGCACGCTGGGCGCTGCCACGGGCCGGGTCGGGGTCGGCGGCCTGGCGCAGGGCGTCGCTGCCGCGCAGGCACAACCGTTCGGACGCGGCGCTGGCGGCGCGCTCCTCGGCCGCCAGCACCGGCAGGTCCAGCGCGTCATCGGGGATCGCATCGATGCGGTCGAGCAGGTCGAGCACCTGCCGGGCCCCGGCATGCCCCTGCGGGTGCTGCAGGCGGGCCAGCGAATTGGCGGCCTGCTCGATATGGCGCAGCTGCAGCGACGAGTAAGCGCTGCGACCGCTGGCCTTGAACCAGGCCAGCGCCTGGCGGTGCGCGCCGAGCTCGCGGTAGGCTTCGCCCAGGGCCACCCGCACCCCGGCGTTGCCCAGCCAGGCGCTGCGCAGCGGGTCGCGCCGCAGCGCCAGCACCAGCTCGTCGAGCTGGCGCACCAGCGCATCGGCGGCCTTGTCGCCGGCCACCGACACCACCTGCAGGATGCGGGTCGCCAGTTCATGCTCGCTCATGCACAGCTCGGCGCCACGCAGGCGCCCCGAGCCCGCGCCCTGCGCTGCCTCGGCCGTCACCTGGCCATGGGCCAGACGCCATTCCGGATCGCCATAGCACTGGTAGGCGCCCCAGGTGTTGCTGCGCTGGCCGGCAGCGCCGGCGCCGTGGATCGCATTGCGCGCCTCGCGTACCGCGCTGCCAAAACCCATGCCGGCCAGCAGGCAGGTGTAGAGGCGCTGCGCAAAGGCCAGGCCGTCGGCGTCGTCCACGCGCCAGCCAGCGGCCACTACCGCCTTGGCGCCCATCTTGATGAACTGCAAGGCCAGGCTGGACGCCAGCAAGGGGTGGTTGTGGTGCACCCCGGGCGGGGCGGGCGCGCCGTCGCGGCCGGAATAGCAGCAGTTGATGAAGACGAATTCGGGCGCCGGGTCCATCTGCTCGACATCGGCAGCGGTCAGGATCTGCTGGTGGCTGAGCAACATGCCGGTCTTGCGCAGCACCCGCTGCTCACTGCCCAGCCCGCCATCGGCGCCGCTCGACACCCACTGGTCCACCACGCCGTGGCCGCACAGGTGCAGCACCCGCCAGGCCTGCTCCAGCACCGCCGTGCGCACCCGCTCGAAGCTGCTGCCGGCGGGCAGGGCCTTGATCGTCCAGGGGCGGCTGCCGTCGCTGCCGAGCTGGTCGACCACTTCCTGGGCCTCGGCCACCGCGCCCGGCAGATCGGCGAAGCGCTGCGGCTCGCCCTTGTCGTCGCGCCAGCCCTCGGTGGACGGCGCACCGACCACCAGCGCGGACCAGCCCTCCACCGCCTGCGGCAGCTGGCGGAACTCGAAGGTGGTGCGCTGGCGCACCATGCCGGCCTGCACCGCCAGCGGGCGCGCCGATTCGGCGCCCAGGCTGTCGCCATGCGGCGGGGTCAGCAGTTCCCAGGGCAGCGCGGCGGATTTGTCGTCCAGCACCAGCACGGTGTTCTCGAAGTTGGCCAGCCGGCTCTTGAGCACCTGCGGCAGCAGCAGCTGGTACAGCACCCGGCCCAGCGAGGCCTGCTCCTCGGCAGGGGCACGCTGCGCCGCGCCCTCGTCGCTGACCCGGGCGATGTACTGGTGCAGGCTGGCCACATCGGACGAGACCTGGGTCGATTCGACCCGCGCGCGCTCGGCGATCAGCTCGTACTTCAGCCCGCCCAGCGCGTCATGGCGCACCGCCAGGCGCTGCCAGACGCTTTCGGACTGGCTCGGCTTGAAGCCGCGCAGGCCGCCATCGCGGGTTTCCAGGGTCTGCGCGGCCCAGCGCATGCGCTGCTGCCATTCCTGCCGGCCAAGCAGGCGGCGCAACTCGTAGGCGGCGTCCAGCGCCACCGACTCCTCGATCTCCACCAGTTCCAGCCGCCCGATCCTTACGCTGCGGCCCAGCAACTGGTCATCGGCCAGGATCTGGCCGGCCCGCCAGACCCCCTGCAGCACCCCGGCCAGGCTGTCGCGCGGGGTCACCGCCTGCACATGGGTGCCGATCAGCAGCGCCGACAGGTCCAGCGTCAGCGGCCCGACCGGCGCCACCCAGGGGTCCTTGAACACATGTTCGTAGACATAGCGCAGCACGCCGCGGGTGACGGTGTCGGCCAGTGAGGCCGGGGTCAGTGCGCCCAGGGTGCCCAGGCCCAGCACGATCGCGCCGCGGTAGGCCGGTTGGTCCTTGACCGTGGCCGGGCGCAGATAGATCGAGGTGCGCTCGTCACCCTCGAACAGCTTCAGGCGCAGGGCCCGGCAAAGCTGGCCGTCCAGCTTGGCGTCCACCCGCTGCACCGCGCCGAACACGCCGTCGTTATGGTAGTGCCCCACCATCAGCGGGAAGCGGGCGTAATCCAGGCTGCCATGCACCACGCTGATCTCGATCGGCGCGATGCGCCGGCCCAGGGCCTGGGGTAGGGCCAGGCCCAGCACATAGGCCGCCGGTTCGGCCGGCAGGCTGGGCAGGGCCTGCAGTGGCATCAGGGCCGAGGCGTCGGCGCTGCCCCGGGTGGCGGGCGGCTGCTGCGACAGGCGGCTGCTGCGGCCCTGGGCCAGCAGTTCGAAATAGGCTTCAAAGGCATCGGCCTGGTCGAGCAACTCGCCATGGCCGCAGGACACATACCAGGTGCGCTCGGGCAGCAGCCGGGAATTCCAGGGCACGGTGCCATCGCCCTCCGGGGTGGCGCCGAAGCGCAGCACCTTGCCCGTGAGGCCGGGGCCACCCTGGCCCTGGATCTCCTTCAGGCCCAGCGGGGTGACGCCCTGGCCGGCCACATAGAGCACCCGGGGGTCCTGTTGCAGGGCCTTGAAGCTGCTGTTCAGCCAGCTGCGCAGCACGGCGGCCTTGCGCAGCACATCCCGGTCCGGCAGCGTGACGGTCTTGTCGACGCCTTGCATCTTGACCCAGCTGTCGGCCAAGAACAGATTGCCGTACAGCGGATCGTCCTCGGCTGGCAGCATCGCCATCAGGCCCGGAAAGGCCGCCCCCCAGCGCGCCAGGTCGGCAGCCGTCACCTTGGCCGCGGCCGCGCCTACCAGCTGGCCCATGCGGTGCTGCTGCAACAGCAACTGCACCGGCGCATAGGAGCCCTGGTTGGGCGTGCCCAACATCAGCAGCCGGCCGCCGGTGGTGGTCAGGTCGCGCCAGAGCGCGGCGCGCTCGGCCGCCCGGCTGTCATGGAAGAGTGCAGCCCGCGCCACCAGCCCGCCCATCGAATGCGCCATCAGGTGCACCGCCACGCCGAGCGCGCGGGCCCGCGGCAGCAGGGTGTCGCGCAGCAGCGCGAACAGCGCGTCGCCGGCGTCGGTGACCGGCTTGCGCCAGTCAAAGGCAAAGGTGACGACGTGGTAGCGCTGGCTGGCCAGCTTGAGCAAACGCTCGTAGGACAAGGCCATCATGCCGGTGGCCTCGAGGCCGTCGCCCACCGCCAGGTCGAGCAGACGCAATTGACCGCGCAGCAGCGCCAGGGTCGACAGCCAGACCGGTGAGCCGGCATCGCGCGCGCCGGTGGCCAGTTCGCTGCCCATGATGCCCGGCAGCACCACCAGGATGGGCAGACGCGGCGCCTGGGTCTGGGCCAGGGCGGCCAGCCAGGCCGCCCGCGTGCGCCGGCTGAGCGGGTCCGGGTCCAGCATCTGCAGCCAGCCCCGGGTGCGGGCCTCGTCTTCGGCCAGCGGCTTGAAGCCGGCATCCACCCCGACCAGCGCGGCCAGGATAGGCTGGCGGGTGAGCGAGCCGGGCTTGAAATAGCCGAAATGGCTGACCGCGCTGTCCTCCACCCGCAGGCTGCGCGCATCGGCGCGCGCCAGGCCGCCGAACATCGAGTGGGTGTGGACCACGAAATCATGGTCGTGCAGGCCGTAGAAGACATCGCCCAGCAAGGTGAACAGGCCCTGCCAGCCGGCCGCCTGGCTGTCGCCGGCCACCACCCGCAGGCGGCCCGGCACGCTGCAATCCACCGAGTTCAGCGCCACCGACATCGGCGCGCCGGGGATCATGGCCTCCAGCCCGGGCAGGCTGCGGGCGTCGGCCCGGCTGGCCACCAGCGCCCGCACCAGGCCGCTCAGCGCCTCAAAGGCCGGCGCGCCGGCACCCAAAGCCAGCCCCAGGCTGCGCAACAGCAGCGACAGGAACAGGTCGGTGCGCCGGTCGGCCAGCAGGGTGCCGCGCACCGGGCAGGCCACCCGCACAAAATTGCCCGGCTGCCAACGCCCGGCCACCTGGGCCAGCTGGGTGGCCAATTCGGCCAGCAGCGGGTAGTCGGGGTGCTCAACCGGGTAGGCCGCGGTCAGCGCCGCGATGCCGGCCTGCACCCGCTGGCGCGCCAGCGCGGGCGGGCTGTCGGCGCTGTCGAGCACCAGGCACAGCCAGTCGCCCACCAGGCCGCCGCGCGAGTGCGACAGCAGGTTCAGCTTGCAGCCCGCGGGCAGCGGCCGCAGCGCCCGCAGCAGGTCCAGCAGATTGCGCAGCGGGCTGGCGCTGAGCGACCGGTGCTCGAAGGCCAGCAGCAACATGCCCTGGGCCAGGCGGTCGAAATCCTCGGCCGTCTGCGGCGCGCTGCCGCTGCCCAACTGCCACAAACCACTGAAGCTGCCCCGGGTGCAGGACGCCGTGCCATGCAGCATCAGCAAGACCTGTTGCGCCGCACCGAGCTGCAGGGCCACATCGTCCACCGGCACCCAGCCGGCTGCCGACCACTGCAGCAGCAGGCCGTTGGCATTGCCCAGCCGCGGGTCCAGCACCTGGTTCTCGTAGGCCCGGCAGATCTGGCCGGCCAGGGCCGCCGCGCCCGGCGCCGGCGCTGTGCCGAACCAGCGGTCCAGGCCGTCCAGGGCCAGCGCACCCAGGTCGTAGAGCTGGTCGAGCGGGGTGGGCGGGGTCAGTTTCACCAGGCGGTACTGCGCCACCCGGGCGGTGTCGTCCACGCCGCCCCGGGTGGTGGACTGGCTGGGCACCAGGTCGAAGGCCAGGCGCACCCGGTCGGTGGCGGCCTCGGCCGAGCGGGACAGCGCCGGGTCGGGATGCAGGGCGGCAAAATCCTGCGGCGCGGTGTAGTAGACCGAGCCGTCGGCAAACTGGACTTCGAGCAGATCGGCCTGGGCAAACAGCCCCGCATCGAAGCCCGGGGTGCCGACATCGCTGCGCGAGGGCCGGCTGGCGCTGGCCAGGGGCAGCAGGGCCTGCTTGCACCACTGCTCGAACGGCGCAGCAGCCGGGCTGCTGCCCGCCCCGGGCAGGGCGGCATCGGGTAGGGGGGTGGCTGCGGGCATGCGGGGCTCCTGGATGGGCGTCGGGCCGCCCGGTGCGGCCCCCCCAGCCATTGTGTTGGCAGATCGGCCGCGCCGGGCTGCCCGCAGGCCGCCTACCCCTAGGGCCGCAGCGCGCCGGCGCCGCTCAGTGCGCCTGTTCCCAGTTCGGCCCCACGCCCACCTCGGCCAGCAAGGGCACATTCCACTGCGCCACCCCGGCCATCAGCTGCGGCACCTCGGCGCGCACCCAGTCCAGTTCGGCATGCGGCACCTCGAACACCAGTTCATCGTGCACCTGCATCACGATGGCCGAGCGCTTGCCCTGGGCGTCCAGCGCCGCCTGCACCGCGATCATCGCCAGCTTGATCAGGTCGGCCGCCGTGCCCTGCATGGGCGCATTGATGGCTTGCCGCTCGGCGCCGGCACGGCGCGGGCCGTTGCCGCCGCGGATCTCGGGCAGCTCGATGCGGCGGCCGAACAGGGTCTCGACATGGCCGGTGGCCGCCGCGCTGGCCTTGGTCTCGTCCATATAGCGCTTGACCCCGGCAAAACGCGCGAAGTAGCGCTCGATGAAGTCGCGCGCCACCTTCTGGTCTATGCCCAGGCTCTGGGCCAGGCCGAAGGCGCCCATGCCGTAGATCAGGCCGAAGTTGATGGTCTTGGCATAACGCCGCTGCTCGGGGGTGACGGCTTCGACCGTGGTGTTGAAGACCTCGGCGGCAGTGGCCTTGTGCACGTCCAGGCCGGCCGCGAAGGCCTTGCTCAGGCTCGGGTCGCCGCTGATATGGGCCATGATGCGCAGCTCGATCTGGCTGTAGTCGGCCGACACGATCACATGCCCGGGCGGCGCGATGAAAGCCTCGCGCACCCGGCGGCCTTCGGCGGTGCGGATCGGGATGTTCTGCAGGTTGGGGTCGTTGCTGCTCAGCCGCCCGGTGACGGCCACCGCCTGGGCATAGTTGGTGTGCACCCGGCCGGTGGCGGGGTTGACCATCAAGGGCAGCTTGTCGGTGTAAGTGCCCTTGAGCTTGGCCAGGCTGCGGTGCTCGAGGATGCGCGCCGGCAGCGGGTAGTCGGCGGCCAGTTCCTGCAGCACTTCCTCGTCGGTGCTGGGCGCGCCCGAGGCGGTCTTCTTCTTGACCGGCAGGCCGAGCCGGCCGAACAGGATCTCGCCGATCTGCTTGGGCGAGCCCAGGTTGAAGGGCTGGCCGGCAATCTCATAGGCCTGCTGCTCCAGCTCGAGCATGCGCTGGGCCAACTGCTGGCTTTGCTGGGCCAGCAGGCCGGCGTCGATCAGCACGCCATGGCGCTCGATGCGCTGCAGCAGCTTGCTCACCGGCATCTCGATGTCACGGTAGACCCGCAGCATGCCGGGCACCGCAGCCAACTGCGGGTACAGCACCTGGTGCACCTGCAGCGTCATCTCGCTGTCCTCGCCGCTGTAGCGGCTGGCGCGCTCGATGTCGACCTGGCTGAAGCCGATCTGGTTCACGCCCTTGCCGCACAGGTCTTCGTAGCTCAGGCCCTTGCGCTGCAGATGGCGCTCGGCCAGTTTTTCCAGGCTGTGGCCGAGATGGGCCTCGAACACATAGCTCTGCAGCAGGGTGTCGTGCTGCCAGCCCTGCACCTGGATGCCGTGGTTGGCCAGCACATGGGTGTCGTACTTGATGTTCTGGCCCACCTTGGCCGCGCCGGCATCCTCCAGCCAGGGCCGCAGCAGACCCAGCACCTCGTCCAGGGGCAGCTGGTCGGGCGCCCCGGCATAGTCATGGCGCAGCGGCACATAGGCCGCCTCGCCTGGCTGCACCGCGAAGCTGATGCCGACGATGCGGGCGCGCATCGGGTCGAGCGAGTCGGTCTCGGTGTCGAGCGCGGCCAGCGGTGCGGCGCGCAGGCGGGCCAGCCAGTCGGCCAGTCGGGCCCGGTCCAGCACCGTCTCGTAACGCCCTTCGGCCGCAGCGGGCGCGGCCGACGGTGCGGCCGGCGCCGCTGGCACTGCGTCAAACCCTTGCGCTGTGGCGCTGCGCGCCAGGGCGGGCGGCGCAGCGGCCCCGCCCAGTTCGGCCTCCAGGTCGCGCCGCCAGGCCTTGAAGCCGTGGCGCTGGAAGAAATCCAGCAGGCCCTCGCGGTCCACCGGCTGCAGGGCCAGGGCCTCCACCGCCGGCCAGCCCGCCACCTGGGCGCTCAGGTCGCAATCGGTCAGCACCGTTACCAGCTTGCGGCCCATCGGCAGCCAGTCCAGGGCCTTGCGCAGGTTGTCACCGGCTGCGCCCTTGATGCTGGCTGCCGCCGCGATCACGCCGTCCAGCGAGCCATGCTCGGCGATCCATTTGGCAGCGGTCTTGGGGCCCACTTTGTCGACCCCCGGCACGTTGTCCACGCTATCGCCCATCAGGGTGAGGTAGTCGATGATGCGGTCTGGCGGCACGCCGAACTTGGCCTTGACCGCGTCGATGTCGAGCCGTTCATTGCTCATGGTGTTGATCAGCGTCACCTGGTCGGTCACCAGTTGCGCCAGGTCCTTGTCGCCGGTGGACACGATCACCTGGTGCCCGGCCGCCGCACCCACCCGCGCCAGCGTGCCGATGGCATCGTCGGCCTCGATGCCAGGCACTTCCAGCACCGGCCAGCCGAGCAGGCGCACCACCTCGTGGATCGGTGCGATCTGGGCGCGCAGGTCCTCGGGCATGGGTGCGCGCTGGGCCTTGTACTGGTCGTACCAGACATCGCGGAAGGTCGGGCCATGGGCGTCGAAGACGCAGGCCGCATGGCCGCCCGGACCGCTGCCCAGGATCTGCTCGCGCAGCCGCTTCATCATCGCCACCATGCCGTGGATGGCGCCGGTGGGCAGGCCGTCCGGGCTGCGCAGGTCGGGCATCGCGTGGTAGGCCCGGTACAGGTAACTCGATCCGTCCACCAGCAGCAGGGTCGGCCGGGCCGTTGCCAGTGCAGGAGGGGTGCGGTCGGCAGCAGGGTCGGCCAGCGGCAGCAGGGCCTGGGGCAGGGGGGTATCGCTCATGGGTGTGATTGTGTTCGTTTGCCGGGCCGGCCCCAAGGCCGGTCTGCGCGCCAGGCTGGGCCCCTAGAATCGCGCCATGCAAACCCTCGCTTCGCGCTGCCCGCCACTGGCCGGGCTGCTGTGCCTGACCGCCGCGCTGCTCAGCGCCTGCGCGGCCGGCCCGGCGGCGCGCAGGGCCGATGTCGGGCCACAGCGCCTGGTCAGCGAGGACGATCAGGTGCGCATCGACGAATTGCGCCTGCGCGGCCAGACCCAGCGCATCACGGTGCAACCCAAGGGTGGCAGTGGCCGCCCTTACGAGATCCTGCAAGCCGCGCCGGGCGCCGATGCGGCGCAGCACCGCGATGCGGCCGGCCAGCGGGTCTGGCCGGTGCTGAGCTTCTAGCCGCCGCCGCCCGTCAGCCTCATGGCAGTTTTCACCGATGTGTCGGCCCCGCTGGCGGGCGCCCTGACTCTGCGCCTGGGCGCCGGCACCCTGGCCTCGCTGCAGGGCATTTCGGCCGGCATCGAGAACACCAATTACTTCGTCGTCACCGACCAGGGCGAATGGGTGCTGACCCTGTTCGAGCGCCTCAACCCGGCCCAGTTGCCCTATTACCTGGGCCTGATGCAGCACCTGGCCCAGCGTGGCTTGCCGGTGCCCGAGCCCCGGGCCGACGCCGAGGGCCGCATCTTGCATGAGGTGGCAGGCAAGCCGGCGGCGTTGGTCAACCGCCTGCCGGGCCGGCATGTGCTGGCGCCCGACCTGCACCACTGCGCCCAGGTCGGCCAGGTGCTGGCGCGCATGCACCTGGCGGTGGCGGACTTTGCCCTCAAGCAGACCAATCTGCGCGGCCTGGCCTGGTGGCAGGCCATGGTGCCGCAACTCATCCCCCACCTGGGCCATCCGCAGCGTGCGCTGCTGAGCAGCGAACTGGCCTTCCAGCAACAGCTGGCGGCCTCGCCTTCGTATGCCGCGCTGCCGCGCGGCGCGGTGCATGGCGACCTGTTCTGCGACAACGCGCTGTTCGACGGCCTGCCCGGCCACGAAAAACTCACCGGCTGCTTTGATTTCTACTTTGCCGGCACCGACCGCTTTGCCTACGACCTGGCGGTGTGCCTGAACGACTGGTGCCTGAACGCCGACGACGCGTCGCTGGACGAGGCCCGGGCCCAGGCCCTGGTGCAGGCCTATGAACAAGTGCGCCCGCTGGCCGGTGCCGAGCACCGCCTGCTGCCGGCGCTGCTGCGCGCTGCAGCGCTGCGCTTCTGGATCTCGCGTCTGGCCGATTGGCATCTGCCGCGTCCGGCCGCGCTGCTCAAGCCCAAGGACCCGGTGCACTTCCAGCGCATCCTGCGCTCGCGCATTGCCCTGCCCTGGCATGCCGCTGCCTGAGCCTGGCCCCACCCCTCCGACCGCCCGACCCGCCACCCTCCGCATGGGACTTCGACTTCTCCCGGTAGCACCCCGCCAAGGCTGGGCCTGGATCCGCCAGGCCCTGGCCCTGTGGTGGCGGCGGCCGCTGGCCCTGGTGGGCCTGTTCACCTTCTTCCTCTTGTCGGTCCTGCTGCTGATGGCGCTGGTGCCGGTGGTGGGCGGCGCCCTGGGCATGGCTCTGCTGCCGATGCTCAGCCTGGGCTTCATGATCGCCAGCCGCAGCCTGGCCCAGGGTGGGCCGGTGCATGCGCTGCAGCTGATCGAAGGCCTGCGCCATCCGCAGCCGGCACAGCGCCGGGCCCAGTGGCTGCTGTGCGGCCTGTATGCGCTGTGCACCATGCTAGTGATCACGTTGGCCGATTGGGTGGACGACGGTATGTTCGAAGAACTGCAGCGCCTGATGGCCCAGGGCAGCGACCCCAAGGCATCGGCCCGGCTGGAAGCCATCCTCGCGGCACCACAGCTGCTGCAAGGCATGCTGGTGCGCTTCGGCCTGGCCGGCCTGCTGGCGGTGCCGTTCTGGCATGCGCCGGCGCTGGTGCACTGGGGCGGCCAGGGCCTGGGCCAGGCCCTGTTCACCAGCAGCCTGGCGCTCTGGCGCACCCGGGCGGCCTTCAGCGTCTACCTGCTGGGCTGGGCCGGCCTGATGCTGGGTGTGGCCCTGGCCGTGGCCCTGATCGCGATGCTGACCGGCGCGCGTCAGGTGCTGGGCCTGTTGACCATGCCGATCGGGCTGGTCTTCTCGGCCGCTTTCTACGTCTCTCTCTGGTTCAGTTTCAAGGATACCTTCGGCGAACCTGTGCCTAGCATCGCACCATGAACCACACCGCTCCTGCCCCCGTCCCGGCCTGTGCCCGCCGCTGGCGCCTGCCCGCCGTGCTGATCGCCGCTGCGGCCGCCAGCAGTGGCTGCGCGGTGGTGAGCGTGGCCGGCGCGGCCGCAGGCGCGGCCATCAGCGTCACCGGCGCGGTGGTGTCCACCGGCATTTCAGTCACCGGCAAGGTGATCGGCAAGACCATCGACGCGGTCACGCCTGGCAGCCCCTAGGAGCCTGTCGGGCTTGGGGCGTCGAAGCGAAGTTTGGCCCCAGCGAGGACAGTTTTTGTCGGATTTGCAGACCCATAGTGGTAACTATGGGGCAAAAAGCCGGCAAAAAATGGACCGCTGTGGCCAAACTGCAGCCGACGTTCCCCAAGTCCGACAGGCTCATAGACCGGCCGTGCACCCGGGGCCGGTGGGCACTGCTTCAGGGTCTACCGGCCAGGGGCCACCCCTACAATCGTTGGCTCCCCTTCCAGCCCGCCAGCGCCGTGCGGCCCAGCGCCGCGCCGGCGCACCGCCGCCGCCATGACCGAACTCGCCAAGTCCTTCGAACCCGCCGCCATCGAGGCCCATTGGGGCCCGCTGTGGGAGCGCAGCGGCGTCTACGCGCCCAGCCTGGACCCAGCCAAGCCGTCGTTCTCGGTCCAGCTGCCGCCGCCCAATGTGACGGGCACGCTGCACATGGGCCATGCCTTCAACCAGACCATCATGGACTCGTTGACGCGCTACCACCGCATGCGCGGCTTCAACACCCTGTGGGTGCCGGGCACCGACCATGCCGGCATCGCCACCCAGATCGTGGTCGAGCGCCAGCTGCAGGAGGCCGGCCTGTCGCGCCACGACCTGGGCCGCGAGGCCTTTCTCAAACAGGTCTGGGACTGGAAGAACACCTCGGGCGCCACCATCACCCGGCAAATGCGCCGCATGGGCGACAGCGTGAGCTGGCAGCACGAGTACTTCACGATGGACCCGGCACTGTCGGCCACCGTGACCGAGACCTTCGTGCGCCTGTTCGAGGAGGGCCTGATCTACCGCGGCAAGCGCCTGGTCAGCTGGGACCCGGTGCTCAAGAGCGCGGTGTCCGACCTGGAGGTCGAGAGCGAGGAAGAAGACGGCTGGCTCTGGCATATCCGCTACCCGTTGGTGGACGACGACGGCAGCCTGGCAGCTGCCGGGGGTCCGACCAGCCTGGTGGTCGCCACCACCCGGCCCGAGACAATGCTGGGCGACAGCGCCGTGATGGTGCACCCGGAGGACGAGCGCTACGCCGCGCTGATCGGCCAACAGGTCAGGCTGCCGATCACCGGCCGACGGGTGCCGGTGATCGCCGACGCCCATGTCGACAAGGCCTTCGGCACCGGCGTGGTCAAGGTCACGCCGGCGCATGACCAGAACGACTACCAGGTGGGCCTGCGGCACGCCCTGCCGATGATCACCATCTTCACGCTCGATGCCCAGGTCGTCGACGACCTGGAAGAGATACCGGCGGCCTACCGCGGCCTGGACCGCTTCGCCGCGCGCAAGCAGATCATCGCCCAGCTCGACGCCGAAGGCCTGCTGGTCGAGACCAAGCGGCACAAGCTGCAGGTGCCGCGTTGCGCCCGCACCGGCCAGGTGATCGAACCGATGCTCACCGACCAGTGGTTCGTGGCGGTCAACCAGGCCGGCGCGTCAAGGGATGGAAAGCCGGGCAAATCCATCGCGCAAGAGGCCATCGAGGTGGTGCAGGCCGGCCAGGTCAGGTTCGTGCCCGAGCAATGGGTCAACACCTACAAGCAGTGGATGAACAACATCCAGGACTGGTGCATCAGCCGCCAGCTCTGGTGGGGCCACCAGATCCCGGCCTGGTACGGCAGTGGCGGTGAACTCTTCGTCGCCCGCAGCGAGGCTGACGCGCGCGCCCAGGCCACGGCCGCCGGCTACCACGGTGAACTGAACCGCGACCCGGACGTGCTCGACACCTGGTACTCGTCGGCACTGGTGCCCTTCTCGACGCTGGGCTGGCCGGCCAGGACGGTCGAGCAGGACCTGTTCCTGCCCAGCAGCGTGCTGGTCACCGGCTACGACATCATCTTCTTCTGGGTCGCCCGGATGATCATGATGACCAAGCACTTCACCAAGACCGCCGATTGCCCAGAGGGCAAGGTGCCCTTCCGCGATGTCTACATTCACGGCCTGGTGCTCGACGCGCAGGGCAAGAAGATGAGCAAGAGCGAGGGCAATGTGCTCGACCCGGTCGACCTGATCGACGGCATCGCCCTCGGCCCCCTGCTGGACAAGCGCAGCACCGGCCTGCGCAAGCCCGAGAACGCCCCCAAGGTGCGCAAGGCCACCGAGAAAGAGTTCCCCGACGGCATCCCCGCCTACGGTGCCGATGCGCTGCGCTTCACCTTCGCGGCGATGGCCACGCTGGGCCGCAGCGTCAACTTCGACAGCAAGCGCTGCGAGGGCTACCGCAATTTCTGCAACAAGCTGTGGAACGCCACCCGCTTCGTGCTGATGAACTGCGAGGGCCAGGACTGCGGCCTGACGGAGCACAGCAAGGCCGACTGCGCGGCGCCGGTGCGCGATGCGACGGGCCAGATCGTCCAGCCAGCCGGCCCGGCTCATGGCTACCTGAGGTTCTCGCCCGCCGACAAGTGGATCAGCAGTGAACTGCAGCGGGTCGAGGCCGCAGTGGCCGAGGGCTTTGCCGGCTACCGGCTGGACAACGTGGCCACCGCGATCTACCAGTTCGTTTGGGACGAGTACTGCGACTGGTACCTGGAGATCGCCAAGGTACAGATGGCCAGCGGCACGCCGGCCGAGCAGAAGGCCACCCGCCGAACCTTGCTGCGGGTGTTGGAGACGGTGCTGCGCCTGCTGCACCCGATCACCCCCTTCATCACCGCCGAGCTGTGGGCCACGGTGGCCGAGGTGGCTGGCCGCAAGCCCGCCGGATCGACCGACACCGTGGCCAGCGCCGCCTACCCGCAGGCCCAGCTGGACAAGGTCGACCCCGCGTCCGACGCCTGGATGGCGCGCCTCAAGGCCCAGGTGACGGCCTGCCGCAGCCTGCGCAGCGAGATGAATCTGTCACCGGCCGCACGGGTACCACTTTTGGTGGTCGGCGATGCCGATTTCTTCGGTCAGGCTGCGCCACTGCTCAAGGCCCTGGTCAAGCTGTCCGAGGTGCAAATCTTTGCCGACGAGGCTGCCTTCAGCCAGGCCAGCAGCGGCTCGCCGGTGGCGGTACAAGGCCATGTCCGCCTGGCGCTGCATGTGGCGATCGACGTCGCCGCCGAGCGCGCCCGGCTGGGCAAGGAAATCGCCCGGCTGGAGGGCGAGATCGCCAAGGCTGAGGCCAAGCTGGGCAACGCGAGCTTCGTGGCCCGCGCGCCAGCCGCCGTGGTGGCCCAGGAGGAGGCCCGGATGGCCGACTTTGGCCAGACCCTGCTGCGCCTGCGCGACCAGGCCGCCAAGTTGCCGGCGGCCTGAGCCCGGGCCAGGCCCTCAGTAGCCTGATTCGAGGGGCGGCGCCAGCAGCCCGTCGATGCGGCGTGCCACCTCCCAGGCGGCACGCACCCGCGATTCCCGCGTGGTGCTGGCCACCCGGGGGGTGACCTGCAGGGTGTCGATCTGGTGCAATGGCCGGCCCGGCGCCAGCAGGCCGGGCTCCAGGCTGTCGAACCAGGCCGCAGCCATGCGCCCGCTGCCCAGCACATCGGCTAGCGCGACCTCGTCAAACAGCCCCGAGGTGGACAGGCTCACCATCACCTGGTTGGGCTTGCAGAAGGCCAGGTAGCGCTCGCCCAGCAGGCCCTGGTAGCGGGTGAAGTAGCTCAGCGTGACGCAGACCCCGTCGCTGTGTTCCATCAACTCGCGCAGGCCCACCGGCTCGACCTGCCAGCGCGAGAACAGCGCGTCATTGGCATGCAGGGCCGGGTCATAGCCGATCACCCGGGTGCCGAAGGCCGACAGCAACTGCGCCAGCGTCTGCGAGGCCGGCATCATGCCCAGCAGGCCGACGGTGGCCCCGCTCAGTTCGCGCCCCACCAGCAGGCCCTCGGCATTGACCACCGGCACCCGCCGCAGCATCTGCAGCAGGGCGCCGATCATGAACTCGGCCTCGGCCTGGGCGGTGGCGTCGGTGGGCCGCACCACCTCGGCACCGGCGCGCGCGCAGGCCTCGAAATCGATGTTTTCGGCGCCCGCCGACAGCCGCCCGACCGCCCGCAGGTTCGGCGCCAGCGCCAGGGTTTCAGCGTCCAGTGCCACGGTGGGCGGGATGATCACCGCGCGCACCTTGCGCAAGGCTTGGCGCAGACCGACCAGATCCCGCGCCAGGTCCGGCGCATAGCGCACCGGATGGCGCGCAACCAGCCATTGCATCACTTCGGGATCGAGCGGCTCGACGATCAGAACCATGGCGTGATCAGCCCTTTGTCCATCGCACTGCCGTGGCGCTTGCGCATGCCAGAATCAAAACGGTTACCCACAACGATGAGAGTTCCAATGTTGGTCAAGAAAGCGATTTTTCCGGTGGCGGGCCTGGGCACCCGCTTCCTTCCCGCAACCAAGGCACAGCCCAAGGAAATGCTGCCCGTGGTGGACAAGCCGCTGATTCAGTATGCGGTCGAAGAAGCCTATGCCGCCGGGGTGCGGGAGATGATTTTCGTCACTGGGCGCCATAAACGACCGATTGAAGACCACTTTGACATGACCTTCGAGCTGGAGGTCGCGCTGGAGCAGGCCGGCAAGGCCGATCTGCTGGCGGTGGTGCGCAGCGTCAAGCCGCATGACATGGAATGCATCTATGTACGCCAGGCACAGGCCTTGGGGCTGGGACATGCGGTCTTGTGCGCACAACGGCTGGTGGGCAATGAGCCGTTCGCGGTGCTGCTGGCGGACGACCTGATGGTGGGTGAGCCACCGGTTCTTAAGCAGATGGTCGATCAGTTCGAGGAGTGGCGGGCGTCGATTCTGGCGGTGCAGGAGGTTCCCCCTGAACACACCCGCCGCTACGGCATAGTTGCCGGCACCGCAGTCAACGATCGGGTGGTCGACATCCAACGTATTGTAGAAAAGCCTGCACCCGAGGTCGCCCCCTCCAATCTGGGGGTGGCCGGCCGCTACATCCTGACACCCGGGGTTTTCCATGAAATCGCCACCCAACCCAGGGGGGTGGGCGGCGAGATCCAGCTCACCGACGGCATCGCGTCCTTGCTGCGCCGCGAAAAGGTCTTTGCCTACCGCTACGCCGGGCGCCGCTATGACTGTGGCAGCAAGGAGGGCTTTCTGCAGGCCAATGTGGAACTGGCGCTGGCCCACCCCGAGGTGGCCGAACCCTTCCGGGCCTATCTGAAGACCCTGCAGCTTTGAGCCAGGCGCCCGGCCCGGCTCAGCGCCGGCGCAGGAAGTGAACGAATTCTTCGCCGGCGGTGGACTGCTCGAGCAGTTCATTGCCGGTCTGGCGCGCAAAGGCCTGGAAGTCACGCAAAGACCCGGGGTCGGTGGCCAGCACCTTGAGCACGTCGCCGGCCTGCATTTCAGACAGGGCCTTCTTGGCCTTGAGGATGGGCAAGGGGCAGTTCAGGCCGCGGGTATCGATGGTTTTCTGGGCGTCCATGGGGTCGTTGGCCTTGTTTGCAGAAGCGCCGGAGATTATCGTCCCGGGCCGGCTCAGCCGCGGCGCGGCAGGTCCGTGAAACGGGGCTCGATGCCACGCCCGCGCAGCCATTTGGCCAAGGCAAAGCCGGTACCGGCAGGCCAGCACACCAGGTCTTGCGGGGCGTACAGCTTGTATTCGGCCAATTCGGGCGACAGGCGCACCTCGCCGCGGGCCAATGCATGGTAGGCAATGATGACCTGGTTCATGCGCTGGAAGTCATAGACCCCGATCAAGTCCAGCGACAGGACCTCGAGCGCGGTTTCTTCCTGCACTTCACGCGCGATGCCCTCCTCGGGTGTCTCGCCGGCCTCCATGAAGCCGGTGATCAGCGCAAACATGCGCCCCGCCCAGGCCGCATTGCGGGCCAGCAGGATCTGGCCACCCTGGTCGGCGCATTCGATCACCGCAGCCAGCACCGGGGTCGGGTTGTTCCAGTGGGTCCAGCCACAGCCGGGGCAGCGCAGGCGCGACTTGATGCCGCCGTCCTCCAGCTGTTCGATGGGCTGCAGCGCAGTGGCGCAGCTGGGGCAGAAACGGAATGCAGCACTCATGCGACCTCGCGCGCGGCAGGGGTGGCGCTCAGGCCGGGAAGACGCCGGTCGACAGGTAGCGCTCGCCCCGGTCGCAGACGATGAAGACGATGGTGGCATCGCGCACCTGCTGGGCGATCTGCAGCGCCACCCAGGCCGCGCCGGCCGCCGAGATGCCGGCAAACAGGCCCTCCTGGCGGGCCAGCTTGCGCGCCATGTCCTCGGCATCGGCCTGGCTGACCAGCACCAGCTCGTCGACCTGGGCCGGGTCGTAGATGCGCGGCAGGTAGGCCTCGGGCCACTTGCGGATGCCGGGGATGCGCGAGCCTTCGGCCGGCTGGGCACCGATGATGCGCACCGCCGGGTTCATTGATTTCAGGTAGCGCCCCACCCCGGTGATGGTGCCGGTGGTGCCCATCGCGCTGACGAAATGGCTGATGCGCCCGCCGGTCTGCTGCCAGATCTCGGGCCCGGTGGTCTCGAAATGCACCCGCGGGTTGTCGGCATTGGCGAACTGGTCGAGCACCCGGCCCTTGCCGTCGCGCGCCATCTGGTCGGCCAGGTCGCGGGCGTATTCCATGCCGCCCGAACGCGGTGTGAGGATCAGCTCGGCGCCAAAAGCCTTCATGGTCTGGGCCCGCTCGATCGACAGGTCCTCGGGCATGATCAGCACCATGTGGTAACCCCGGATCGCCGCAGCCATGGCCAGTGCGATGCCGGTATTGCCCGAGGTGGCTTCGATCAGGGTGTCGCCGGGGCGGATCTCGCCGCGTTCCTCGGCGCGCCGGATCATGCTCATCGCCGGTCGGTCCTTGACCGATCCGGCCGGGTTGTTGCCTTCGAGCTTGCCCAGCACCACATTGCCGCGGGTGTCGCCGGCCGCCTGGGGCAGGCGTTGCAGTTGCACGATCGGGGTCTGGCCGATCACATCTTCCAGGGTCGGGTAACGGGGCAGGGGCGGGGCACTGGGCATGGACGGAGGTCTCCTTGGCCGGCATTGTCTCAGCGCCCGCCCGGTGGCGCTGAACCCGCGTGACATAATCCGAAGACACGCAGCGCCCAACCCGGCGCAACCGCCCGCGTGACGAAATCGGTAGACGTAGCGGATTCAAAATCCGCCGCCGCAAGGCGTGCCAGTTCGAGTCTGGCCGCGGGCACCATCCCCCCCGAGAACATGCCCCACCTGCCCCCGGCCACCAAGGCGCTGATGCTGGCCTGCGTTGTCGTGTACTGCGCGCAACTGCTGCTGCCCTTCGTGCCGGTCGAGCCACTGCTGGCGCTCTGGCCGCTGGGCAGCGGCCGTTTCTGGCCATGGCAGTTGATGACCTACGCGCTGTTGCACGGCGGCCTGGCCCACCTGCTGTTCAACATGCTGGGGCTGTGGATGTTCGGGCCTGATGTCGAGCGCCTGCGCGGCCAGAAGCGCTTCCTGCAATTGCTGGCCGCCAGCGTGCTGACCGCCGCCATTGCCCAGTTGCTGGTGTCCATGCTCCTGGGCTCGCGCTCGCCCACCATTGGTGCGTCCGGCGCCATTTTCGGGCTGCTGCTGGCCTATGGCATGTCCTTCCCCAACCGCCAGTTCGACCTGATCGGCTTCCTGCCGATGCTGTTGATGATGATCCCCAACCAGTTCCTGAACATGGTCGGGCTGGTGCTGTTCGTGGTGCTGCTCACCAACCGGGGCGGCCTGCCCTTTCTGCAGCCCATCCCGATCCGCGCCTCGGCGATGGTCGGCATCTACGGGGTGCTGGAACTGGTGCTGGGTGTCACCGGCACCCAGGCCGGTGTGGCCCGTTGCGCCCACCTGGGTGGCATGTTGGGCGCCTGGCTGATGATCCGCTGGTGGCGCGGCAACTTGCCCTTCGGCGGCGGGCCGCGCACCCGCCACTGAGCCGGCGCGGGCCCGCCATCAGGGCGCCGAGGCCGTCTTGTCGCTGATCAACCCGGTTCTTGCAGGGCTGTCGGGAACAGATCATGCTTAGGCTTGCCAGAACCCCTGGGAGCACCACCATGTCGCCCCGCTACCGTGCACTTTCCGATCCTGCAGCCTGCCGCGCTGGCGCAGCGGCCGTCCGCCCCCGGCGGCGCAGCTTCTGGGCGTTCTGCAGCGTCCTGCTGCTGGCCCTGCTGGCCGCCAGCGTGCTGATCGGGGTGCCGCCGGCATTCGCCGCCGGCTCGGCCGATCCGCCGTCCGACACGCAGGCCGTCGAGGGCGACCTGGTGCGCCGGTCGCAGGCCTTGCAGCGGGCCAGCCGTGCGGTGATCGGCCTGCAGGTAGTGGCCCTGGACGATGCGCGGTCGGCCAAGACCCTGGGGCAGTCGCGCAGCGGGTCGGGCGTGGTGATCGGCGCCGACGGCTTGGTGCTGACCATCGGCTACTTGGTGTTGGAGGCCGACCAGGTGCAATTGGTGCTGGACAACGGCCAAACCGTGCCGGCGCGGGTGCTGGGCTATGACCAGGCCACCGGCTTCGGCCTGGTGCAGGCCCTGACCCCGCTGACACTGGCGCCGGTACCCCTGGGCCGGCCCGACCGCCTGGCCGGCACCCAGGCCTTGATGATCGCCACCGGTGGCGGCGCCGGCGACGTCAGCCCGGCCCGGCTGGTGGCGCGCCGGGCGTTCTCGGGCTTCTGGGAATACCACATCGAGGGCGCGCTGTTCACCACCCCGGCGCGGCGCGACCACAGCGGCGCCGGCCTGTTCAACGGCGATGGCGAGTTGCTGGGCATCGGCTCGCTGTTTGTCAGTGACACCGCCGAGACCGCCGATGCCGGCGCTTCGCCGCACACGCGTGTGCCTGGCAATATGTTCGTGCCGGTGGACCTGTTGCTGCCCATCCTGGACGAACTTCGCCGCCAGGGCAGCAGCGCCGGTAGCCGGCGCGCCTGGTTGGGCCTGAACTGCGTCGAGCAAAGCGGCCGTCTGCGCGTGCTGCGGGTCACCGACGACAGCCCCGCCGATGTGGCCGGCCTGCAGGCAGGCGACAGCATCCTGCGCATCGACGGCACCGAGGTGCGTGCGCTGGCGGCGCTGTGGCAATCGCTGTGGGCCGGCGGTGCGCCCGAGCGCGAGGTCTCGCTGGACATCGAGCGCGACCAGCAAAGGCAGACCATCAAGGTCTTCAGCGTCGACCGGGCCAAGACCCTGAAACGGCCCGAGGGCATCTGAGGGGCTTCGGGCCACCAGCCGCTGCCCGGCGGGCCGACCGGGCTCAGGCCAACAGGCCTTGCTGCACCGTGGGGTAGCGCAGGCGCAGGCGCAGCTCCTGCTTGAGGCGCTGGTTGAGCAGCCGGCGCGACTCGCTCATGAAGCTCATCTGCATCGGCGACAGGGTCAACTGCGCCTGGGCGCGCCCGATGCGCGGCGGCCGGGCCAGCCCGCACAGATCAGCCGCCAGGTCGAAATAGTCACCCATGCGCAGGTCGGTGTCGTCGCAGACATGCAGCACCCGCTGGGGCCGGCCGCGCCACAGCGCCGCCACGCAGGCGCGCGCCAGATCGTCGGCATGGATATGGTTGGTGAACACATCGTCGGCCGGCAGCAGCACCGGCGTGCCACGGGCCAGCCGGTCGCGTGGGTGGCCGCCGGGCCGGTCACCGGCGTAGATGCCGGGGATGCGCAGCAGGGTCACCGCCACGCCCTGCCGGCGCCCGAACTGGCGCAGCTGGCGCTCGGCGTCCACCCTGCGGCGGCCCCGGTCGGTGGCGGGGGCCACCGTGCGGGTTTCATCGAAGCAGGCGCCGCCCGTATCCCCATAGACCCCGGTGGTGCTGGCATAGACCAGACGCCGCACCCGCCCGCCCTGGGCCAGGGCCTGCAGCAGATGGCGGGTACGCGGGTCGGCCGGGCCGCTGCCAGGCGGCGGCGCCAGGTGCAGCACCCGGTCTGCCAGCGCGCCCAGGCGCCGCAGGCTGGCCGGCCGGTCCAGGTCGCCCAGCAGGGGCACCGCGCCGGCCGCGCGCAGGCTGGCCAGGCGCTGCGGGCTGGAGCTCAGGGCGAATACCCGGCAACGCCCGGCCAGCAGCTTCAACACACGCAGGCCGATGTCGCCGCAACCCACGATCAGCAGCGTCGGCGGGCCGCTCATGGGCAGGGACACAGGCTGGAGCATCGTGTTGCGGGTATCGGTGGCAAGAGAGGCGGGCAATGCCGGCCGGGACGCGCCAGCCTCGGGGCAGAATGCCACTGCAGTTTACGGCCCTGCCAGCGGCCGCAGCGGCCGCACCCGCCCGACCCGCCGCCCGACCCGATCGCCCGCTCCATGACATTCAAGATCTCCGTCCAGCCTGCGGGCCTGCAATTCGAGGTGCAACGCGACGAGCCGCTGCTGGCCGCAGCCATCCGCCAGGGCGTGGGCCTGCCCTACGGTTGCCGGGATGGCGCCTGCGGCTCGTGCAAGAGCCGCCTGCTGCAAGGCCGGGTGATCCACGGCGCGCACCAGCTCAAGGCGCTGAGCCCGGCCGAGGAGGAACAGGGCTGGATCCTGACCTGCTGCGCCACACCCCAGACCGATTGCGTGGTCGAGGCCCGCAGTGTGCCGGGCGCGGGCGAATTTCCGGTGTTGAAGATGCCCACCCGCCTGCTGTCGCTGCAGCGCCCGGCCGCCGACGTCGCGCTGCTGCGGCTGCAACTGCCGGCCAACCAGCGCTTCCAGTACCACGCCGGCCAGTATGTGGAATTCATGCTGCCCGGCGGTGCGCGGCGCAGCTACTCGATGGCCAATGCGCCGACACGCAGCGGCCAGCCGCCAGCGATCGAGCTGCACATCCGCCACCTGCCGGGCGGACTGTTCACCGACCAGGTCTTCAGCAGCCTGAAGGAGCGCGACATCCTGCGCCTGGAGGGGCCCTTCGGCAGCTTCTTCCTGCGCGAATCGGCCAAGCCCATGATCCTGCTGGCCTCGGGCACCGGCCTGGCGCCGATCAAGGCGCTGGTCGAACAACTGCAGGACACCGGCCAGCAACGCCCGGCGCTGCTGTATTGGGGCTGCCGCAGCCGCGCCGACCTGTACCTGCAAGCCTGGGCCGAGCAAGCGGCCGCCGAGAACCCATGGCTGGGCTATGTGCCGGTACTGTCCGAGCCGCGGCCCGAAGACGCCTGGACCGGCCGCACCGGCTTCGTGCACCAGGCCGTGATGGCCGACTGGCCCGATCTGTCGGGCCACCAGGTCTATGCCTGCGGCGCCCCGGCGATGGTGGACGCGGCCCAACGCGACCTGGTGGCGCTGTGTGGCCTGCCGGCCGAAGAGTTCCTGGCCGACGCGTTCACCTCCGAGGCCGACAAGCATGGCGCGGCCAGCCCGCCTGCGCTGCGCCCTTGATCAACCCACCCCCCACCGGCCACCCCCACCACCACCCCATGCCCCTGCGCCGCCGCCCCGTCCTGCTGCCTGCCCTGCTGTGCGTCCTGTCGATGATGGGGCTGCCCGCCAGTGTGAAGGCCCAGCCCGCGCGCGCCCTGCGCCTGGTGGTGCCCTACCCGCCCGGCGGCCCGCTCGACAGCGTGGCCCGGCTGCTGGCCGCCGGCGTCAAGGACAGCCTGGGCACCGTGGTGGTCGACAACAAGCCCGGCGCCGGCGGCAACCTGGGCGCCGACCTGGTGGCCAAGGCCGCGCCCGATGGCCTGACCATCGTGATGGGCGCAGTAGCCACCCACGCCATCAACCCCTGGCTGTTTGCCCGGCTGCCCTACGACCCGCTACGCGATTTCACGCCCATCACCCGGGTGGCCCAGGTACCGAATGTGCTGGTGATGAACGCCGAGACCGCGCAGCGCCTGGGGCTGGCGAGCGTGCGCGACCTGGTGCGCTACGCCCGCAGCCACCCCGGCCGCCTGAACTACGGCTCGGGCGGCAACGGCAGCGCCGGCCACCTGGCTGGCGAAATGTTCAAGGCCCAGGCCGGCGTCTTCATGGTGCATATCCCCTATGCGGGCGGCAACCCGGCCCAGCTGGGCCTGCTGTCGGGTCAGGTGGACCTGAACTTCGACAACCTGGCGAGTGCCGCCGCCAATATCCGCGCCGGCAAGTTGAAGGCCCTGGCAGTGACCAGCGCCAACCGGTCCAGCGCCATGCCAGACCTGCCCACGCTGGCCGAAGCCGGCCGCGAGCTCGGCCTCGGCGGCTTCGATGTGGACACCTGGTTCGGCCTGTTCGGCCCGGCCGGCCTGCCGCCCGAAGTGCTGGCCCGTTTGAATGCGGCCTTTGTCGCCGCCCTGGCCCTGCCCGAGACCCAGGCCCGCATGGCCTTGCTGATGGCCGAACCCTCGCCCAGCACACCCGAGCAGTTTGCGGCCTTTGTGAAGGCCGAGCTGGCCAAATACGGGCCGGTGGTCAAGGCCTCAGGCGCCAAGGTGGATTGAATGTGAAGCCGCCTCCCCCAGCCCGGGGATGGCCAGGCGCGCCGCACCCGCCGACACTGCACCGATGCACAGCCTCAAGATAACCCACGCCGCGCGCGGCTTCACGCTGATCGAACAGCTGGCCGTGATTGTCGGCATCGGGGCCACCTCGGCCGTGGCCCTGCCGCAATGGGCCGCGCTGCAGGCCCAGACCGAGAATGCGGTGCTGGCCAGCCTGGCCGGTGCCGCCGGGTCGGGCATGGTGCTCAACCAGGCCGGCTGCCTGATCACCGACCAGCGCGTGGCCGAAGGCCGCTGCGCGGCAGTGGCCGACTGCGCCGATGCGGCCGGGCTGCTGATGGCCGATCTGCCCGCCGGCTACCGCATCGAAGCCCAGGCCATCGCGGCCCAGGGTGGCCGCGCCAACGGCATCATCGCGAGCTGCCGCATGGTGCAGATGGACAGCGGCGCCAGCGCCGGGTTCACCGGCATTTCAGCGGCACAGCAAGCCGACCAATAAGCCGACCAACAAGCCGACGATTAAGCCGCCCGGTCAGCGGCGCGATAAGCGGCCAAATCAGCCGCCAGACAGCCCAATGCAGCGCCGCTCAACGCGGCTGCAGGCGCTGCAACTCCGCGGGCGTGTTGGCGTTGAAGAAGGCCTCGGCGTCGTCGAACACCACCGTGGCGCAGCGGTGGCTGCCTGTCCATGGGTCGATCTTGCGCTGGCCGGCGTGGGTATAGGCCACCAGGCTTTCGAGCAAATCGGCCTGCATCAGGCAGAACACCGGCTGGGGCTGCAGCCGGCCGTCTTCCAGAGTCGCGGCGATGGCAATCTCGGCGTCTTCGGCGGCCAGCGCGGCGGCCAGCCGGGCCACCAGATCGGTGGGGAAGTTGGGCGTGTCGCAGGGCACGGTCACCAGGTAGGGGGTCTCGCAATGCGCCAGGCCGGCCAGGAAGCCGGCCAGCGGGCCCGGGAAATCCAGCTGCGCATCAGGCCATACCGGCACGCCCATCGAGTCGTAGGCCCCCAGGTTGCGGTTAGCATTGATCATCAGCGCGCCCACCTGCGGCCCCAGGCGCAGCAGCGCATGCATCGCCAGCGGCATGCCCAGGTGGTTTTGCAGGCCCTTGTCGACCCCGCCCATGCGGCTGCCCCGGCCGCCGGCCAGCACCAGGCCGGTGATTTCGTCGATGCCGATCGTCATGGGGCTCAAGCCTCCAAAAGGTCGAAGCCCTGGGCCTCGACCTGCACAAAGGCCCGGGTCATCGCCGCCACCGCCCGCCACAAGTCGGCACGCGGATGCGCCTCGACCGCATCGCAGAGCTTGTCGACCCAGGGCTGCAGGTGGGCGCGGAAGAAGCGCCGCTGCTGCTCCAGATTGCACAGCGCCAGGTCGTCGCCAGCGATCAACCAACGCATCACCTCGAATTCGAAGGCGATGTGGTCCTCGGTTTCCAGGCCGTCGGCCTGGCGCGCCAGGCCCAGCCGGGCCAGGTCCTCGCGCAGCGTGGCCAGCGGTTGTTCATTCAGGAAACCGGTGAGGTAGAAAGACCCATAGGCAAACACCTCGGGCCGGCCCACCGCATGGAACAGCGCATCATGCTCGGCGGCTGCGGCAGCCGCGCTGGTGCCGCGCATGGCCGCCACCAGTTCGCCCCAGGGCGCCTCCAGATGCCCGCCAGGCTGCGGCGCTTGGGTGACCGCCACCCTGAACTGGGTCAGCAGCGCGGCGTCGGGCGGCGCCAGCCACAGGCCGGCGAGCAGTCCGTAGAGCTCGGCCCGGGCCAGTTCTTCGGGGCTGTCGGCCGCGGCCAGGGGCAAGTCGCTGGGGGTGGTCGGGGTCATGGTCGGCGGCGTCACAGGTCGGTGATGCGGGTTTCGTTCGGGTTGGTGTGGATGTCGATCACCCGGCAATCCCCGCACATCTTCAGCCGGTCGGCCGCCTTGCCCTGGAAGGCCGCATGGCCGGCCAGTTTGCTGAGCATGGCCTCGATGGCCATCAGCGTGCCAAAGGGCTTGGCGCAGCGGATGCAGGCGTAGGGCGCCACCGCGTGCAGCACCCGGGCCGCCTTGCGCGCCTTGCCTTCGTCGGCCAGCCACAGGCGCGGGGCCAGGGTGATCGCGGCCTCGGGGCAGGTGGTGGCGCACAGGCCGCACTGCACGCAGTTCTTCTCGATG
>JANNZD010000364.1:0-23262 GCA_031410435.1 Betaproteobacteria bacterium | reverse complement strand
CCGCCTTCCTGAAGGCCGGCATCCATGTGATCTGCGACAAGCCGCTGGCCCTGACCGCCGCAGAGGCCCGCAAGCTGCAGGCCCTGGCCGCCAAGACCGGGCGGGTGTTCGCGTTGACCCACAACTACAGCGGCTACCCGTTGGTGCGGCAGGCCCGCGAGATGGTGCAGCGCGGCGCGCTGGGCAGCATCCGCGTGGTGCAGGTGGAGTACCCGCAGGACTGGCTGGCCGAGCCGCTGGAACGCACCGGCCAGAAGCAGGCCGGCTGGCGCACCGACCCGGCCCGTGCCGGTGCCGGCGGCTGCGTGGCCGACATCGGCACCCATGCCTTCCAGCTGGCCGAATACGTGAGCGGCCTGTTGGTGAGCGAGCTGTGTGCCGATCTGGGCAGCTTCGTCGACGGTCGGGCCCTGGACGACAACGCCCAGATGCTGCTGCGCTTTGCCGGCGGCGCGCGCGGCGGCCTGTGGGCCAGCCAGGTGGCGCCGGGCCATGCCAATGACCTGCGCCTGCGTGTCTATGGCAGCCAGGGCGGGCTGGACTGGCGCCAGGAGCAGCCCAACCAATTGCTGTGGACACCGCTGGGCCAGCCCACCCAGATCCTGCAGCGCGGCGGGCCGGGGCTGGGCGCCGCGGCGGCGCGTATAACGCGCATCCCGGGCGGCCATCCCGAAGGCTATCTGGAGGCCTTTGCCACGCTCTACGGCGAGGTGGCGCAACACCTGCGCGCCGCCCGTCGGCGCGGCCCCAAGGCCGACCAGGCGGCGCAGTTCCCCGGCCTGGCCGACGGCCTGCGCGGCATGCAGTTCATCGAGGCTGCGGTGGCCTCGTCCAAACGCGGCGGCCGCTGGGTGCGGCTGCCGGGCTGAGACCCCGGGGCGCGGTTCCGCGCACCGCTTGGCTTCAGAGGGTCGCCAGCATCGCCACCACCGTGGCGGCCATGGCGGCGGTGGCCAGCCAGCCCAGTCAGCGCCGGCGCGCGCCGATCACATGTTCGCCCATGACGGCGCGGCGCGCGGCCAGTAGCAGCATCACCACCCTGATCAGTACCGCGATCACGCCGTTGATCACGGCCGACCAGAACAGCTCCTTGACCGGGTCGGTGTCGTCACCCGCGTTTGCGCCGTGGTTTGGCGTCAGCTTGATGGACTCGATGCGATGAGAATCAGCGATCGGGCCGTTCGATGCCAGCGCTGCATGCATATCACCGTAGCCGACTGCTGCGAGTCGGATGAGCGAAGTGTTCCAGTCCAGGATTGAGGCTGCGGCCCGGCGGGTCCGCGCCGCGTTCGGCGAGACCCAGGAAAAGCTACTGCTGGACTACAGGTCGGAGCAGCGGCCTCGGGCGGCAACCGGCAGAAAGCGAAACGGCTGTTACCGCGATCCAACAGCCGTTCGTCGTTCTCAGCGGGCAAGGCCTGCTTCGGCCCCAGGTTCAGGCAAACGCTGGCTCCGCTTGCGGTAAGGCATAAGCTGGCGATAAAGCCGACTGCTGGCTGACCTGTCACAGGCGGCTGTGGTCCTGCTTCACAGGGGGGTGCGCAGAGGCCACAGTGCAGGCTGTGGCCGGCGACGCCCCGAGGGTGGTGCGACCGGCAAGAATCGAACTTGCGACTAAGCCTTCGGAGGGCCCAATGATATCCACTTCACCACGGTCGCAGCAGCGGATGCAGCCCCGTATTCTATGCCACGCCGGACGCTGGCCCAGCGCGGGCCAGTAGCGGCCCCTCGGGTCAACCCGCAGGCCTCGCTATAATCGATGGGCTTTGCCCGGGTTTGTGGCATCAGACACCGGGTCAGCGGCGCAGGCCACCGGGGGGAGAGCCCGGTCAAGGTCACACCGAGTCATCTAGAGGATTTCCATGAGCGACGCCCAGCATTCCGAGCACGAGGCCCACGAAGGCCCGATCAAGACCCCCAAACAATTGGTCGGGGCGGTGGTGGCGTCGTTCGTGGTGCCCATCGTGGTGATCATCATGCTGGCCAATTTCGTGAACTTCGGCAGCAAGACCGGTGCCGGCAGCGACGGCATGACCGCCGATGCGGTGGGCAAGCGCATCCAGCCGGTCGGTCGGATCGAGATCAAGGATGCGTCCGATAGCGCCACCCTCAAGACCGGTGAGCAGGTCTATGCCGCGCAATGTTCGGCCTGTCATGCCACCGGCGCAGCGGGTGCGCCCAAGTTTGGTGATGAAGGCCTGTGGGCAGCGCGCATCAAGACCGGCTACGACATGCTGCTGAGCTCGGCGCTCAAGGGCAAGGGCAATATGGGGGCGCAGGGCGGCGGTGATTTCAGCGATGTCGAGATCGGCCGCGCGGTGGTCTACATGGCCAACAAGGCCGGCGGCAAACTCGACGAGCCCAAGCTGCCGGCTGCCGCCGCATCGGGTGCGGCAGCGGCTGCGTCCAAGTAAGGGCTGCCGACGCGCGCCGACACGCCGCCTGCGGGCGGCTTTTTTTCGCCCGCTCAGCCGGCCGCTGCCGGGTCGCGCCGGAAGCCGAAGCGCGCCGGGGCGTCAGCACTGGCCAAGGCGCCGGGCGTCCAAAGGCCACGTTCCACTGCCTGTGCCGCGTCCAGCATATCCTGGCTGTGCACGATGCCCAGGCCGAGGTCGGTGTCGAGGTAGAGCCGGCCTTCGGCGTCCAGCCAGCTGCTGTGCACCCGGGCGGGCAGGCCGGTGTGGCTGGTCACGCCGGGTGCCGCAGCGCCTGCAGCGTCGGGCCACTGCACACGCCAGACCCAGGGCGTGGCCTCCAATTGCACATACACCCGCTGCGGCCCGTTCTGGAAGAACCAGCTGCCTTGCTCGTCGGCCCCGTAGTTGCGCTCGATGAAGGCCTTGAGCTTGTCATGCGTGATGCGGCTGCCCTTGACCCGGGGGAAGGGCCCGGCCTGCTGGATGCGCTCGTCGCGCATATACCAGTCGCCGCGCGCGTCCAGCGCCAGCCAGCCGTGGCAATGCGGCACCTGGGGCCATTTCTTCAATGCTGCCTTGACGATATCGTCCATGGGCCTGGGCCTTTCAAAAAGGGGCCGGCGCCACCTGGCGCATCCAGGCCATTACGCCGTCGGGCAGGCTGCGCAAATGGCCCGGGAAGCGGCCCTGCGGGAAACCCACATGGCCGCCATGGGCCGGTTGCCAGAGTGTGACCTGGCTGCCCACGTCCTGCTGGCGCGGCAGGCTGGCCGCGGGAATGAAGGGGTCATTGCGGGCATTGAGCACCAGCGCCGGGATGCGGATCCGGTGCAGATGCGGCTTGGCCGACGCGCGGGCCCAGTAGTCCTCGGTGTTCCTGAAGCCGTGCAGCGGCGCGGTGAACAGGTTGTCGAAGTCGTAGAGGTCGCGCGCGGCCAACATGGCCTGGCGATTGAACAGGCCGGGGTGCTGGGCCAGCTTGGCCAGCGCCCGCGGCCGCATGGTCTTGAGGAACATGCGGGTGTAGACCTGCCGGTTGAAGCCGCGGCCGATGGCATGGCCGCTGGCCGCCAGGTCCACCGGCGAGCACACCGCAGCCACCGCGCGGGCGGTCTGGCCAGCGCTGTGGCCGGCTTCCTCGGCCCAGCGCAGCAAGGCATTGCCGCCCAGCGAGATGCCCACCGCCCGCAGCGGCCGGCCATGCTGCTGGCGCAGCCGGTCCAGGATCCAGCCGATCTCCTCGAAGTCACCCGAGTGGTAGGCCCGCGGCGCCAGGTTCAGCTCGCCCGAGCAGCCGCGGAAATGCGGCACCGTATACTCCCAGCCCTGCTGGCGCGCCCAGTGTGCGAAGGCCACCGCGTAAGTGCCCTGCGACGAGCCCTCCAGGCCGTGGAACAGCACCAGCAGCGGCGCGTCGGGGGCGGCGCCTTCGTCCAGATGGTCGACATCGATGAAGTCGCCGTCGGGCGTGGTCCAGCGCTCGCGCCGGTAGCGCGGCGGCCGGCTGGCGGGCGGGTGGCGGCGTGACAGCTTGGCCGGCCAGATGGTCTGGGCATGCCCGCCGGGCAGCCACCAGGGCGCGCGGAAGTCCTGCATCAGGGGGTGCCGGCCAGTGCGCCAGGGTTCAATGCAGCACCGCCGGCGCCTCTGAAACCTCGGGCGTCTCTTGGGCGGTGCCGGGGCTGGCATGGTGGGCCACCATGCGCCAGCCCTGGGCGGTCTTGAGGTAGACATTGGTGGCCAGCACAAAGCCGGTGCGCGGGCCTTGGTCGGTCTGCAGCTCGATGCGCTCGACCAGGTTGTGCACGGCGGCGTCCAGCGACTGCAGGCGGCGCACCCGCTCGGGCTGGGCCAGGATGCGGCCGTTGGCGAAAATGGCCTCGAAGGCGGCCCGGATCGCCAGCGGCCCGATCACGCGCGGCCCGCCGGGGTGGACGCAGAACACGTCGTCATCGTCGGCCCACAACGCCATCAGCTTCTCAAGATCGGCCTCGCGCAGGGCCTCGTAGAACTGCGCCTCCACGTCCTCGGGCGAGGCCATCAGGTGGGCGGTCTTGGGGGCGTTGATCGGCATTGGGGGGGTCTCTAGCGGAAGATCACCGATTTGTGGCCGTTCATCAGCACCCGGTGCTCCACATGCCAGCGCACCGCGCGGGCCAGCACCACGCACTCGACATCGCGGCCCACGGCGGTGATCTGCTCGGCCGACATCGAGTGGTCCACCCGCTCGACGTCCTGCTCGATGATCGGGCCCTCGTCCAGATCGGCCGTGACGTAATGCGCGGTGGCACCGATCAGCTTGACGCCCCGCGCATGGGCCTGGAAATAGGGCTTGGCGCCCTTGAAGCTGGGCAGGAAGCTGTGGTGAATGTTGATCAATCGGCCCTTCAGCGCATTGCAGAAATCGGCGCTGAGGATCTGCATATAGCGCGCCAGCACCACCAGGTCGATGCGCTCGGCGGCCACCAGGGCCTCGATCTGCCGCTCTTGCGCGCGCTTGGTGGCAGCGTCGCTGCCGCGGGGCCGCGGCCGGTGGTGGCAGGGGGTGCCGTAGCTGCCTGCCGGCGCGGCGTAGGCCGGGTGGTTGGAGACGATGGCCGGGATGTCCACATCGAGCTGGCCGCTTTTCCAGCGGAACAGCAGATCGTTCAGACAGTGGCCATGCTGGCTGACCATCAGCAGCAGGCGCGGGCGCTGGGCCAGCGCATGGATATGCGCATCCATTCCGTATTGGCTGCGTAGATGCGAGAACAGGTTGTCCAGCACGCCCTTGCCCAGCAGGTGGGGCGGGGCTTCGAAATGCACCCGCATGAAGAACAGGCCGGTGGCATCGTCGCCCTGCACGTCGCCGAACTGCTGTGAATCGATGATGTTGCAACCGGCCTGGAACAACAGGCCGGAGACGGCGTAGACGATGCCGGTGGTGTCCCGGCAGGCGAGGGTGAGGACAAACTCTTGAGCACGCGGCATGGCCGCAGATTGTAGGCAGCCCCATCCGCACTATGCTGCACACTCCCGGGACAGACGCACGCCATGAGAATTTCGCCCTCCCCCACCGCACCCGAAGACTGGGCGCCCCGCAGCCGCGAGCTGGCACGCCTGCTGGCGCAGAGCGCGCTGGGCGACCGGTCGGCCTTCAAGCAACTCTACGACCTGAGCAGCAGCCACCTGTATGCGGTGATCCTGCGCATCCAGCGCGACCGCAACCTGGCCGAGGACCTGCTGCAGGAGGTGTATGTCAGCGCCTGGAAGGCCGCCGGCGGCTTTGACGCCCAGCGCGCCCAGCCCATGACCTGGCTGACCCACATCGCCCGCAACAAGGCCATCGACAGCCTGCGCCGGGCCCAGGCCCAGCCGCGCTTCGAATCGGTGCACCGCGATGACGACGACGACCGGCCCGACCTGGACCAGCGCCTGGTCGACGATGCGCACGGCCCGGCGGCGCTGCTGGAGCGCGCCAGCGATGCCCGCCTGCTGGGCCACTGCATGCAGGGCCTGAGCGCCCAGCAGCGCCAGAGCGTAGCCCTGGCCTTTTTTGACGGCCTGTCGCATGCCGAGGTGGCCGACCAGCTGCGCCAGCCCCTGGGCACGGTCAAGAGCTGGGTGCGGCGGGCGCTGATGACGCTCAAGGGCTGCCTGGAACGTGCCGCCCGGGGCGACGTCGGCACTGATGACGCGCTGGGGGCCTGAGAGGGTGTTGACAAAATGAATGACACCCTCTGAGATGGACTACGCCCGCCCCGCTCTGGCCGACGCCCTGGCCGCCCAATTCGTCACCGGGACGCTGCGCGGCGCCGCGCGGCGCCGTTTCGAGACCTTGCTGCCCAGCCACCCGCAGCTGCGGGTGGCAGTGGACGACTGGCGTGCCCGTCTGATGCCGTTGACCAGTGTGGTGACGCCCGAGCCGCCGCCGGCCCGCACCTGGGCCCGCATCGAGCAGCGCCTGTGGCCCGAGGCCGCGCGGCCTGCTGCAACTGCGCCCGAACCCTGGTGGCGCGGCCTGGCCTTCTGGCGCGCCGCGTCTGGCCTGGCCACGGTGGCCGCGGTGGGCCTGGGCGTGCTGCTGGCCAACCCGGAGCCGCAGGCGCCGCCGGTGGTGGTGGTGCTGCAAGGCACCGAAGCCGGTGGCCCGGCGCTGACCACCATCGTGGCCAGCCTCAGTGGCGACGGCCGGTCGCTGGTGGCGCAGCCGCTGCAGCCGGTGGCGCTGCAGGCCGGCCGCACGCTGGAACTGTGGGCCGTTCCGCCCCAGGGTGCGCCGCGCTCGCTCGGCCTGATCTCGGCCCAGGGCGCCACCGTGATCCGGCGCGACAAGCTGCTGAAGCTGTCGAAAAACGCCCTGCTGGACCAGCGCAACACTGCCGCGCTGGCCGTCAGTGTCGAGCCGGCCGGCGGCTCGCCCACCGGGGCGCCCACCGGGCCGGTGGTGTTCGCCGGCAAGCTGCAGCTGTAGGCAGGGCCGGCCCTGGCCGCTCAGTGGCCGCTCAGTGGCCGCTCAGTGGCGGTGCAGTTGCTCGCCGGCCTTGAGCCGGTAGACCGTGCCGCAGTAGGGGCACTTGCCCTCACCGGCGGTGGCCACATCGATGAAGACCCGCGGGTGGGTGCTCCACAGGGCCATCCTGGGGTTGGGGCAGGCCACCACACCGGGGCCTTGCAGGTCCTGGGCCGTCACTTCGACCACCGTCTCGGGCTGGCTCATCGGGTTCAGACCTGGGTCAGCCATTCGGCGTACTTGGGGTTGCGGCCGTTGACGATGTCGAAGAAGGCTGCCTGGATCTTCTCGGTGATCGGCCCGCGCGAGCCGGCGCCCAGCTCAATGCGGTCGAGTTCGCGGATCGGTGTCACTTCAGCGGCGGTGCCGGTGAAGAAGGCCTCGTCGGCGATATAGACCTCGTCGCGGGTGATGCGCTTTTCCACCAGCTTCAGGCCCAGGTCGTTGCAGATGGCCAGGATGGTGTCGCGGGTGATGCCGTTCAGCGCCCCGGCCGACAGGTCCGGCGTGTAGACCACGCCCTTCTTGATGATGAAAATGTTCTCGCCGGCGCCTTCGCTGACGAAGCCGGCGCTGTCGAGCAGCAGGGCCTCGTCATAGCCTTCGTCGGTGACCTCCATATTGGCCAGGATCGAGTTGGTGTAGTTGCTCACCGCCTTGGCCTGGGTCATGGTGATGTTGACATGGTGGCGGGTGTAGCTGCTGGTCTTGACCCGGATGCCTCGGGCCAGGCCTTCCTCGCCCAGGTAGGCGCCCCAGGGCCAGGCCGCCACCATCAGGTGGATGGTGTTGCCCTTGGGGCTGACCCCCAGCTTCTTGTCACCGATCCAGACCAGCGGCCGCAGGTAGCAGCTTTCGAGCTTGTTGTCGCGTACCACATCGCGCTGGGCCTGCATCACCTGGGTGGGGCTGAAGGGGATCTGCATGCGCAGGATCTTGGCGCTGTTGAACAGGCGCTCGGTGTGCTCCTGCAGGCGGAAGATGGCGGTGCCCTGGGCGGTGTTGTAGGCCCGCACGCCCTCGAAGGCGCCGCAGCCGTAGTGCAGGGTGTGGGTCAGCACATGGATCTTGGCGTCGCGCCATTCGACCATCTGCCCGTCCATCCAGATCTTGCCGTCGCGGTCTGACATCGACGTGGGAATGGCCATGCGGGAGTCTCCTTGGGGTTTCGCGGATCATTGAAGGCGCTGATTTTAGGGGCCAGCGTCGGCCGCGCTGCCGGCGTCGGCGGCGCGCTGCAGCGCCCATTCGCTGCAGCGGCCCTGCTGCATCACCACCCGCACGCTGTCACCGGCGCCGTCGTGCCAGCGCCAGGTCTCGGGTGCATCGGCCAGCTTCTCGCCCAGGCTGCGGGTCAGGGTCAGGATCTTCAGCAGCGGCATGCCGGCCTGCAGGCGGGCATGCAGCATCACCGCGCTGGGCACCGTGCCCACCGGGGCCTGGCCGGCGATGCGCATCACCCGCATCGCCCGGCTGAACTGCAGCAGCAGCCAGAACACCATCACCGACAGGGCCAGCACCACGCCCTGCCAGCCCCACAGCGCATAGCCCAGGGCCATGCCCGCCACGGCCAATGCCCAACCCCATCTGGAATCCATCGTCTGGCTGCCTCGGCCCCGTTGACCAGGGCACCGCTGTCTGAAAGCGCCGATTGTCGCGTTGTCGGCGCGCTGCACCCAGCGCCGCAGCTTTCAGGACAGGCCGCGCACGATGTCCACCGCCTGTTCGATGCGCTCGATGGCATGCACGGTCAGGCCCTCGATCGGCTTCTTCGGGGCATTCGCCTTGGGCACCAGGGCGATCGAGAAGCCCAGCTTGGCGGCCTCCTTCAGCCGCTCCTGGCCGCGCGGCGCGGGCCGCACCTCGCCGGCCAGGCCGACCTCACCGAAGGCGAAGAAGCCCTGCGGCAGGGCCTTGCCACGCAGGCTGCCCTGGATCGCCAGCAGCACCGCCAGGTCGGCCGCCGGCTCGCTGATGCGCACCCCGCCCACGGCATTGACGAACACATCCTGGTCGGCGCTGTCGACCCCGGCATGGCGGTGCAGCACCGCCAGCAGCATGGCCAGGCGGTCGCGGTCCAGGCCCACGCTGAGGCGGCGCGGGCTGGGCCCGCCGCTGTCGACCAGGGCCTGGATCTCCACCAGCAGCGGCCGCGTGCCCTCCAGCGTGACCAGCACGCAACTGCCCGGCACCGGTGCGCCATGGGTGGACAGGAAGATCGCGCTGGGGTTGCTCACGCCCTTGAGGCCGCGCTCGGTCATCGCGAAAACGCCGATCTCGTTGACCGCGCCAAAGCGGTTCTTGATCGCCCGCACCAGCCGGTAGCTGCTGTGGGTGTCGCCTTCGAAGTACAGCACCGTGTCGACGATGTGTTCGAGCACCCGCGGGCCGGCCAGCGCGCCTTCCTTGGTGACATGGCCCACCAGCACGATGGCGCAGCCGCTGGCCTTGGCGCTGCGCGTCAGTTGCGCGGCACATTCACGCACCTGGGCCACGCTGCCGGGCGCGCTGGTGAGCTGGTCGGAATACACCGTCTGGATCGAATCGATCACGCAGAAGGCCGGCTGCTCGGCGGCCAGCGCGGCCTGGATCTTCTCCAGCTGGATCTCGGCCAGCACCCGCAGCCGGGTGCCGCCCAGGCCCAGCCGGCGCGCGCGCAGCGCCACCTGGGCGCAGGATTCCTCGCCGGTGACATACAGCACCTTGACCTGGCCGGACAGGGTTTCGGCGGCCTGAAGCAGCAGGGTGGATTTTCCGATGCCGGGGTCGCCACCGATCAGCACCACCCCGCCCTCGACGATGCCGCCGCCCAGCACCCGGTCCAGCTCGGGCTGGCCGGTGGGGGTGCGCTCCACATCCGCCGCTTCGATCGCCGACAGGGTGGTCACCGCCTGGGTCCTGGCCAGCGACTGGTAGCGGTGGCGCGGGCCGGCGGCGGCTTCGGCCACCGTCTCCTCCAGCGTGTTCCATTCGGTGCAGCCGGGGCATTTGCCCAACCACTTGGGGCTGCTGGCGCCGCAGGCGTTGCAGGTGTACTGGGACTTGGGGGCTTTGGCGGCAGTGCTCACCGCTGCACTGTAGCCGGCGGCCTGTGCGGGTGCGTGATACAAGCGCCGACCCTGAGCCCTGGATCCTGCCATGCTTGCCCACCTTGCCCGATCACCGCGCTGGCTGTTCTGGGGCCCGACGCTGATCTGGGCCTCGACCTGGCATGTGATCCTCTACCAGCTGGGCGAGGTGCCGGTGCTCAATTCGGTAGCCTGGCGCTTTGCCCTGGCCTCGGCGCTGCTGTTCGGCCTCGCCGCCTGGCGCGGCGAGGCCTGGCGCCTGCCACTGCGCCACCACCCGGTGCTGATGTTGACCGGCATGGTGCAATATGGTTTGAACTACTGGGCCGTGTACGAGGCCGAACGCCATATCCCGTCCGGCCTGGTGGCGGTGCTGTTCTCCTTGATGGTGTTCGGCAATGCGCTGAGCGGGGCTTGGCTATTCGGCCAGGCCGTGACACGGCGCTTCGCCGCCTGCGCCGCCGTGGGGGTGCTGGGCGTGGCCCTGATCTTCTGGCCCGAGGTGCTGGCCGCCGGTGCCCGGCCTCAGGCCGGCCTGGGCCTGGCCACCGGGCTGCTGGCGGTGGCCTGTGCCTGTGTCGGCAATGCGCTGACCCTGGTGCAGACCCGGCGCGGGGTGCCGCTGGTGCCAATGCTGGCCTGGTGCATGGCCTATGGCGCGGCCGGGCTGCTGGTAGCGGCCGGGTTGAGCGGCGTGGGCTGGCGCCTGGGCCAGACGCCGGCCTGGTGGCTGTCGCTGGCCTACCTGGCGGCCATCGGCACGGTGCTGCCCTTTCTGCTGTATTTCAAGCTGGTGCAGCGCGACGGGCCGGGCCGGGCCGCCCTGACCGGCGTGCTGATCCCGGTGATCGCGCTGATCGTCTCGGCTTTGCTCGAGGGCTGGCAGGCGAATGCGCTGGCGCTGGCCGGCATGGCCCTTTGCCTGGGCAGCGTGTTCGTGGCGACCCGGCCCCTGGCGCCCCGGCTGGCGGCCTGAGCCTCAGACCAAGCGGACCGGCACCCGTGCCGCCAAGGCGCACATCAGCTCGTAGCCGAGGGTGCCGGCGGCCAGGGCCACATCGTCGATGGCCAGCTGGCTGCCGTCCTGCGCAAAGTTCGGGCCCCGGCCCCAGAGCGTGACCTCGCTGCCGATCTGCGCGGCCGGCACCGGGCCCAGGTCGACCGCCAGCATGTCCATCGAGACCCGGCCCAGCGTGCCGGTGCGCACCCCGTCCACCAGCACCGGCGTGTCGCTGCCGGCATGGCGCGGGTAGCCGTCGGCATAGCCGCAGGCGACGATGCCGATGCGGGTAGCCCGGGGCGCGGTCCAGCTGCTGCCATAGCCCACTGTGCCGCCTTCGGGCACCTGTTGCACCGCGATCAGGCGCGAGCGCAGGGTCATGGCCGCTTGCAGGCCCCAGTGGCGGATGTCGTGGGCCGGGAAGTCGGGTGCACTGCCGTAGACCAGGATGCCCGCGCGCACCCAGTCGCTGGCCAGGCCGGCATGGCGCAGCAGCGCCGCGCTGTTGCTCAGGCTGCGCTCGCCAGGCAGATCCCGGGTGGTGGCGTCGAAGCAGGCGGCCTGTGCGGCGATGCCGCGCGGGCCGTCGGCGTCGGCAAAGTGGGTCATCAGCGAGATCTCATCCACCTGGGGCAGAGCGTTCAGACGGGCCCAGGCGCCCCGGAAGGCCGCCGGCGTGAAGCCCAGGCGGTTCATGCCGCTGTTGAGCTTGAGAAAGACGCGGTGCGGCGTGTGGGTCTTGTGGCGACTGAGCCAGTCGATCTGCTGCGCGCAGTGCACCACATGCCACAGGTTCAGGCGCGAGCACAACTCCAGGTCGCGCGCCTCGAAACAGCCTTCGAGCAGCAGCAGGGGGCCGCGCCAGTCGAGTGCGCGCAGGCGCGCAGCCTCGTCCAGATCGAGCAGCGCAAAACCGTCGGCGCTGCGCAGGGCCTGGAACACGCGCTCGATGCCATGGCCATAGGCATTGGCCTTGACCACCGCCCAGACCCGTGCGTCGGGCACCCAGGCGCGCGCCCGGGCCAGGTTGTGGGCCAGCGCATCGGCATGGATCAGGGCTTCGATGGGGCGCGGCATGCGGCGATTCTGCCTGTGCAGCTTTTACCGGCTCGGCCGGGCCGGGTGGGCCGGCTAGGAGCGTGGGCGGCAGAAAGCCAGGCCCGCGTTGGGCCCGATTGGGGGCCCAGGCTAGACGCAGTGCGCAGCCCGGGCTGTACGCCCGGGCCAGCGATGCAACGACGCATGGCCCCCAATCGGGCCCAACCCGAAGGGCCGAGGCGATTCGCGGCGTCTGGCGGCGTTGCCCGCTCGTTGCAGGGGGCCGGCCATGCGCCACGCGGGCGCCCTGCCAGCCACCGCGACTCGCCTCGGCGCGGACCTGGCTTTCTGCCGCCCACGCTCCTAGCGCCTTGGCTGGCAGCCTGCGTGCTATAACCGCGCCGCGCCCGGCATGACAGCCCGGGTGGCCTCAGGTGGATGGTGCCCGGTACGGCCCCTTTCCGTACCGTCAGGAGACAGATCGAGGTCGGCCCATGCCGCCCCGGGGCGAAGCGAATGAAAAAAGGCTTCTTCACCATCATGGCCGCGCAGTTCTTCAGCTCGCTGGCTGACAACGCGCTGCTGGTGGCGGCCATCGAATTGCTCAAGTCCTCCAACGCGCCGGCCTGGCAGATTCCGGCCTTGACGCCGATGTTCGCGTTGTTCTACGTGCTGCTGGCGCCTTTTGTGGGCGCCTTTGCCGACGCGGTGCCCAAGGGCCGGGTGATGTTCCTGTCCAACACCATCAAGGTGGCGGGCTGCCTGATGATGTTGTTCGGCAGCCATCCGCTGCTGGCCTATGCGGTGGTGGGCCTGGGTGCAGCGGCCTATTCGCCGGCCAAATACGGCATCCTCACCGAATTGCTGCCGCCGTCGCAGCTGGTCAAGGCCAATGGGTGGATCGAAGGCCTGACCATCGGCTCGATCATCCTGGGCATCCTGCTGGGCGGGCAGCTGGTCGGGCCGAAGCTGTCGCCCTGGCTGCTGGGTTTTGACTTCCCTTTCATTGACACCGGGGTTGACACCGCGCCCGAGGCGGCCATCACGACCATGGTGCTGGTCTATGTGCTGGCGGCGGTGTTCAACCTCTACATACCGCGCACCGAGTCTCCGCTGCAGGCGCTGGCCCGCAACCCGATGGTGCTGGTGCGCGACTTTGCCCAATGCAATGCCAAGCTGTGGTCGGACAAGCTGGGCCAGATCTCGCTGGCCACCACCACCATGTTCTGGGGCGTGGGCGGCAATCTGCGCATCATCGTCTTCCCGTGGGCGGCCGCCGCACTGGGCTACACCACCACCCAGGCCAGCAGCCTGGCCGGCGTGGTCTCCATCGGCGTGGCGGTGGGGGCGGTATGGGCCTCGATGCGCATGCGGCTGGACAAGGCCACCGGCGTGATCCCGCTGGGCATCCTGATGGGCATTCTGGTGATCGGCCTGAATGCCATCCGCGATGTCTGGGTGGCGGTGCCCTTCCTGATGCTGTTGGGCCTGGCCGGCGGCTACCTGGTGGTGCCGATGAATGCGCTGCTGCAGCACCGCGGTCACAACCTGATGGGGGCCGGCCGGTCGATCGCGGTGCAGAACTTCAATGAGCAGGCCTGCATCCTGGGCCTGGGCGCCTTCTACACCGGCATGACCAAGCTCAACCTGTCGGCCTTTGCCGCGATCGCGGTGTTCGGGCTGGTGGTGGCCGGGGTGATGGAGCTGATCCGGCGCTGGCACCAGCGCAACCTGGTGGTGCACCGCGACGAGGTCGAGCGCCTGCTGGCGCTGGCCCGCTCAGACCGGCATTGACCCGGCAGCGGCGCAGCCTAGAAGCCTGTCGGGCTTGGGGCGTCGAAGCGAAGTTTGGCCCCAGCGAGTACAGTTTTTGTCGGATTTGCAGACCCATAGCTGTAGCTATGGGGCAAAAAGCCGGCAAAAAAAATGGACCGCTGCGGCCAAACTGCAGCCGACCTTCCCCAAGTCCGACAGGCTGCTAGGCCGGCGCCTGGGTGGCCGGCAGATCGACCAGCTTTTGCAGCACCAGGCTCAGCGCTTCGTCGTCCAGCGGCTTGTGCAGAAAAGCGCGCGCACCGGCCAGCGTGCCGCGCACCTGGTGCACCGGGTCGTGAAAGGCCGAGACGATGACCACCACCGGCACCGGCTTGCCATCGTGGCGCCAGCGTTGGTGGATCTGGTGGCACAAGGCAAAGCCGTCGAGCCGGCTGTCCTCGCCCAGATCCAGATCCAGGAACACCAGCGGGTAGGCATGCTGGGCCAGCAGATCGAGCGCGCGCTCGCTGTCGCGCGCGAAGTCGCAGTCGATGCCGAAGGGCAACAGCTTGCGGCGCAGGAAGTGCAAGGCGATGTCGCTGTCGTCCACCGCCAGCGCACGCGGTGGCGCCCAGACCGGCTGGCCGAACTTGCGCTGCCGGCGCAACGCGCGTTGCTGCTGCGACCTTGCCGGCACGGCGTCTTCCGGCGCGGGCACCCTAGGCGGGTGCGCGGGGGTGTCGGTCGGCGCCACGGCTTCATGGTTGGCGCTCAGCGCGCTTGCCGCGCCCGCCGCAGCTTGCGCGGCAGCTTCGCGGGCCTTGGCGTCCAGGCCCTGCAGCACCAGCGCGGGGTCGATGCACGCCGGCCGGGTGCCGGGCGCCGGCGGCGTGGCGCGGACCATCACCGCATCGGCGCTGCGCCCCAGGGTGGCCAGCAGCGCCAGGCTGTCGGGGTTGTCGGCATTGACCACCACCATCTGCGCATCGTCCACCCCCAGCATCGGTTTGTAGCCGGGCTGACGCCGCGCGGTGCTGACCAGCGATGCGGACAGCGCCAGGCGCGAAGGCGTGTCAAAGCCGAGGATGGCAACCGGGATCAGAGGGGGCATGGCCAGGTGGGGAGGGGCCGGCTTGCACGGGCCGGCCGGGCAGGTTGCGGGGCTGTGTATCGGGGCTGGGTATCGGAGCTGGGTATCGGGGCAGGATGTCGGGGCGGTGCGCCCGGGTGGGCCAGCGCGCACTGCGCTGCGGGCTGCGGGCGTCTGGCGCTACCATGCGGCCGCAGTATCACCCAGCCTACCTTGTTCCGGAGCCCCCTAGCCATGCCCCCAGGCCGCTTGAGTGACTTTGAAGCCATCGATATCCAGGGCCGCCCGGTGCGCCTGGCCGACCATGCCGGCCAGGTGCTGCTGATCGTCAACACCGCCAGCCGATGCGGTTTCACGCCGCAGTTCGACGGGCTGGAGAAGCTCTGGGCCCGTTACCGCGACCAGGGCCTGGTGGTGCTGGGCTTTCCCAGCAACCAGTTCGCCCATCAGGACCCGGGCAGCGACGCCGAGATCGCGTCCTTCTGCCAGCTCAATTACGGGGTGAGCTTCCCGATGATGTCCAAGGTGGATGTCAACGGCGCAGCGGCCCATCCGCTCTACCAATGGCTGTGCCGCGAGGCGCCGGGCCTGCTGGGCACCCAGGCGATCAAGTGGAACTTCACCAAGTTCCTGGTGGGCCGCGACGGCCGCGTGAAGAAGCGCTATGCGCCGCAGGACGCACCGGCCAAGCTGGCGGCCGACATCGAGGCCGCGCTCGGCGCCTGAGCCCGCCGGGCCACGCCGATAATCGGCGCCCCAGCCCCGGAGTGCCTCGATGTTCGAACATGTCCAGCCCTATGCGGGCGATCCGATCTTTGCCCTGGTCGATGCCTTCAACGCCGACCCGCGGCCCGCCAAGGTCAACCTGTCGATCGGCATCTATTTCGACGAGCAGGGGCGCCTGCCGGTGCTGCCCAGCGTGCAGCAGGCCGAGGCCCGCATCGAGGCCGCCGGCGGCGCCAAGCCCTACCTGCCGATGGAAGGCGACGCCGCCTGCCGGGCCCAGGTGATGGACCTGCTGCTGGGCGCCGGACACCCAGCGATCACCGAAGGCCGGGTGGCCACGATCCAGACCGTGGGCTCCTCGGGCGGGCTCAAGGTGGGCGCGGATTTTCTCAAGACCTGGCTGCCCGAAGCGGCGGTGTGGGTGAGCGATCCGACCTGGGACAACCACCGCTCGATGTTCGAGGGCAGCGGCTTTGCAGTGCACAGCTACCCCTACTACGACGCCGCCAGCGGCGGGCTGCGTTTCGACGCCATGCTGGCCTGCCTGCGCGGCCTGCCGCGGCGCAGCATCGTGCTGCTGCATGCCTGCTGCCACAACCCGACCGGGGTGGACCTGAGCCCGGCCCAGTGGCAGGCCCTGGTCCCGGTGCTGCGCGAGCGCGAGCTGCTGCCCTACTTGGACCTGGCCTATCAGGGCTTCGGTGAGGGCATAGCCGAAGACGCCTACGCGGTGCGCGCGCTGGCTGCTGCGGGGCTGACCTTTTTCGTCGCCAACTCGTTTTCCAAGAGCATGAGCGTCTACGGCGAGCGCTGCGGCGCGCTCAGCGTGGTCTGCACCAGTGCCGCCGAGGCCGCGCTGGTGATGGGCCAGTTGCGTTTCACGGTGCGCCGCATCTACAGCAGCCCGGCGCTGCATGCGGCCAGGATCGTGGCCCATGTGCTGGGCGATGCCGACCTGCGGCCGCTGTGGCAGGCCGAGCTGGGCGCGATGCGCGAGCGCATCAGCGCCATGCGCCAGGCCCTGCATGCGCGGCTGACGGCAGGGGCACCGGGGCACGACTGGTCCTACCTGCTCAGCCAGCGCGGCATGTTCAGCTACACCGGCCTGTCTGCGGCGCAGGTCGATGCGCTGCGCGAGCGGCATGCGGTCTACCTGATCCGCTCGGGCCGCATCTGCGTGGCCGGGCTCAACCGCGCCAATGTCGGCCGCACGGCCGAGGCCCTGGCCGCGGTAGTGGCTTCGGCCGGGTCCGTCTGAGGCCTGGGCGCAGCGTGCCGGCTTTCAGTCCGGCGCCCGGGCTTCGACCCGGATGGCGTTGAACCAGGCCGCCAGGTTGTCGATGTCGGTGTCGCTCAGCGGCTTGGCCATCACCGCCATCACCTCGTGCTTGCGGCTGCCGCTGCGGTAGGCGCGCAGCTGGCCGGCCAGGTAGAGGGCCGGCTGCGCGGCCAGGTTGGGTGCATCGGGGGTGGTCGACAGGCCCAGCGCCCCGTGGCAGACATTGCAGGCCTGGGCCTTCTGCCGGCCGGCGGCCAGGTCGGACGCCAGCGCCTGCGTGGCCGGCAGGCCCAGCGCCAGCAGGGCCAGGCCGGCGCTTCGGGCCAGGCGAAAGAATGGATTCATGGTGGAGCGGCTTGAGGGCGGCGCAGCCGGGGCCGCGCCGCCGGTGGGCACTCAGGGCGCGTTGTAGGTCACGCGGTAGAGGGCGCCAGCGAAGTCGTCGCTGATCAGCAGCGAGCCGTCCTTCATCACCGCCACATCGACCGGCCGGCCGCGGTAGAGGCCGTTCTCGTCAAGGAAACCGTCGGCGAAGACCTCGCTCCGGTCGGCACTGCCGTCAGCCTTCATCGAGACGAAGTTGATCAGGCCACCGGTGGGCTTGGTGCGGTTCCACGAGCCGTGCGAGGCGACAAAGACGCCGCCCTGGTACTTGGCCGGGAACATCTTGCCGGCGTAGAAGGTCATGCCGAGCTGGGCCTGGTGCGCCGGGAACTCGATCTGCGGCTTGGTCCAGGCCGATGGCGGGCTCATGCCCTTGAGGTCGGGCGCGGCCGCCGTGCCGGCGATCTGCACGTTGTTGCCGTGGATATAGGGGTAGCCGAAGTGCTCGCCCATTTTCGAGACCCGGTTGAGCTCGCCCGGCGGGGTTTCGTCGCCCATGCCGTCGGTCTGGTTGTCGGTGAACCAGACCGACTTGTCCTTCGGGTTGATGTCCATGCCCACCGAGTTACGCACGCCGCGCGCAACCACCTCGCGCTTGGAGCCGTCGAAGGCATTGACCTTGATCATGCCGCCGATGCCCAGCTGCTCGTAGAGCGCGACCTTTTCCTTGGGCTGCACGTTGAAGGGCTGGCCGAGCGTGACATGCAACATGCCGCTGTCGTCGACACGGCAGGTGCGGGCGCCGTGGTTGTAGCTCTCCTCCTCGGGCGGAATCAGCTGGCCCTGGGGCACCACCTCGATGACGGCGACGTCCGGGCCTTCGTAGAAGAACTCGGCCGCGGGGAAGTTCAGCACCCGGTTGTGCTCGGCCACGATCAGGAAGCCGTCCCGGGTCCAGCACACGCCATTCGGGTTGGTGAACTTCAAGCTGGGCGCGAAGGATTTGACCTCGGTGGCGGTGCCGCCGCTGTTGCGGTCGGTCACGGCCCAGACGGTGGTCTTGCGGGTGCCCACGAACACCATGTTGGTACTGGGTGCCACCGCCATGTGACGGGCGTCGGGCACCACCGCGTACAGGTCGATAGCGAAGCCCGGCGGCAGCTTGACCCGCTTGAGGTTGGCGCGGATGGCGTCGGCGTTCTTGCCGGTCTGCGGCACCAGCGGGATGTTCAGGTCGGTGGTGGCGACCTTCATCTGCTTGAGCTTTTCAATGTTCTGGGCCGACGCGCCGGGCGCGGCGGCCAGGCCCAGGGCGGCGGCGGCCGCCAGGCAGAGCGGTTTCAGACTTGGGGACAGCATGGTGCAGGGCTCCTCGGGGAATGTTGTGGGTACGACCACCCCGGCGAGTGGTTCGCCGGGCCTGGAAATATTGCAAACGCCGTGCCATCGCGGGTAAGCCCGCAAGCCAGGGCCGGGTCCGCCCGGCAGCGCGCCCCTGCGCCAATTTGTCGCTGTGCAGTGGCAGAACACCTGATGGTCAGCGGTGTTCAAAAGCGCTTCACTGGAGTGACCAGGCGCCTGCGCCGGCAGGCCCGTCCGCCTGCCCGCCGGCGCCCTGGGCTGGAGGCCGCATGATCCCCATTTCCGTAGGTCAGACGGCGCACGACTGGGCTTTGCGCGCGCGTGCCAGCCGGCTGCCGCCCGGTGGTGTGCCGGCGCCCGTGATCCTGGACAGCTGGGTACGCAGCCTGCAGGGCGGGCTGGACGCCGCCGCACCGCTGCTGGTGGGGGTGGTCGAGGCCGCCGACCTGGCCCGGCGCCGCAGCCGTGCCGGCCTGGTGCGTCGCTTGGCCCAGGCCCAGATGGAGACCCTGGTCCAGCAGATTGCCGGCTCGAACTTTCTGCTGGCCTTTGCCGACCCGGACGGCGTGATCCTCGACTCCTTTGCCGACAACCGCTTTGCCTTGAGCGGCGATGCCAGCAACATCGTCGCCGGCAGCCGATGGAGCGAGGCCCTGTGCGGCACCAACGGCCTGGGCACGGCGCTGGCCTGCGGCCGGTCGGTGGCGGTCAGCGGGGCCGAGCATTTCAGCCTGGCCCTGGACAGCCTGACCTGCACCGCATCACCGGTGCGCGATGCGGCGGGCGATGTCGTCGGCGTGCTGGACGCTTCGTCCTATTACGCGGCGCGCCAGCAGCACACCCAGGCGCTGGTGCAGATGGCGGCCACCCACATCGAGAACGACCTGCTGCTGCACCAGATGCGCCAGCGCTGGGTGCTGGCCCTGCACCCGCGTGCCGAGTACCTGGGCACGTTGTCGGCCGGGCTGCTGGCCTTTGACGACGCCGGCCGCCTGTGCGCGCTCAATGGCCGAGCCCAGCACCTGCTGGCCGGCCTGGGCCCGCTGCGGGGTTGCCCATTCGAGACCCTGTTCGACGCACCCTTCACGCGCAGCCTGGGCAGCCTGCTGCCAGGGGCCGAACTGGCGCTGCGCGACCGCCTGGGCAGTGCCCTGGTGGCGCGGATACTGGGCCGGCCTGACGCCGGCGCGGTCACAGCACGGCCGGTGCTGCGGCCGCCGGCCGCCCTGCAGCTCGAGCCGGGTTTCCTCGCCGAGGACGCGGCCGTGGCCGCCGCCTGCCGCACCGTGCAGGCCGCCGTGCGCATGGGCGTGCCGGTGCTGATCCAGGGCGAGACCGGCACCGGCAAGGAATTGCTGGCCCGCCACGCCCACCAGGCCAGTGGCCGGCGCGGGCCCTTCGTGGCAGTGAACTGCGGCGCCTTGCCGGATGAGTTGTTCGAGGCCGAACTGTTCGGCCATGTCGGCGGCGCCTTCACCGGTGCGCGCCGCGACGGCAGCATCGGCCTGATCGCCAGTGCCGATGGCGGCACCCTGCTGCTCGACGAGGTACGCGAGCTGCCCCTGCACTTGCAGCCGGCGCTGCTGCGCTTTCTCGACGACCAGCTGGTGCGGCCGGTGGGCGGCACGCAGTCGCGCCGGGTGGATGTGCAATTGCTGGCGGCCTGCGCGGTGGACCTGGAGGTCGAAGTGGCGGCGCGGCGCTTCCGCGATGACCTGATGTACCGGCTGGCGGTGATCAAGGTGGCACTGCCGGCACTGCGCCAGCGCCAGGACTTTGCCCAGGCCGCGCGCCAGACCCTGGCCGCGCTGGACCCCGACGCCAGTCTTGGCGAGGCGGCGCTGGCGCGCTTGGCCCGGCATGCCTGGCCCGGCAACTTCCGCGAGTTGCGCGCCGTGCTGACCCGTGCCGTGCTGGCCTGCCGGGCCCAGGGGCGCGCACCAGACCTGCAGGCCGATGACCTGGCGGCCCAGTTGCCCGACGCAAACCGTCCGGTGTCGGCCGGCCCGCAGCTGGCCGACCTGTGCGGCCAAGCGTCTGCCGGACAGACCCTGCACGACCACGCCATGCTGCTGGTGCAGCAGGCCTATGAGGATAGCGGGCACAACATCAGCCGCACCGCCCAGACCCTGGGCATCTCGCGCACCACCGTCTACCGCCATCTGCGTCAGGGCGGGCCGGCCGGCGGCACCGGCGCGTCAGATGCAGCGCCCGCCGTCCACCTCCATGCACACGCCGGTGATCATGCTGGCCTCGTCGCTGCACAGAAAGCAGGCGGCGTTGCCCAGGTCTTCGGGCTGGCTGAAGCGCCCGAGCGGGATGGTTGACAGGAACTTGGCGCGCATCTCGGGCGTGTCCTCGCCCATGAAGCTCTTGAGCAAGGGGGTTTCGCCGGCCACCGGATTGAGCGCCACCACCCGGATGCCGTACGGCGCCAGCTCCACCGCATTGGCGCGGGTGGCGGTGATCACCCAGCCCTTGCTGGCGTTGTACCAGCCCAGGCGCGGGCGCGGGCTGACCCCGGCGGTGCTGGCCACGTTGAGCACCACCCCGCGGATGCCTTGCACACCCGGTGGGTTGGCCTTCAGGCGCGGCACGGCCTCGCGCATGGCCAGGTAGATGGCCTTCATGTTGACCGCCACGATGCGGTCGAAGTCGTCCTCGGACACATCTTCCAGCGCCTGCGGCAGGTGGGTGACGCCGGCGTTGTTGACCAGGATGTCGATGCGGCCGAAATGCTGCTCGGCGGCCTCCATCATGTGCCGCACGTCGGCAGCGCTGGCCACGTCCACCGTCACGGCGCGGGCGGCCGGGCCCAGCGCCGCCGCCACTGCCAGCGCCGTGGCACCGTCGCGGTCGGCGATCAGCACTTGCGCGCCCTCGGCCACGAACTTGGCCGCAATGCCGGCGCCGAAACCCGACGCCGCCCCCGTGACGATGGCCACCTTGTGCTTCAACCTTGCGCTCATGCGATCCCTTTCAGTCGTGCTTGATGGCCACGGTCTTGAGCGCTGAAAAACCGTACAGCGCCTCGAAGCCCTTCTCGCGGCCATGGCCCGAGTGCTTGACGCCGCCGAAGGGCAGCTCGATGCCCCCGCCGGCGCCGTAATTGTTGATGAAGACCTGGCCGCAGCGCAGCTTGCGCGCCATGCGCAGCGCCCGGCCGCCGTCGCGGGTCCAGACACCGGCCACCAGGCCATAAGCCGTGCCGTTGGCGATCGCCAGGGCCTCGGCCTCGCCGTCGAAAGGGATCATCACCTGCACCGGCCCGAAAATCTCCTCCTGGGCCAGCCGGTGGTCAGGCGCGGCCGGCGCCAGCAGGGTCGGCGCCACATAGCTGCCGCCGGCGGGCAGCGTGTCGGGCAGCCTGGCCTGGCCGGCGATGGCCAGGCCGGTATCGCGCGCCAGGGCCAGATAGCCCTGGACGACTGCTTGCTGGCGCGCCGAAATCAGTGGGCCCACATCCGGGTCGTCCAGCGCCGGGCCCACGCGCAAGGCGGCATAGCGCTCGGCCATGCGCCGCCGCACCGCGTCGAAGACCGGCCGCTCGACCAGGATGCGCGACGCTGCCGAGCAGGTCTGGCCGCAGTTCTGGATGCCGGCACTGACCAGAAAGGGCAGCGCGGTGTCCAGGTCGGCATCGGCGAACACGATCTGCGGGCTCTTGCCGCCGAGTTCCAGCGTCACCGGGATGGTGTTGAGCGCCGCCGCCGCCTGGATCAGCCGCCCCACCGCCACCGAACCGGTGAAGGACAGATGGGCCACACCGGGGTGGGCCGAGAGCGCCGCGCCGGCCTCGTCGCCCAGCCCGGGCACGATGTTGAGCGCGCCGGCCGGCAGGCCGGCCTGCAGCGCGATGTGGCCGAAGGCCAGGGCACTCAGGCAGGCCTCTTCGGCGGGTTTGAGCACGCAGGCATTGCCCATGGCCAGCGCCGCGCCAACCGAGCGGCCGATGATCTGCATCGGGTAGTTCCAGGGCACGATGTGGCCGGTCACGCCGTGCGGCTCGCGCAGGGTCAGCGCCGTATAGCCCTGGGCGAAGGGCAGGGTCTGGCCGTGCACCTTGTCGGCGGCGCCGCCATAGAACTCCAGGTAGCGCGCCAGCGCCAGCGCGTCGGCGCGGCCCTGCTTGAGCGGCTTGCCCACGTCCAGCGCCTCCAGGCGCGCCAGTTCGTCGGCGCAATCCAGGGTCAGGGCGCTCATCTTCAGCAGGATGCGGCCGCGCTCGGCGCCCGTGAGCTGGCCCCAGGGGCCGTCCAGCGCGGCCTGGGCAGCTGCCACCGCAGCATCGATGTCGGCGGCGCTGCCGCGGGCAATGCGGGCCAGCGCGCTGCCGTCGCTGGGGTTGAGCAGGGGCAGGGTCTGGCCACTGCTGCCTGGGCGCCACTGGCCGTCGATCAACACCTGGCCCAGGTAGACAGTGTGTTGCAGGCGGGCGGGGACTGCGGGGGTCATGGCTTGCCTTCCTCGGTCATTAAGGCTGCAGCGGCAGCAGCGCCCTGTCGCGGTCGGGCTTTGCCAGCACACCGGCACGCAGGTCAATGGCTGGGTACATCTTGGTTTCTTTCGAGCCCTGGCGCAGCGCCTGATGCGCGGCGGCGAGCGTGCCGATCAGGTAGGGCGGCCGGGGCGACAGCTCCCAGAGCGCCCGGGTGTGGACCGAGGGCTTCAACAGCTTCAAAAACTGTCGAACCAGGATGCGAAAGGGCGG
>JANNZD010000363.1:0-11329 GCA_031410435.1 Betaproteobacteria bacterium | reverse complement strand
CCGAGCAACGCCCAAAAAGGCGCGCGATCTAGGCGCAAAGCGCAGTCATAGCCCGGGCTATGACGAGCATTTGCAACGACGAGCGGGCGTCTTTTGGGGTGGTGAGCGGGCATGTCGGAATAAATCACAGGCTCTCAGGCCAGCCGCAGGTCGCCCGCGCGCAGCGCCCATTGCATCTTGCGGTAAACCGCGCGCACCCGGGCGGCCAGGTCGAGTGGGCGCACGCCCTCGCGCCGGGCCAGTTCGCTCAGCCGGTCGCCCACCGACACCTGGCACAGCAGCGTGCATTCGGCGGTGGTCAAGGCCAGCGGGTTGCTGAGGTCTTCGACGGCCCCGGGCGGCGCCCCGTGCTGGCGCACCTGGAAGTAGTCCAGCAGGCGCCGGGCGATCCAGGGCGCGATCTGGGCCTCGCCGGCCAGGGCGCCCTGCACCTGCTCGGCCAATGCGCCGGGGCGGGCGCCGGTGGTGGTGAAGAAGTTGTCGGCACCGGCCTGCAGCAGGTCCAGCAGCAGCGGGTCGGCCTGGTCAGGCGCCAGCACCAGTACCGGCAGGCGCGCTGCCGTGCGGCCGGCTTGCAGCAGGTGAATCAAGGCCAGCAGATTGCCGTCACCCAGCCTCAGATCGGCCACCAGCAGCGCAGGCGGGTCTGCCGCGGCCAGCCGTCGGGCGTCGAGCAGGCTGTGCGCCGGGCCGGCCACGGCCCAGCCGCGTCGGGCGGCCAGTTCGGCATGCCAGGCCTGGGCCTGGCGGCTGGGGTTGACTGCCAGCAAGATCGTTGTCATGGTTTCTGAAACAAGAAGTTACAGAAGCCATTTTGCAAACCGCGTCGGCGCTTGGCATCCCCGCCTTGCGGGGGCGCGCAGCGCGGCAAGGCGCCGGCCCGCGCCGGCGCGTGAAGCCGGTCACGCCAGTGAGCGGGCCTCGGTCTGCGCCGCCGCCGCGCCGGGCCGGGCCGGCGCCGCTGCCGCCATGCCGGGCGGCCTGGCCGCAAAGCTGCCGGCATGAGCCAGCGGCCAGTACAGGCTGAACACCGGGTGCGGCCAGTCGGCCTCGCCGCGCTCGGCCGCCAGCAAGGCGCCCGGTCCTACGGTGATCAGCAGGTTGGACAGCAGCCGCACCTCGCCGTCGGCCACGCGCCGCACGATATGGGCGGCGGTGATCTGGTTGGGATGGTCCAGGCCGGCGGCCTGCACCAGCTCCTGCAGCGCCTGCAGGGTCTGGCGGTGGAAGTTGGCCACCCGCTCGATCTTGTCCGGCACCACCAGGGCCTGCTGGCGCAACGGGTCCTGGGTGGCCACGCCGGTGGGGCAGGCGCCGGTGTGGCAATGCTGGGCCTGCAGGCAGCCCAGCGAGAACATGAAGCCGCGCGCCGAGTTGCACCAATCGGCGCCCAGCGCCATCGCGCGGGCGATGTCGAAGGCGCTGACGATCTTGCCGGCACAGCCGATGCGCACACGGTGGCGCAGGTTCAGACCCACCAGGGTGTTGTGGATCAGGCGCAGCCCCTCCTGCATCGGCGCGCCGACATGGTCGGTGAACTCCAGCGGTGCGGCGCCGGTGCCACCCTCGGCGCCGTCGACGACGATGAAGTCGGGCAGCAGATCGCTTTCCAGCATGGCCTTGGCCAGCGCAAACCACTCCCAGGGGTGGCCGATGCACAGCTTGAAGCCCACCGGCTTGCCGCCCGACAGGCTGCGCAGCCGGTCGAGGAACTGCAGCAGTTCCAGCGGCGTGCGGAAGGCGCTGTGCGCGGCCGGCGAGATGCAATCCACCCCCACCGGCACGCCGCGCGCGGCCGCGATCTCGGGCGACACCTTGGGCCCGGGCAACATGCCGCCATGGCCCGGCTTGGCGCCCTGGCTGAGCTTCAACTCGATCAGCTTGACCTGCGGATCGCGCGCATTGGCCTCGAAGCGGGCGGCGTTGAAGCTGCCGTCGTCATTGCGGCAGCCGAAGTAGCCCGAGCCGATCTCCCAGATCAGGTCGCCGCCGTTCAGCCGGTGGTGCTCGCTGATCGAGCCCTCACCGGTGTCGTGGGCAAAGCCGCCGCGCCGGGCGCCGCCGTTCAGGGCCATGATGGCGTTGGCGCTGAGCGCGCCGAAACTCATCGCCGAGATGTTGAACAGGCTGGCCGAGTAGGGCTGGCTGCAGCGCTTGCCACCGATCGCGATGCGGAAGTCATGGCTGGGCAACTGGGTCGGCTGCAGCGAGTGGTTGATCCATTCATAGCCGGCCTCGTGCACGTCGAGCTGGGTGCCGAAGGGCCGCTTGTCGGATTCGCCCTTGCTGCGCTGGTAAACCAGCGAGCGCTGCTGGCGCGAGAAAGGCACGGCCTCGCGGTCGCTCTCCAGAAAATACTGGCGGATCTCGGGGCGTATCCATTCCAACAGGAAGCGCAGGTGGCCGATGACCGGGTAGTTGCGCAGCAGCGCGCGCTTGGTCTGGCGCAGGTCGCGCACGCCCAGCACCAGGCCGGCGGCGCCCAGGGCGGCCAGCCACTGGCCCTGCCCCCGCGTGGACCAGGCCAGCAGGCCGGCCAGCAGGGCTGTGGCGGCCGCCAACAGGGTCAGGTAGCGGATCGGGAAATGCCGGTCCAGCGTGATCAACCAGTTGGGCATGGCGCGAACTCCTCAAGGCCGGGGCGCACACGGACACCCGGTGACATTGTGCTGCCGGGCCGAGCGGTGGGCGTGATCCATGCATTGGATAGCGTGCCAGCCCGCGCCGATCGGCCCAAGTGGCCGGGCAAAGCCGGTCAATCCACAGTCTGGCGGTAGCGCGCCAGGGCCAGCGCCGAGACCAACGCCAGAAAGGCCAGCAGCGGCCACAGCTCGGGCAGCACCTGGTCCAGTGTGTTGCCCTTGAGCATGATGCCGCGCACGATGCGCAGGAAGTGGGTCAAGGGCAGCAGCTCGCCCAGCGCCTGGGCCCAGCCCGGCATGCCCCGGAACGGAAACATGAAGCCCGACAGCAGCATTGACGGCAGAAAGAAGAAGAAGGTCATCTGCAGTGCCTGCAACTGGTTGCGCGCCAGCGTGCTGAAGGTGAAGCCCACCCCCAGATTGGCCAGCATGAACACCCCGATCAGGGCCAGCAACAGCGGCAGGCTGCCGTTCATCGGCACCGCAAACAACAGTGCGGCGGCGGCCATGATCACGCCCAGCTGCACATAGCCGATCACCACATAGGGCAGGATCTTTCCCACCATCACTTCGGCCGGGCGCACCGGGGTGGCCAGCAGGTTCTCCATGGTGCCGCGTTCGCGCTCGCGGGTGATGGCCAGGCCGGTGAGCATCACCATGGTCATGGTCAGGATGGTGCCGATCAGCCCCGGCACGATGTTGTAGCGCGCCAGGCCCTCGGGGTTGTAGCGACGGTGGACGCGCAATTCGAAGGGCGGCGCGCGCGGCGCCAGCGCGGCCAGCGGGCCGACCAGCTCATGCTGCAGCGCCTGCTGGTTGATCTGGGCCAGCGCCGCGATGGCATTGCTGGCGGCGGCCGGATCGGTGGCGTCCACCGACACCAGCAGCGCCGGCTGCTCGCCCCGCACCAGCCGGGTGCTGAAGTCGGGCGGGATGACGATCATGAACTGCACCTCGCCGCGCTCGATCAGGGCATCGCCCTCGGCCTCGCTGGCGCTGCGCCGCAGGATGTTGAAGTAGCCGCTGTTGCCGAGCGCCGCCACCAGGCTGCGGCCCAGCGGCCCGCCGTCCTGCGCCACCAGCACCGTGGGCAGGCCCTTGGGATCGGTGTTGATGGCATAGCCGAACAACACCAGCTGCAGCACCGGCACGCCCACCGCCATCGCGAAGGTCAGCCGGTCACGCAGCATCTGCTGGAACTCCTTGATGAAGATGGCCACCATGCGGTGCCAGGAGAAGCGCTTGCCGCTCATCGGGCTCAGGCAAAGTTGTCCCGGGCCTGGCCGACCAGGCGGACGAAGGCGTCTTCCAGGTCGCTGGCACCGGCGCCGGCCACGATCTGCGCCGCGCTGCCCAGCGCCAGCACCCGGCCATAGGCGATGTAGACCAGCTGGTCGCAGCGCTGGGCCTCGTCCATGTAGTGGGTCGACACCAGCACCGTGATGCCGGTGGCGGCCAGGCGGTGGATCTCGTCCCAGAACTCGCGCCGCGCCTTGGGGTCGACCCCGGCGGTGGGCTCGTCCAGCAGCAGCAGGCGCGGCTGGTGGATCAGGCAGGCGGCCAGGGCCAGCCGCTGCTTCCAGCCGCCCGACAAGGTGCCGGCCAGCTGCTGCTGGCGCGCGCTCAGGCCCAGCCGCAGGAGCGCGGCGTCCACCGCCTGGCGGCGCTGCGGCAGCTCGAACAGGCGGGCCACGAAATCCAGGTTCTCGCGGATCGACAAATCCTCGTAGAGCCCGAATTTCTGCGTCATGTAGCCGACCTGGCGCTTGATCTCGGCGGCCTGCTTGACGATGTCCAGGCCCAGGCAGCTGCCGCTGCCGGCGTCCGGCGTGAGCAGGCCGCAGAGCAGGCGGATGGTGGTGGTCTTGCCGCTGCCATTCGGCCCCAGAAAGCCGCAGACCTGGCCCCAGGGCACCTGCAGGGCCACCCGGTCGACCACCGCGCGGCCGCCGTAGTGCTTGCTCAGGCCCTGCACGTCGATGGCCCAGGCGCCGGGCCCGGCCGCGCCGCTCATCCGGCCACCCGCCGCACGTCCAGCGGCTGGCCCGGCTTGAGCCGGGCGGCGTCGGCCGGTTCGGGCCGGGCCTCGACCATGAAGACCAGGCGCGCCCGCTGGGCGTTGGAGTACAGCACCGGCGGGGTGTATTCGGCCTGGGTGGCAATCCGGCTGATGCGCGCGGCCAGCGGCGCGCCACAGCCATCACAGCGGATCGTCACGGCCTGGCCGGTGCGCAAGCCGCCCAGCTCGGCCTCGCCCACGAAGAAGCGCGCCTTGACCGCCCCGGCGGGCAGCAAGGCCAGCACCGGCTGGCCTGCCGGTACCCATTCGCCCACCCGGTAATAGGTGTCGGCCACCATTGCGGCCAGCGGCGCCTGCTGGGTCTTCTGGGCCAGGCGCCACTGGCTCTGGGCCAGGGCCTGGCTGGCCGCGGCGGCGGTGGCGCGGGCGGCTTCGCGTTCGGCCGGGCGGGCCGGCAGGTCGGCCACGCGCAGCGCGGCCTCCACTTCGGCCAGCCGCGCGGCGGACTGGGCCGCTGCGGCGCGCGCATCCTCGACCCGGGCCGGGGCCACGAAACCTTGCTGCAGCAAAGCCTGCTGGCGCGCCAGCTCGCTGCGCGCCAGGTCGGCCTGGGCCTGGGCCTGGGCCCGCTGGGCCCGGGTGACGCTCAACTCGTCGCTGCGGCGGCCACTGTCGGCATTGCGGGCCAGCGCCAGGCTGGCCGCCAGCCGCGCCTGGGCCTCGTCGCGCGCGGCGGCCTCGGCCTGGGATTCCAGCGTGAACAGCGGCGCGCCCGCAGCCACCGCCTGGCCGGCCTGCACCGGCAGGGCGGTGAGGGTGCCGGCCAGCGGCGCGGCAATGCGCACATAGTCGCCCTCGGCATAGCCGGCCCAGCCGGTCTCGCCGGGTGCGGTGCAGGCCGCCAGCCCCAGCAGGCCAGCCAGCGCCGCCCCTGCCCCGGCCGGGCGGGCCCGGTGCAGCAGGCCATGGCGCAGCGGGGGCAGCACGGCGGGTGTCAACATGGCCGATCCTGGCACATCCGCGCGCGCAGCGGCGGGCCGGCAGGCAGCGCAGTGGCCGGGCTTGCGCTGGCACAAGCCCGGCTGCGAACCGCCGCCCGGCAGCGCTTCAGGCCTGCCGGGCTGGCTATACTTGCAACTTCCAGCGCCGATTTGTTCCTGATTGCGGGCGCTCTACAAATGCTGCTAAACGTGATGCCCACCCGGTGACCACGCTTCGCAGTGGCATCGGGTTTTTTCCTGGGGCACGCCATCACCATGCCGTCCATCGGCCCTGTCAGCGCAAAGAAGATCGGCTTCGACGCGCCGCTGCCGCTCAAGAGCGGTGCCATCCTGCCCAGCTATGCGCTGGCCTACGAGACCTACGGCCGCCTGAACACGGCCCGCAGTAATGCGGTGCTGGTCTGCCATGCGCTCAATGCCAGCCACCATGTGGCCGGCACCTATGCCGGGCAGGACAAGAGCGAGGGCTGGTGGGACAACCTGGTGGGCCCGGGCAAGCCGCTGGACACCGAGCGCTTCTTCGTCATCGGGGTCAACAACCTGGGCTCCTGCTTCGGGTCGACCGGGCCGATCAGCCCCAATCCGGCCACCGGCAAGCCCTGGGGTGCCGACTTTCCGGTGGTGACGGTAGAAGACTGGGTCGATGCCCAGGCCCGCCTGCTGGACGCCCTGGGCATCACCCAACTGGCGGCGGTGCTGGGGGGCAGCCTGGGCGGCATGCAGGCCCTGAGCTGGACCTTGCGCCACCCGCAACGGGTGCGCGAGTGCATCGCGGTGGCCACCGCGCCCAATCTGTCGGCCCAGAACATCGCCTTCAATGAGGTGGCGCGCCGCGCCATCATCACCGACCCCGATTTCCACGGCGGCCATTACAGCGCCTACGGGGTGCTGCCCAAGCGCGGCCTGCGGGTGGCCCGCATGATCGGCCACATCACCTACCTCAGCGACGACTCGATGGAGGAGAAGTTCGGCCGCAGCCTGCGCCGCGCTGGCGCCGACGGCCAGGCCGCCGCGCTGGGCTACAGCACCCAGGACATCGAGTTCCAGATCGAGAGCTATCTGCGCTACCAGGGCGACAAATTCAGCGAGTATTTCGACGCCAATACCTACCTGCTGATCACCCGCGCGCTGGACTACTTCGATCCGGCCAGCGACTTTGGCGGCGACCTGTCGGCGGCCTTCGCGGCGGCGCGTGGCAAGCGCTTCCTGCTGGTGAGCTTCACGACCGACTGGCGTTTCCCGCCGGCGCGCTCGCGCGAGATCGTCAAGGCCCTGGTCGACAACCGCATCGATGTCAGCTATGCCGAGATCGACGCGCCGCACGGCCATGACGCCTTCCTGCTGGACGACCCGCGCTACCACGCGCTGCTGCGTGCCACCTTCGACCGCATTGCTTGCGAGGTGACGGCGTGAGTGCGCCGGGCCGCTCCCAAGCGCGAATCCCGCAGCGCGCAGTGCGGAGGCTAGTTCAGTGAGCCCGACGCCCGACATCAGCGCCGAGCAGGCCCTGGTGGCCGAACTGGTGCCGCCCGGCAGCCGGGTGCTCGACCTGGGCTGCGGCAATGGCGCGCTGCTGGCCCATCTGCACGCGGTCAAGGGCTGCAGCGGCTACGGCGTCGAAATCGACGATGCCAACCTGCTGGCCTGCGCGCGCCGCGGCGTCAACGTGGTGCAACTCAACCTGGAAGACGGCCTGGCGTTGTTTGCCGACCGCAGCTTCGACGTGGTGCTGCAACTGCACACCCTGCAGCACCTGCGCAACACCGAGAAGATGCTGCGCGAGACCGCCCGGGTCGGGCGCATCGGCATCGTCAGCTTTCCCAACTTTGCCCACTGGCCCAACCGGCTGGCGGTGCTGGGCGGGCGCATGCCGGTGACCAAGACCCTGCCCTACGAGTGGTACGACACACCCAATATCCGGGTCGGCAGCTTTGCCGATTTCGAGGTGCTGGCGCGCCGCAATGGGCTGCGCATACTCGACAGCTTCGGTTGCCAGGCCGGCCGCGCCGTGCGGCGCGCGCCGAATCTGCTGGCCAGCGTGGCGGTGTTCAGGTTCGCGCGCGATTGAGTGTCGGGCCGGTCCGGTGGGCCTTCCCGGCCGGGCCTGCGCCGGTACACACTCACGCCTCAACCACCCAACCGAGGAGTCCGCATGATCGGCTACGTCTGCATTGGCACCAATGATCTGCCCCGCGCCATGAAGTTCTATGACACCCTGCTCGCGCCGCTGGGCATCCAGCGCATCATGGATTTCGGCCGCGGCTATGCCTGGGGCGCCGGGATGGACAAGCCCGCGCTGGCGGTGATGGTCCCCTTCGACCAGCAGCCGGCCAGCCCCGGCAACGGCTGCATGGCAGCGATCGTGGTGGACAGCCCGGCCAAGGTCGATTCGACCTATGCGCTGGCGCTGCAGCTGGGCGGCACCGACGAGGGCCCGGCCGGCGCGCGCGGGCCAGGCTTCTACGCCGGCTATTTCCGCGATCTGGACGGCAACAAGCTCAATGTCTTCTGCATGCCTGCGGGCTGAGTGCCCGGCCAGCAGGGTCAGGGCGGCTTGGCCGACGCGGCTTCGGCCGCCCGCGCCGCAGCATGGCGGCGTGGCAGGTCCCTGATCCAATCCACCGGGATGGCGAAGTTCAGGTTCTGGGCGTCGCCGGTGACCGAGGCGATGGTGGTCAGGCCCAGCAACTCGCCGGCCTCATTGAACAGCCCCCCGCCGCTGGACCCGCCCGAGATCGCGGCCGAGGTCTGCAGCAGCACCAGCTGGCCGGCGCCATTGCGCCGCAAGGACGAGACCAGGCCAGCGCTCATGGTCAGGTCCAGGCCCTTGGGGTGGCCGATGGCATAGGCCGGCTGGCCCACCGCGGCGCTGCTGGCCTGGCCCAGCGGCACGAAGGGCGCCTGCAGGCCGGCGGCCTCGAGCTGGCACAGGTCGCGCTGGGCATCCCAGAGCGACAAGCGGGCCGCCGTGGCCCGGGCCTGGCCGTCGCGCCGCACCTGCACCTTGCGGGCCTTGGCCAGCACATGGCAGTTGGTCACCAGCAGGCCGGGCGCCACCACCACCGCGCTGCCTTGGCCCAGCACCAGGCCGTCGGCGTCCAGGGTCTGCACCCGCCACACGCTGGGCGCCACCTGGGCAAACAGTTCGGCCGGCGTCAGGGCCGCGGCCGGCAGCGCCCCGCCAGCGGCGCAGCAGGCCAGGGCTGCCAAGGCTGCCAGGGCTGCTAGGGAGGGGCGGCGGCGCGTCGGCTTCATGGCCGGATCAGCCCTTGCAGGTCACGCGCGGTGGCGGCCGGGTTGAGCACGGCCTCGCCCTGGTGCTGGCCGCCCTGGATCAGCGAGGGCGTGTCGCCCGCCAGGCGGGATTGGTCCAGCGCCAGACAGGCCTGGCCCGGCCCCGAGCGCAGCACCGCGCCGGCGGCCGGCTGGGGCTTGGCACTGTCGGTGACGTCCAGCAGCCGCCCGGTGCAGCCGCTGCCCACCACCACGCCCTGCACCAGGTAGGTCTTGCCGGCCTCGGGCGTGAAAGACCAGCGCACCCCGCAACTGACCTTGTCGGCGCGCAGCACCACGAAATCGACGGTGCTCAGAACGCCGGCCGGCAGCGAGGCCGGCTCGGGCGGCTTGCGCCCATTGCCGCTGCTGAGCAGACGCGGGTTCTTGCAGTGCACCGCGTCGGCCAGCGCCACCAGGGCGAACTGGTCGTCGCCCGGCACCGCGCCGCGCAAGAGCAGGCGGGCGCGCGGGCCGTCGCCGTCGGCGGGCGCCGGGCCGGGCTTGGGCAGGCCCTCGGGCGCCGACGCGCAGGCGGCCAGCAGCCCGCACAGCGCCGCCAGCAGCGCCGCCGCTGCCGCCCGCCAGGCCAGGGGCGGCCGGTCGGCCCGGCGCAGCGGGGCGGGTGCAGCAGTGGGCAGGGCAGGCATCACGGTCGAGTGTAGGCCGCTGGGTTGGCGCAAGGATTGGACCCTGCCGCAGCGGCGCTGGCTTCTACACTGGCGCCGGAGACCCCGCCGATGCAAACCTTCACCGCCGACGATGGCCAGGCCCTCTACCGCTTCGACGGCCCGGCGCCGCGCGGGCCGCCGCGCGGCACGCTCCTGCTGGTGCATGGCCTGGGCGAGCATGTGGGCCGCTATGCCCATGTGATGGCCCGCTTGGCCGAATGCGGCTGGGCCGTGGTGGGCTATGACCAGCGCGGCCATGGCCGCTCGCCCGGCGCGCGGGGCGCCATCCCGGCCGCTGACAGCCTGCTGGCCGACCTGGGCGCGGTGCTGCGGCAACTGCGTCCGGCCCGGCCAGGCCCGCTGCTGCTCCTGGGCCACAGCATGGGCGGCCTGGTGGTCGGGCGCTTTGTCGCAGAAGGCCTGGCCGACGCGCCGGCGGCCTGGTGGCAGGCGGTGGACGGCCTGGTGATGTCGTCGCCGGCGCTCGACCCGGGCATGAGCCCGGGCCAGCGTCTGCTGCTGGCGCTGGCCGCGCCGCTGGCGCCCGGGCTGGCCCTGGGCAACGGCCTGCAGCCCGGCTGGATCTGCCGCGACCTGGCGGTGGTGCGGGCCTACCTGGCCGACCCGCTGGTGCATGACCGGGTCACGCCCCGGCTGGTGCGCTTCATCGTCGACGCCGGCCTGTGGGTGCGCCAGGCCGCAGCGCGCTGGCAGACCCCCACCCTGCTGCTGTATGCCGGCGCCGACCGCTGCGTGGCCCCGTGCGGCAGCGCCGCCTTTGCCGCCGCCGCACCGCCTGCCAGGGTGCAGGCCCGGCGCTACGACGGCCTGGCGCACGAGATCTTCAACGAGCCCGAGCAGGCCCGGGTGCTGGACGACCTGACCGCATGGTTGTCGGCGCGCTGGCCTGAGCCGGCCTAAACTGGCCGCTTTGCGCTGGGCGGCAGGCCTTTTGTCCGGCGCCAGCGCTGCAGGAGACCCGCGATGAATGCCCGTGATCCGCAAAGCCCGGTACAACCCGACGAAGCCAGCGCGCTGGGCGCCTTTGCCCAGCGCCGCTGGGACGAGGCCATCGTGCCGGCCCTGACCGACTACATCGGCGTGCCGGCCAAGAGCCCGATGTTCGACGCCGAATGGGCCACCAATGGCTTCATCGAGCGGGTGGTGCGGGATGCCGCCGATTGGGTCGCATCACGCAAGCTGCCGGGGCTGACCCTGGAGGTGGTGCGCCTGCCGGGGCGCACGCCGGTGATCTTCTTCGAGATCGAGGCCTCGTCGGGGCGCCCGGCCGGCAGCGGCCAGACCGTGCTGATGTACGGCCACCTCGACAAGCAACCCGAGTTCACCGGCTGGCGCAATGACCTGGGCCCCTGGACCCCCAAGTACGAGGGCGGTCTGCTCTACGGCCGCGGCGGCGCCGATGACGGCTATGCGGTGTATGCGGCGATCACCGCGGTGGAGGCCCTGCAGGCCCAGGGCCTGGCCCATCCGCGCATCGTCGGGCTGATTGAAACCTGCGAGGAAAGCGGCTCGCACGACCTGCCGCCCTACCTGGACGCGCTGCGCAGCCGCTTGGGCGATGTGGGCCTGGTGGTCTGCCTGGATTCGGGCGCCGGCAACTATGACCAGCTCTGGCTCACCACCAGCCTGCGCGGCATGGTCTCGGGCGTGCTGAAGGTGGACATCCTCACCGAGGGCGTGCATTCGGGCGATTCCAGCGGC